>CANCOY010000140.1 GCA_947379865.1 Acetobacteraceae bacterium
CCGCCGGTTTCTTTTTGGGGTGGTGCCCCAGCTGGCTCCTTCAAGCTCTGCGGCTTTTTGAAAATTATCGCGCACTTGAGGTGCGTGATAATTCTTGCGGCCAAGCGCCAGAAATGAAATTATCGCGCACTTGAGATGCGAGATAATCCAATGGTCCTCCATCTGGTCGGTGAGACAATAGATGCCACAGCAGCACATCAGGGCGCCCGGCGCGGCGTGTTGATCCCGCTTGTCCGTGGCGTCTATGTGGATGGTGGCGATGACATCGAGGCCACGATCCTGAGCCACGCCATCCGCATCGCGCATTACCTCTACCCAACCGCCTATCTGTCCGCCGCCAGTGCCGCCTTGCTGGCACCCACGGCGGACGGGCGCCTGTTCATCAGTGGGCGGCGCAACCAGCGCACGAGGGTACGGGGGCTGGAAATCGTCCAGAACAAGGCCCCGGCGCACCCGTCAACGGCGACCGCCATCATTGCCGACGATCTGGGGGAACTGCGCGTGGCGGCCTCTTCGCCGCGACAGCGCCTGCTTGAGGCTTTTCGCTTGCGCAGCTCCCACGCCAGCACCATCACCGACAGCATGCGGGCGCAGATGGCCGCCCGCCTGCTGGCAGAATATGGCACGCCCCAGGCGGCGGCCGACGCGGTCTGGGCCCTTGCCCGCGAAAACGCATGGTATCGCGAGGGCGAGGGCGCCGAGCGCTTCCTGCTCGCCAAGCCCGGCGGCACGGCGCCCGTGAACAAGGCCGCGCTCACGCTGCTGGTCGCCTGGCACGGCGATCTGGTCGGGCGCCTTGGCCATGACGGGTTTGAATGGCACTGGGTGGCCGAGCGGCGCTCTGGCCCGGCGCTTATCCGCGAGACAACGCCTGGCAAATTGCCTGCCTTCATCGACTCGCTGCTGCCGGAAGGCTGGCTCGCCCAGATCCTGCATGAGCGGGATGCGCGCGATACCCTGCGGCGCGGTCGGCGTTACATGTCGAACATCACCATCGTCGAGGACCGCGACGAACTGGCGGCCCTTCCAGCGGATGTGCTGGTGCGCCCGCTTGCCAGCTTTGCCGCAAACGGTCGCTTCACCGGGGTCTATGCCGGCCCTGGGCGCAGCGAGATCGAAGAAACCTTCGAGCAAAATCTGGCGCGCCTCTTTACGCAGCCCCAGACGCCACGCTTGTCCGGGGTGCAGATCAAGGCGCCCATGAGCCTGAGCGGCGACGGCATCCTTGTTCCGGCCATCGACCAGCCCTTTACCCACATCCTGAAACCGGCCGGCACTGCGGGTTTCGAACTGCTGCCAATCGTCGAGTGGCTGTGCCTTGAACTTGGGCGCGCCGCAGGGTTCACAACGCCAGACGCCGCCCTGATCGCCATGCCAGATGGCATGCCACCGGCCCTGATCGTCGAGCGGTTCGACATCAGGCAGGGGCCGCAGGACCAGCGCCGTTTGGCGATGGAGGATTTCTGCTCCCTCCTCGATCTGCCGACATCAGCGAAATACGACGGCACGATCGAGAGAATGGCACGCGCCCTGCGCCCTCTGTCGACTGAGCCGAACGTGGACCTCAACATCCTGTTCCGGCGCGCCGTGTTCGCCTGGCTGATCGCCGATGGCGACATGCACCTGAAGAATCTCGCCATCCTCAAGACGGCGGAAGCAGGGGCAAAGGCGTTTACCGCCGTCCGTTTCGCGCCCCTTTACGACGCCGTAACCACACAGGTCTTTCCAGACCTTGGCAGTGATCGCATGGCCCTGAAACTGAACGGCAAGGATGATCGCCTGAGGCGGGCGGATTTCCTTGGGCTGGCGCGCACCATGGGCCTTGCCGCCAAGGACGCTGAGGTCGCAATGGACACCCTGATAACGCGCCTCACAGAATGCCTGGTAACCTTACAGCTTCCTGCACTCGCTGCGGCACGCGACGACGCCAAAACCATGCACCGCAAGGTCGGCGCCATCGTCGCTGCACGGTGTGCGGCCCTCACCGCCTGATATCAGCGCCCCCTCAAACCCCCAGCTGGCGCGCCGCGAGGTCGCGCATGATTTCTTCCGAGCCGCCGCCGATGGCGTTGACGCGGACTTCGCGATAGATGCGTTCGGTCTTCATGCCGCGCATGTAACCGGCACCGCCCAGGATCTGCATGGATTCGCGGGCGCAGAATTCCATGGTCTCGGTGGCCTGCACCTTCAGCAGGCAGATCTCGGCAATGGGGGACTCGCCCTGGGAGATGCGCCAGGCCAGCATTTCCAGCATGGCCTGGGTGGCGGTGATGCGCTGGACCATGGAGGCGATCTTGTGGCGGATCACCTGGTGGTCGCCGAGGCGCTTGCCAAAGGTCTTGCGGTCGCGCGCCCAGCCCAGCGCCTCGTCCAGGGCCACCCGGGCAAAGGCATTGGCGCCAGCGGCCATGCCGATACGCTCGGCATTGAAATTGCGCATGATGCCGATAAAACCGCCATTTTCCGGCCCGATCAGGTTTTCCTCTGGCACCTCCACATCGTCGAAGTGGAGGGCGGCGGTATCGGAGCACCACCAGCCCATCTTCTTCAGCGGCGTCTGGGTAAAGCCCTTCATGCCCTTTTCCAAGAGCAACAAAGAGATACCCCCCATCCCCTCACCACCCGTGCGCACCGCCACAGTATAGTAATCCGCCCGCACGCCAGAGGTGATGAACATCTTGCCGCCATTGACGATATAGCGGTCCCCCTGGCGCCGTGCCGAGGTCTTCAGATTGGCGACGTCCGACCCGCCCGACGGCTCGGTAATGGCCAGGGCCGAAATCTTCTCGCCCGCCAGAATCTCGGGCAGCACCCGGCGCTTCATTGCCTCGGAACCCATGGCGGCGATGGGCGGCGCGCCGATGCTGTGGCTCATCAGCGAGGCGTTGACGCCGCCGCAGCCATGGCGGGCCATTTCCTCGGTAGTCACGATGGAGTGCCAGATGTCCGTCTCGGGAATGCCGCCGTATTCCTCGGGAAAGCCAAAGCGGGTCAGGCCAATGTCGGCCGCCTTCTTGTAGAGCTCGCGCGGGAAGGTACCGGCCTCGTCCCACTCATCCACAAAGGGGCTGATTTCCTTGTCCACCCAGCGCCGCATCTGGTGGCGCCAGGCCTCGTGCTCCTCGGTATAGAAGGGGCTGCGGGGCCGGCTGTCCGGGAACACGAAGGAGGTGCGGGCGTGCTGGTTCATGGGGCGTCTCGATAAATGAGGGAACTCAGAGGCCGTCCTTGATCAGGACCTGGGTAATGCCATAGCCGGCTTCGGCCGGGATGCGCAGGGCCTGGCCGTCTGGCGTGTCCACCAGTTCGGGTGTAACCGTCAGGATGGTATCGGCCCTTGCGTCCGCCAGGGCGCCGGCGGCACTGGTGCTGCGCTCCAGCTTCACCAATTGCATCAGGGTGGGGAAGATCACCGTGCGGCGCTTGGCGCGGCCATCGGCAATGGCTTCCGCAGGGGTGATCCAGACCGAATTCACCGATTCCTCGCCATCATGCAGGGCGAGGTGATCGGACGGGGCGATGGCGACATAGAACTTGGTGTCGAACCGCTTGGGCATCATGGGCGGAGTGATCCAGTGGGCAAAGGGCACCAGCAGTTCCACCGCAATGTCGAGGTCTTCGGCCGCCACCAGTTCGGCCATGGTGGCGTCGTTTTTCACCAGGGGCACGCGCCAGCGGGAATCCAGCGTCTCAAGCCGGGCCGCATCCACCAGCGCCTGGCCGCCACGGGGGCGGGCCAGCAACACGCCGCATTCCTCAAAAGCCTCGCGCACGGCAGCCACGCGGAAGGCCAGTTCCACGTCGTCCAGGCCCGCTGCCCCCGGGCTGGTGGCGCGGATGGCCTGGTCGGCATCCCGGGCGTCCACCTTGCCGCCTGGAAAGACGAGGGCGCCGGAGGCGAAATCGATCTGGTGGTGGCGCTGCACCATGAAGACCTCCAGCCCGGCCTCCGCATCACGCACAAGAAGAACGGTGGAGGCGGGCAGCAGCCCACGCGGCTTGTCGGTCATCTGCCTCAGCTCCTCAGGGTGGCTTTGCCATTGTTCAGGACGATGATATCGCGCTCGACGATGCGGCAGCGGAACGACACCACATTGCCGTCCTGCCACATCTGGGTCTCAAAGGTCTCGCCCGGATAGACGGGGGAACTGAAGCGCACGTCAAACCCTGCGATACGCGTCGGGTCCCAGTCGCACATGGTCTCCACCACCGCCCGGCAGGCATGGCCATAGGAACACAGGCCATGCAGGATCGGCTGGCGAAAGCCCGCCGCCGCCGCCACATCCGGGTCGCTGTGCAGGGGATTGCGATCCCCCGACAGGCGATAGATCAGCGCGGCATTGGGCGCGATGCGATAGGAGATGATGCGGTCGGGCGCCCGCGTGGGCAGCACATGGGGCGCCGGGCCGCCGCCCGTCGGGCCGCCAAAGCCGCCATCGCCGCGCGCAAAGGTTGTGGAGCCAAGGGTGACCAGCTTCTCGCCCGTTGCCCGGTCGCTGAGGACGGTTTCCGTCAGCACCACGGCGCCCTTTTCCTTGCCCTTGTCATAGCAGCCCACCACGCCGCCGGTGGCGACAAGCTCACCCGCTGGCGGCAGGGGCTTGTGCACGGTCAGGCGCTGTTCGCCATGCAGGACCATGAGGTAGTTCAGCCCGGCTGCCCCCATGGGCATGTTGTTCCACGCCACCACGGTGGCCTGGGTGGGGATCACCCGCAGGCCCTTTTCATAGGTGAAGGGCAGTTCGGCGCGGTCCATGGGGTCCTGCCCCAGGCCGATGCCAAGGGCATAGAGCATGGTCTCGCGGTCGCCATAGCTGTGGACAGAGCCAGGGTTGCGGATCGCCATGATCCGGTCGTAGTCGATGGCCATCGCCGGGTCCCTCCAGATTCTTGATTTGTTGGACCCATGGTGCCCGCTTTGGACACCTGCGATCAATCCTCCAGCAGATAACCCGTCCGGTGCGCCAGAATTTCCGTGCCCACGATCTTGGCGATCTTCAGGCCGGGCCGGGCCAGGGGGTGCAGCACCGTGGTGAACAGCAGGCCATCGGTGCCAGCCAGGGCCTGGGCACGCGGCGTGCCGGGGGCGGCTGTGGGATCCATGATCTCGGCCACCACATCGCCCCGCTGTACCCGCTCGCCAATGCGGCGCTGCCAGACGATCACCCCGGCGCCGGGGCTTTGCACCACATCCACCGCCTCAAACGGGGTGCCCGGGCACAGGGCCACGGGCAGCGGGCCGGGGTCACCGGCAATCAGGCCCCGGCGCTGGAGAAAGGCAAAGAGGTTGCGGGCGTCACCTGCGGCCAGCACATCGTCCACATCACCCTGCCCGCGTAGTTCCAGCGTGGCCGACAGGCAGGCAGAGGGGATGGGTACGTTCGGGAAATACGCCCGCAGGCGCCAGAAAATGCCGCCCAGCGTCTCGTCAAAGGCCTCACCGCCGGAATCATCGGCCAGGATGGCGGCGTGGCAGCCCAGCTGGGCCGGCAGGTCGGCGGCATCTGGCCAGACATTGGCGCCGACATAGAGATACATCAGCGCGCGGTCGTCGCAGTGCAGGTCCAGCACGATGTCGGCATCAGCGGCGAGGGCATAGAGCTGGCGGCGCAGATGGTCCACTTCGGTCCGGGGATGAAGCGCCGCGATTTCTGCCAGCAAGGCGGCGCGGATGCGGCGCACATTGGCGGCACCATCCTGGTCGAGGGTGCTGGCGAGGCGCGCCGCCACGCGCTCCACCAGAATGGGATAATGGCGGTTGAAATTGCCCAGCGTCTCGGCGTCGTGGCGGCCGAGGTGGCGCGCCATGCCCATCTGGGCATAGCCAATGGGATTGGCAAAGGGCACCACCACGATCTCGCCCGTTATCGCGCCCGCCGCCTCCGCCGCATCCAGCAAGGGGAGCAGATGGTGGATCACCAATTGCCCCGGCAGTTCATCCGCATGGAGGGAAGCCTGGAGATAGGCCTTTGGCCCCGTGCCCCCCGCCGCCACCGCCTTGCCCCAGCGGTGGACCAGCAGGCTGCGGGTGGTGCCCGGGGCGGGGCTGATGAGGGGAAGGGTTTCTGTCTGGCGGGTCATCCCTGAGTTAGACCAAGGCGCCCGCAGGGCGTCAAGCAGATCGCACCCAGCTTGCCCGCCGCACGGCGCGCGGCAACAATGGCGCAAAGGGGAGGAACCATCATGACACGCGAGACCATCGACCTCAGCTTCGACGGCCACATTGCCCATGTGGTGCTGAAGCGGCCCGCCGCCTTCAACACCATGACGCCCGCCTTCTGGCGCGAGATCAGCGACGTCTTTGCCGAGATCGACGCGACCGCCGATGCCCGCGTCGTGGTGCTGTCATCCACCGGCAAGCACTTTACGGCGGGCATGGATCTGGCGGTGTTTTCTTCTGAGGAACATGCCGCCACCACTGATGAGGGCCGCAGGCGGGAGGCCATGCGCCGTTCGGTCCTTACCTATCAGGATGCCTTCAATGCGGTGGAGCGCTGCCGGGTGCCGGTGCTTGCCGCCATCCAGGGCGGCTGCATCGGTGGCGGCGTGGACCTGATCGCCGCCTGCGACATGCGCTATGCCACGCAGGATGCCTGGCTGTGCATCCAGGAAATCAACATCGGCATTGTCGCCGACGTGGGCACCCTGCAGCGCCTGCCCTATCTGATGCCGGAAGGCATGGTGCGCGAATTGGCCTATACCGGCCGCCGCCTGCCCGCCGCCCGCGCCCTGCAGCTGGGCGTGGTGAACGAGGTCTTTGCCGACCACGAGGCCATGCTGGCCGCCGTCACCCAGATCGCCCGCGAAATCGCCGGCCAGTCGCCTTTGGCGGTTGCCGGCAGCAAGGAAATGCTCACCTACACCCGCGACCATTCGGTGGCCGATGGCCTGAACTATATCGCCGTCTGGAACGCCGCCATGCTCACCTCCACCGACATGGTGGAAGCCATGCAGGCCAAGCAGGAAAAGCGCCCCCCGGTCTACGAAAACCTGCTGCCGGTGGCCCGGCGGCGGTAGGGCTGGGGTCACTTATGACATCCGACTTGCCAGGAACGGTGGCTGGCGCCATTAAATTACCAATTACCGCACTGGTAATTCCTGGAAAATTACCATATAGGTAATTGGGCGATGAAGATCATATCCAAAGAGCGGATCGAGCACTTCATTGAAACCCATAAGCGGGGGAGCGAAGCCGCAGGCGCTCTGCGGGCGTGGCTTCGGCAAGCGATGGCGGCGGAATGGGAGAACCCGGAAGACCTGAAGGTTGAATATCCCAAGGCCAGGCCAGTCGGCAAAGGCAACGGGGTGACGATCTTCAATATCAAGGGGAACCATTTCAGACTGGTAGCTCGGATCAACTATCAAGCTGGCGTTGTGAAAATCGAGTTCATCGGGACCCACAAGGAATACGACAAGATCGACGTAGGGACAGTCACATGGAAAACCTAGACATCAGACCGATCAAGACTGCCGCGGACCATGCCTGGGCGATGGCGCAGATCGATGCGCTGATGTTGAAGGATGAGCTTTCTGAACAGGAGGTTCATCACCTTGAGGTGCTCGCAATCCTGGTCGAGAAATACGAGGACGTTCATTTCCCGGTGGAACTTCCGACACCCATAGAAGCGATCGAGTTTCGCCTTGATCAGCTTGGGATCACGCGCAGCCAGCTGGCGAGCCTGATTGGCTTCCCGAGGTCGCGTGTTTCAGAAGTTCTGAACGGAACGCGGAACCCCTCGCTCGACATGATGCGGGCGCTGCACGAGAAGCTCGGCATTCCAGCAGATGTCTTGTTGGGCAAGGCGGGGGTCCGGCTGGCCAGATCCCGTTCCATATCAGGAACATCTCTGGAAGCCGACGCCTAGGCCCCCAGCACCTTGAAGATGGCCGAGGCGGTGGCGACTTTGGTTGTCGGCGCCTGCTCGCTGCCCTCGGCAACCAGTTCCCCCGTCACAAAGATGAGGGAGCGGGTGCGGCGGGTGATATTGGTGTGCGCGACCACCCAATCATCCAGGTGCGCCGGGCCGACGAAATCGACATTGAGGGTGACGGTGGCAATGGGCTGGCGGCCACAGGCATCTGCCGCCGCACAGCCAAGGGCCGCATCAAGAAAGGTCATCACCATGCCGCCATGGGCAACGCCCCGGGCATTGGTGTGTTGCTGCGCCACGCGAAAGGCGAGGTCGCGGGCGGGCTCCCCATTGCGCTGAGGGGGGCGCTGATGGGGGCG
>CANCOY010000141.1 GCA_947379865.1 Acetobacteraceae bacterium
GCATGATGGACCTTGAGGGAAAGCACGTTGTCGTTGTGGGCGGCAGTTCGGGCATGGGGCTGGCAACCGCCGCCATGGCCACACGGGCCGGCGCACGGGTAACCATCGCCAGCCGCTCCCGTGCCAAGCTTGAGGCCGCCGAGGTGCGCACCGGTGCCGCCGCGATCGAGGTCATCGACGTAGCGGATGACACGTCGGTGGCCCGGGGCTTTGCCCGCATTGGCCCGGTGGATCATGTGGTGGTCAGTGCCGCCGAGGTGAAGACCGGCCCCTTGCGCAAGATCACCGTGGCAGACGCCCAGGCGGGCATGAACTCCAAGTTCTGGGGGGCCTACCGCATTGCCGCCGTGGCGGAGATCCTGCCCGAAGGCTCCCTCACCCTGGTCTCTGGCGCCTATGGCACACGCCCCGCCGCCGGGCTGATCCAGGCTGGCTTCATCAACGCCGCTCTGGAAGGTCTGACCCGGGGCCTGGCGCTTGAACTGGCGCCGATCCGGGTGAACTGCGTCTCCCCCGGCCTGATCGACACGCCCCTGTGGGCCGGCATGCCGGAAGAGCGCCGCGAGGCCCTGTTCAGCCATGTCGCCGGGCGCCTGCCCGTGCGCCGCATCGGCAAATCCGAAGACGTCGCTCTGCAGATCCTGTCGTGCATGATCAACCCGTTCATGACGGGCGCCGTGATCACGCTTGATGGCGGCAGTCTGCTGGCCTGAGGGAGAGAAAGACCGAGGGCAAAAAAAAGGGCCGCCGAAGCGACCCGAGTTTAGGGAGGAAACGCCCAGGAAGGGCATGTCGGCCGAAGCCGACGAACAGATATTGCACCGCAGCAAAGTTGTTTGCAAGTGCGTTCTAAGACTTTTTTTACTTTGTTAACGCAAGCGGGGGGAAAGCCCCCCCCGCTGCTTGATGCCAAATCCTTAGAACTCAAGGCAGATCTTGCCGAAATGGCTGCCGCTTTCCTGGTGGCGGAAGGCGTCGGCGAGACCGTCCAGCGGGAAGCTGCGGTCGATGACCGGCTTGATGTTATTGGCTTCGATGGCGCGAATCATGTCGATCTGCTGTTCGCGGCTGCCAACCGTGATGCCCACCAGACGGATCTGCTTGGTCATCATGAACATGGTGGGCACGTCGCCCTGAAAGCCTGAAAGCACGCCGATCAGCGAGATATGGCCGCCGTTGCGGGTGGCATGGATCGACTGGGTCAGGGTGCCAACGCCCCCCACCTCGACCACATGGTCAACGCCGCGCCCGCCCGTCAGCCGGGTGGCTTCCTCGCCCCATTTCTCGTTGGTCTTGTAGTTGATGACATGGTCAGCGCCCATGCCGCGCAAGCGCTGCAGCTTGGCGTCAGACGACGAGGTGGCAATCACGGTGCAGCCTGCCGCCTTGGCGAACTGCAGCGCAAAGATGGAGACGCCGCCGGTACCCTGCACCAGCACGGTTTCGCCCGCCTTCATGTTGCCCTCGACCGCAAGCGCCCGCCAGGCCGTGAGACCGGCACAGGTCAGCGTCGCCGCCTCGGCATGGCTATAGCCCTTGGGCGAATGGGTGAAGGCCGTGCCCGGCATCACCACGTTTTCGCGCGCATAGCCGTCCACCCGGTCACCCGGCACCACGCCCAGCTTGGCCACTTCGGAGGAGCCCGACAGCCAATTGGGAAAGAACGTGCTGACCACATGGTCGCCCACGGCATAGTCCGTGACGCCAGCGCCCACCGCCGTCACCACGCCTGCCCCGTCGGACATGGGCACGATGCCGTCGCGGGTGGGGATCATGCCCCGGGCCACCAGATAGTCGTGATAGTTCAGCGAACTGGCGTGCAGGCGCACGGCAATTTCGCCGGGGCCGGGGGCGGCGGCCTCGGCCGTGTCCAGATAGAGATTGTCGAGCCCACCGGGCTTGCGAAGCCGCATTGCCTTTGACATCTGAGGGGGTCCTTCCCGAATTTCATGGATCTGTTAAGGCGTCGCCGGGACGTTAGTCCGCCCCCCGGCGCAAGGCCAGCATCCGGCGACAGCGCCCCGGCTCAGAACACTTCCCTATGGGTGCGCACGTCGATTTCGTGGGACCAGGCGTTGCGCGGCTGGTTGTGCAGCATCTGGTAGATATCGGCGAGGCCCTCCAGCCCGATCAGGCCATCAGGGCCCAGGCGCTTGGCAAATTCGGGCACGCCGGTGATGACCTTCTCACCATGGATGCCGCCGTCGATCACCACATGGCCCACATGCACGCCCTTGGGGCCGAACTCGCGGGCCAGCGACTGGGCAAGCGCGCGCAGGCCTGCCTTGGCCGCCGTGAAGGGTGCGAAGAACGGCTTGCCGCGCATGGAGGCACTGGCGCCGGTAAAGATCAGGGTGCCCGCCCCGCGCGCCGCCATGCAGCGCAGCACCTCACGCGAGAACAGAAATCCGCCGAAACAGGCAATCCGCCAGCAACGCTCAAAGAAGGCGGCCTCCATGGTGAGGAAATCGCCGTTCATATTGTTGCCGGCATTATAGATCGCCAGCGCCAGGGGGCCGATGGCCTCGGCGCGGGCGACCAGATCGACCATGGCCGCCTCTTCGGTGGCGTCGGCCACCAGGCCGGTCGCCTGGCCGCCTGCGGCACGAATGCCGGCGGCCACATGCTCCACCTTCTCGGCGGTGCGGCCGGCCACCACCACATGCAGGCCTTGGGCCGCAAAGCGCCGGCACAGGGTGGCGCCCAGGCCTTCATCCGGGCCGACACCAATGATCAGGGCTGTCTGGATGGTCATGCTGTCTTCCCGTCTGTCTGATGGAGGCTAGAGGCTGCGGCGATAGAGGGCGAACAACCGCTCCCAGTGCCGTTCGGCCGCGTCGCGGTCATAGGCCGGGCGGCCAGGGAAAGCGAAGCCATGCTCAACCCCCTTGTAGAGTTCCACCTCGGCATTCACGCCGCCGGCCCGCAGGGCCTCGGTAAAGGGGGCCAGTTCCTCGAGTGGCGCATAATGGTCGGTCTCGGCCCAGGCGACATAGATTTCGGCCTTGGCCTTCAGCGCCTGAATGTGCGGGCTGTCGGGCTTGTCGGTGATCAGGCGCACGCCATAGATGGAGGCGGCGGCGCGGATGCGCTCGGGATGGCGGGCGGCGGCGTTGATCGCATATTGCCCGCTCATGCAATAGCCAAGCGTGCCGATGGGGCCCTTGGAGGCCGCAGGATCGGCGCCGGCAAAGGCGATCAGGGCGTCGGCATCGGCCATGACCATGTCCATGGTCAGGCCCGCCATGAGTTCAAAGAAACGCGCCCGCACCGCTGCCCCGTCTTCCCCCAGGAACGAGCCCAGTTCTTCGACATTGGCGCGGTAATAGAGATTGGGCAGCAGCACATAATAGCCAGTCGCCGCCAGGCGACGGGCCATGTCGCGCAGTTCCTCGCGGATGCCCGGGGCATCCATGAAGAACAGCAGCACGGGGTGCGGCCCGTTACGCTCTGGATGGCAGACGAAGGTGCTCATCTGCCCATCGGGCGTGGTGATGTGGATCTGGCGCTCGATCATTCTGGTTCCTCCCCGTTTTTTTCAGCGTCGCACAGGCTGGCGGCGCCGTTAAGGGGGAGGTCGCTCAGAACGTAGCCGTGGCGTGATTCCACCAGGCAAGGTCGGTATAGGCCCGCAGGTCCAGTTCATGGGTCCAGGCGGAGCGGTGCTGGTGGGCGACGTGGAAATAGGTCTCGGCAATCTCGGCCGGCACCAGCAGCCCGTCCTTCTCCAGGCCCTTTTCCTCGCGCAGGGCCTGAAAGCGCTCTGGCCCCAGCATCTTGCCAATGGTATCGGGCGCATCCACTGCCCCGTCGATGATGATGTGGGCGATATGAATACCCTTGGCTGCAAATTCCGCGTTCAGGGTCTGGCACAGCATACGCCGCCCGGCCATGGCGGCCGCGTGGGAATGCTGACCCGCATTGCCGCGCACCGAGGCGGTGGCGGACGTAACCAGAACCGTTCCCTTGCCGCGTGCCTCCATATACGGAAACAGCACCTGCGCCAGGCGGAACAGGCCAAAGGTCGCCAGCCGCCAGCCCATCTCAAAGGCCTTGTGGGTGGTGTTCGCCAGGCTGCGGTTGCCGATCTGGGCGCCAAGGTTGAAGACGGCGACCGCAATGGGGCCAACCTCTGCCTCGATATGGGTGACGAGGTCCTCAAGGCTGTTGTCATCGACCGTATTCATGATGTGGCCAGAGGCCGAGCCACCCTCTGCCACGATCCCGGCCACCAGCCGGTCCAGGCCCGCGCGATCGCTGCGGCGCACAAGGCAGGCGTGATAGCCATCCCGGGCAAAGCGCCCGGCGACCGTGCCGCCAATGCCGGCGCCGGCGCCAATGATGAGACAGACAGGTTTCGTCATGGTCTTCCCCGCATTCGAAACAAATGGCTCCACTGCAAACCCCAGCCTAGGCCGTGGCAGGGCTGCGGGCCAGCAGCAATCCCTTGCGGCGCCAGCCGCCCCAGCGGTAATAGCCATAGGCCAGCAGGGCCGAACTGACGGCACCCACGGGAAAGCTCCACCAGATGGCGTCAACGCCGAGGCTCGGCTTGAGCAGGGTCGCGAACGGCACCCGCAGCACCCACATGGTGGTGGCAAAGATGATGGTGGGGGCCAGCATGGCGCCATTGGCGCGCACCATGGCATTCAGCCCAAGGGTGACCGCCAGCGCCACCCAGCCCCACAGCACGATGGCATTGACGCTGCGCGCCACCACCAGCGCCTCGCCGCCCGCCGGCAGGAACAGGCGCAGGGGAATATCACCGAGCAGATAGAGCAGGCCCGTGGTGACAATGGTAAAGACCCCGGCCACCAGGCAGCCGCGCAGCGCAATGGTGTCAATCCGGTCCCAACGGCCAGCACCGATGTTCATGGCGGCCATGGAGGACATGGAGGTGGCGAGCGCCACCGCCGGCATCTGCACATAGGCCCAGAGCTGCGCCGCCGCACTGTATCCCGCCGCCGTCGCCGCCCCCTCCACATTGACCATGGCCAGCAGGGTGAAATAGGCCCCCTGCACAACGAGGGTCTCCAGCGCCACGGGGGTGCCGCGCTTGATCAGCATCCAGATCAGGCCAAGGTCGGGCTTCAGGTGATGCAGGTCCTGCCGCCACAGGGCCAGCGGCAGACGCTTCCAATAGATATAGCGCGCCAGCGCCACCGCCGCCGCCGTATTGGCCAGAACCCCGCTCCACGCCGCCCCCGCGATCCCCATGGGGGGAATGCCGGGCAGGCCGATAAGGAAGGCGGGGGTCGCCGCCATGCCGATCACGATGGCCGACACGGTGAAGATGAAGGGCGTGCGGGAATCGCCAGTGCCGCGCACCAGCATCATCATGAAGACAAGGGTGAAGAGGCCCGGCAGGCTCAGGCAGGTGACCTGGAAATAGATCACCGCCGCCGCCAGCGCCTCAGGCGGCAGGCTGATGGCCGTAAGCAATTGTGGGGCAAAGGCAATCCCCAGTCCCCCGACGACAAGCGAAGAGAACAGGGCAAAGACCAGGGCATTGGCAGCCGCGCGCTTGGCGCTGTCGAGGTCGCGGGCGCCCACGGCCTGTGCCACCGCAATGCCGGCCGTAGTGCCAACCCCCTGCACCATGCCGATCATCAGCATGATGAACAGCCAGGAATTGGACATGGCGGTCAAGGCATCCGGCCCCACCACATGGCTGACCCAGATCGAACCCCAGCTGCCAGAGGCCGAGAGCATCATGTTGGTGGCCAGCAAGGGCGCCGCAAAGCGCACGAGGGTGGGCGCCACCGCCCCATCGATCAGGCGGCGATCAATCCTTGCGGGCGTCGGGGTGGGCGCAGGCGTTGCCTCGGGGTGCTCGGTCACATGGTCGCTCATGGCGAGATGTCTAAGGGGCGGGCATCCGGCACACAAGGCTTCGGCATGGCTGATTCAGCTTGGGTCCATGCCGGTAAAGCCAGCCAGCAGATGGCCGATCACCGTCTCGATCTCGCGCTCGCTCGCCTCGGCAAAACGCATCAGCGCCACCGTAATACCGCCACCAACATAGAGCCGTGCCGCCGCCCGGGGGTTCAACTCATGACCAAACTGGCCCGTCTCGCAGCCTTGGCTGAACAGCTTCTCGATGGCGCCAATCAGGCGTTCCTGCATCAGCAGATAACGCGGCCAGACATCGGCGCGAAAGCCCGTGCTCCAGTCGAGCCAGACCTTGACCGGGTCGGCATTTTCGCGGGCTTCCCGGTCAAACCGCGCCACCAGATCAGTCAGGGCCTGCAGCGCCGTGCCCGGCTGCCTGACCACCTCCACCACCAGGGTCATCAGATAGGCCTCAACCTCCGCCAGGGTCGCCCCCACCAGATCGTCCCGGGTGCGGAAATAGGAATGCACGGCCGACACCGAAACCCCGGCCCGCTCCGCCACATGGGCATGGGTTACCCGCGCCACACCATGTTCTGCCGCCGCCGCAATGGCACAGGTCAGCAGCTGGCTGCGGCGCTGTTCCGGGGGCAGGCGGGTGCGGCCCAAGCGTGCGGGGGCCAGGTGTGTGTGGGGCGGGCGGATAGAGGGTGGGCGGGCTTCAGTCGTCACGGCAAATGGCCTTTGGCGGCGAGCAAGGTGGCTGGCGGGCAGTATAGGCACATCTCAGTCGCGGTTTCCTATTGACAGAAGACACAATAGCTATTGATAGTTTACGTAATAAGGCCCCTGGGGCCAATGGGGAGGATACCATGCGCGCCGAATTCGTGGATGCCGACATCGCCCGCTCACTGCCGCTCGACCAGATCGACGTGAGTGCGCCCGACCTTTATGTGCGCGATGCCGCCCATGCCTATTTCGAGCGGCTGCGGCGCGAGGCGCCGGTGCATTACTGCCGGGAAAGCGCCTATGGCCCCTATTGGTCCATCACCCGCTTCAACGACATCGTGGCGGTGGACACCAACCACCAGGTGTTTTCCTCGGACACCAGCCAGGGCAGCTTCGTGCTGGACGATGCGGTGCTGAATCCGGTGAACGGTGGCATCCTGCTGCCCAATTTCCTCGGCATGGACCCGCCCAAGCACGACATCCACCGCAAGACCGTGAACCCCATTGTCGCCCCCGATAATCTGGAACGGCTGCAGGCCACCATCCGCGAGCGCACCCGCCGCGTGCTCGACAGCCTTCCGATGGGCGAGACGTTTGACTGGGTGGACCGCGTCTCGGTGGAACTGACCACCATGATGTTGGCCACCCTGTTCGACTTCCCCTTCGAGGAGCGCCGCAAGCTGACCCGCTGGTCCGACATCGTGACCGCCTCGCCCGGCACCGGCATCATCAATTCCTGGGAGGAGCGCGAGCAGGAACTGATGGAATGCGCCGCTTTTTTCACCAATCTGTGGAATGAGCGGATCAAGCAGCCGCCACGCCCGGACCTGATCTCCATGCTGGCCCATTCACCCAACATGCAGAACATGAGCCAGGTTGAGTTCCTCGGCACCCTGGTGCTGCTGATCGTCGGTGGCAACGACACCACGCGCAATTCCATGACCGGCGGCGTGCTGGCGGTGGACCGCTATCCCGAGCAGTTCGCCAAGGCCAAAGCCAACCCGGCCCTGATCCCCAACATGGTGTCGGAGATCATCCGCTGGCAGACGCCCATCTCGCACATGCGCCGCACGGCCTTGAGCGACATCGAGTTCCAGGGCCAGCAGATCCGCAAGGGCGACAAGGTGGTGATGTGGTACCTGTCTGGTAACCGCGACGAGGACGTCATCGCCAATCCTTTTGCCTTTGATATCGAGCGGCCGCGCGTGCGCCACCATCTGTCATTCGGCTTTGGCATTCACCGCTGCCTCGGCAACCGTCTGGCGGAAATGCAGTTGCAGATCCTCTGGGAGGAAGTGCTTGCGCGCTATGCCCGCGTCGAAGTGGTGGGCGAACCCGTGCGCATCCCCTCCAACCTGATCCGGGGCTTTGCCTCGCTTAACGTGCGCCTCAGCGCCTGAACGCGACAAGGGGAAGCCCGCCATGCCCAGGATCACCTTCATCACCTTTGCCGGCATCTCCCATGACGTGGAGGTCGAGGACGGCCTTTCCGCCATGGAGGCCGCCGTCAACAATTCCATCCCCGGCATTGATGGCGACTGCGGCGGCGTTGTCGCCTGCGGCACCTGCCATGTCTTTGTGGACGAGGC
>CANCOY010000142.1 GCA_947379865.1 Acetobacteraceae bacterium
AACCAGATGCTGGCGGCCATTGCCCTGATGATGGCGACCGTCGTCCTCTTCAAGATGAAGCGCCAGAAACTTGCCTGGGTCACCCTTGCCCCCATGGCCTGGCTGCTGATCTGCACGCTGACGGCAGGGTGGCAGAAGCTGTTTCATGCCAGCCCCGCCATCGGCTTTCTTGCCCACGCTGACAAGTTCTCGACGGCACTGGCCACCGGCCAGATCCTGGCCCCGGCCAAGACCGTGGAACAGATGGCCCGCATCGTGATGAACGACCGGGTGGATGCAGCCCTGTGCGCCTTGTTCATGACCGTGGTGGTGGCGATGCTCGGCTTCAGCGTGGCTGCCATCATCCGCGCCCTGGCCACGCCAGAGATTACATCGCGCGAGACGCCAGCCGGACTGGAGGCTGCCCGTGTCTGAGCAGGCCCTCCTCCCGCGGCTGGCAAGCCTGCTGGGTGCCCTGCGGCGCACGGCCCACCTCATGGTGGGCCTGCCCGATTACGATGCCTATGTGGCCCATTGCACCACGGCCCATCCCGGCGCCCCGGTGATGAGCCGCGCCGCCTTCGTCGCCGAACGCCAGGAAAAGCGCTATGCGGCCAAGGCGGGCGGGGCGCCGCGCTGCTGCTGAGGGGGGGGCCCCCCTCAACTCAGCTTTGCCCCCTCAGCTCTCGGGACCCGTGACGATGCGGTCGTCGTGCAGGCGGGCGATGTCGCCGTCGGTATAGCCCATCTCGCGCAGCAGCATGTCGGTATGCTGGCCCAGCACCGGGGCCGGCAGGGGCGGCTCGCGCTCCACCGCGCTGAAGCCCACGGCAATGCCCGGCGTCAGGATCGGCCCGATGCCCGGCTGCTGCAGCGTGCCGAACATGGGGTTATCCTCGCTCAGGTCGATATCGGTCTCCAGCGCCTCGCGGAAGGTCTGGAACACGCTCCAGGTTACATTATGGCTGTCGAGGCTGGCGGCGAAATCCTCCACCCGGCGGGCGCGGAACCAGGGCGCCAGCAAGGCCGTGATCTCGTGCCGGGCCTTGAAGCGGTCGCCTTCCCGGCTCAGCACCAGGCCCATGCGCAGGCCCAGCGCATCCAGCGCCTCCTGCATGCCGGTGGCGGCCCGCAGACCATCCCATTGCCGGTTGGTAAGCGCCACGATCATCACCCGCCGCCCGTCAGAGGTGGCGAAATCCTGGCCATAGGCGCCATAAAGCGCATTGCCATATTTCGGCCGGTCCACATTGTTGATCTGCACCTCGCCGATAATGCCAAGCGAGCCAAGGACCGACAGCGCCACATCCTTCAGCGCCATTTCCACCAATTGGCCCTGGCCCGTGTTGCGCCGGTGGCGTTCGGCCGCCATCACCGCCAGCGCGGCCTGCTGGCCGGCGATGCAGTCCCACGCCGGCAGCACATGGCAGACGGGATCGGCTGAGCCCTCTGGCCCCGTGGCCTGGGGGAAGCCCATGGCCGGGTTCACCGTATAGTCCACCGCCGGCCCGCCCCGGCGATCCCCCAGCATGGAGAGCATGATCAGGTCGGGCCGCTGCTTGATCAGGGCGGGATAATCCATCCAGCCGCGCACCCGCAGATTGGTGAGGAAGATGCCGGCATCAGGCCCGGGGGCGCAGATCAGGCGGGTGACGATTTCCTGGCCGCGCGGCGTCGTCATGTCGACAGCAAGGGAGCGCTTGCCCTTGTTCATGCCCGCCCAGAACAGGCTGCGGCCCTCGGCCGTAACCGGCCAGCGGTTCTGGTCGAGACCACCACGCAGACGATCAAAGCGGATCACATCGGCGCCCAGCTGGGCCAGTGTCATGCCCGCCATGGGCACGGCTACAAAGGCGGAACCTTCGACGATACGAAGACCGCTCAGAATCTTGACCATGCATCCTCCCCAGACCGGCTCAGGTATTCACCTCAGGCTGGCTTCAGCGCCAGCTCAGGGTTGCCGCCATGGCAACCGACCCCTCGCCATTTGCCGTATAAAGCGCCCAGTTGTCCCCCTCTGTGCGCCCGTTAAGACTGATCGTGTCGTGATCGAACAGCGGCCGCTGGCCGCGAAAGCTGAACTGTGCCGGCGTGCGGCCATCGGCACGCGCCCGGGCCGCCTCGAACAGGGCCATGGCCTGCAGCGGCCCATGCACCACCAGGCCCGGATATTTCTCCACCGTCTGCGCATAGGTGCGGTCGTAATGGATGCGGTGGCTGTTGAAGGTAAGGGCCGAGAAGCGGAACAGCAGCACCGGGTCCATGGCCAGCGGCTCACTCCAGTCGGGCGCGCGGGGGGCGGGGCTGGGGGGCGGCGGCGCATAGGTCTTGGGGATCGCCAGATAGACGATGTCCTGTTCCTCTTCCATGGCGAGGCCACGGGGCGTGTGCACCGCATGGGCCACGCTGACAAACACCATGGAGCCGGCCTTGCCCTCCTTGGCGGTGATGGCCGTGATGGTGGAATGGCGCTGAAGCTCTTCGCCAAGGCGGAGGTCGTCATGGATGGTGATGCGGCTGCCCGCCCACATGCGCCGCTCCAGCGGAATGGGGGGCAGGAAACCGCCGCGCTTGGGGTGGCCGTCTGGCCCCACCTCTGCCATGGGGGCAAGCGGCAGGAACCACAGCCACGACCACAGCGCCGGCACCGGGGCACCCTGCACCAGGCCCTCCACGGGCTGGTTGAAGGTGGCCGCAAGACCACGCGCCGGGAATACGGTTGCCGTATCGACAAGGGTCTCGCGGCGCCCCACCCAGTCCTGCAAATCAATATCAGCCATGGCTTCCTCCCTGCGACATTTTGTATCACAGGCAGGGCGGCGTAAACCAGAACCTTTTCGCGTCAGTGGGGTGGGGGCAAAGGGTTTAAATGGTATTTTCCATACGCATTAAATCACGCTGCCCGTGCCGTCAGAGTTTCTCCAGCCGCCCCCAGGCCCATTGGAACTCCCCCGCTGCCGACGGGCTGAAGCCCATCATGGTTGCCCCCGAAGAGGTCGAGATGAAATAGAAGGGCTTGCTGCTCCCCGTCAGGGTGATGGAGCCGATGCAGTTGGTGGCATTCCAGCTGCTTGCCGAAATGGCGACCGTCCCGACAACCGTAATGTCTGTCGTGTTGAGGGCGGTATAGAACGCATAAAATGTGCTGCCGCCGAAGGGATTGGACGAAGTCTTGGTGTATTTCATGTCCACCTTGGCCATCTGCAGATAGGCGCTGCTGGTGGCGCCGGCACTGGAAAAGGCGATCCCTGGAATGACCCCGCCGAAGGCGCCACTGGGTGCCGTGCAGGCCGCCCAGGCCGCCGTGGCCTGCACCAGCAGGAAGCATGTCGCCACTAATGTCCTGAACATGGTGCCGTTCCATTCCCAGAATATTGGTCAGAACGGGACCTGTTTCCCGTCCGGCCGCAGGGTGACCGGTCCTCGGGCGCAGGGCAAGGACGCCGCGTCAGGCTGCGCGCAGGGTGGGAATGTTGGAAACGTCAACTTGCCCTTCGGCCACCCACAGGTCGTGGGCGATCTGCATGTTCAGCCACACCAGAGGTCCATTGCCGCATAGCTTGCCAAGCTTCACGGCCGTTGTCGGCGTGACCGGCTGGGCGCCGGCCAGAATGTCATAGAGGGATTGCCGGGAAATGCCGAGGAGGCAGGCGATCTCGGTCTTGGGCAGGTTCAGCGCGGGCAAGACCGTGTCTTTCAGCAGCACGCCCGGGTGCGTCGGGCAGCGGATGCGGTCTCGGGTGGCAGCACGACCAGGATAATCCCCCCGCCCCAATGAGGCGGGGGGCATTGTCAGGGGTCGGCCGGGTCAGTGTTTGCGAAAGGTATCCTTCACGACATCCTTGATGCCGCCGACGGCGCTCTGGATCTTGCCCTCGGTCACCTTGGCCCGGCCCTCCGCTTCCATCTTCTTGTCGCCCACAAGCTTGCCAGCGCCTGCCTTGATGGTGCCGCCGGCCTGTTTGGCGGCGCCTGCGATCTGATCCTTGCCCATGATTGCGTCCTTTCCGATTTCGGGCGGCTCCAGGGTTGGGCCGACCGCAAGAGGAAAGGCAGGCAAGTGCCCGGTTGATCCCTGCAAAGGGAGGAATCGCGAACGCAGCAGACCAGGATCCGGCGATGACGGGACATGGGCGCGATCTGGTGCTGCCGGGAGGTGGTGGGGGGAGAATGGTGCTGCCGGACAGGATTGAACTGTCGACCTCTCCCTTACCAAGACCACTTGCCACAATATATGGTGTCTCAATGGCGGATTAACACACAATATGTTGTCCACTGGCATCTGTCCTAACATCCTAATTCCCTCCAATGCGCGCCACTTGCGCGCCGGTTCAGTCGAGAGAGCGCGCCGCCGACCTCAGCCAGTCAGGGCTGAAGTGGCCGTAGTGCTTGCGAATGACCTCTTCGGTATCGCCCAAGAAGGCGGCAACCTGCGCAAAGCTCGCCCCGGCCTGAAGCATCCAGCTCCCGCAGGTCCGCCGCAGATCGTGGGCGGTGCAATGCTTGATGCCCGAGCGCCTGACGGCCGCCTGGAAGCCCTTCGTTATCGATTTCAAGCCCTTCTCGCGGTACTCGATTACTGAGCTTGTCACGGCCACCTCGCGCGCGCGCTCAAGAGCACGGCGAAGGGTGTCGTTGATTGGCGTAACGACAGTGCGCTTATTGGATCCGGGGGTCTCTGGGGGGTAGTTAACGAAGCCACCCTCAAGGTCGATCATGTCCCAGGTCAGCTGGAGGATGGCGCCGCATCTCCCGCCGCTATGGATGCCGACGATGATGAACAGCTCGACGTGATGCTCGCGCGCCGCCGCCAATAGTTGTTGGACCTCATCCTTGGACAGCCACCGCTCGCGCGCGGCGCCGCCACTTGGCATGTCGATATGAGGCGCCCGGTCGATCCACTGTTCTTTAACGGCCCAGTTGAGCGCCGCACGAAAGATCCGGAGCTCTTTGTTGATGGTGCCGTCAGACAACTTACGGACCACCCCGCCAGGGCGCTTCGGTCGGGTGGTGTTGTCGCGCCGCTTGGTGATGTAATCCCTAACGAGCGCCCGGGTTACAAGCCGAGGCGGCAGGGCGCCAAAATGCTCCCTGACCGGCATCAAACTGTAAAAAAGGGTTTCATATGCTGTGACCGGCTTGCGTTTCCGGTCAGCCAAATAGCCATCGCAGATGTCGTTAACATCACAGCGGTCAGGCGGGGCAAGACGCTGCACCCGGAACCGCGCTAGGGCAGCTTCGGCTGCCCTCTTGTCGCTCGTTCCAGTCGAAAGGCGGCGACTGCGGCGCCCTGGTTCTGTCCAGCAAATGAACCAGTTGTCCCCACCGGGGCGCTTTCTGAGATACATGCGGTGCCCTCCTCAAGAGCGATCACAGATGCGACAGGGATGCGAACCATCCGGCCCATGCCGGGTATCTTCGCCAGCTTGCCCTGCGCGATCAGGTTGTGGATGTGCTGGTTCGAGCAGTCCCACCGCTCAGCCAGCCGTTTAGTGGTGAATGGCTTGTCAGCCAGTGCCATGTCGGGGCTCCCCTACTGTCAATAAGTTCAAATGACCATGTTTTATATATATGGTCAATAGACCATGTTTATCCAATGTCATGGGGCCTTGAGGCACGCCTCGGCCGCCTCGACGATCTCGCCCAGGGCGTCGGCGAGAACCGCAAGGCCAAGATGCGGGATCGGCGCGGGGGCACTGGCAAGGGTAGCCAGCACTTCCGCCAAGCCGTTTATGACCGCGAGCCATTCGGCAACGTCGGTGGCTGCCACGGATGCCTGACGGTCATCAGGGGCGATCATGGCGCGACCCTCCGCATGTCGGCAGGCACATAGACCTCGACGCGCCGGGGCGTTCCCGTGTCGTCGCGGGCCTCGCAGCAATCGCTGGTGTCATCCTCAAGGTCGGCGTCGGTTTCGAGGTCGGGGTCGCCGTCCAGCTGGTCGAGGATCTCGATCAGAGCTTCGATAGCCTGCTCGACCTGGGCGCGGTCAATCTGGCGGTGGCGGGGGCGGAAGGGTGGCAGCCGCATAATGGTTCCTGTTGTTTGGGTAGGCAAAAACGCATACCCTGTAATCAGAAAAACCCAACATGATTACCCTGTCAACAGGAATGAATACCTTGATAACACCTCTTCAGTGCCGGATGGCTCGCGCCGCCCTCAAAATTGGTGTTCGGGAGCTTGCCCAACTGGCGGGGATTTCCGTGATGACGGTGACGCGGTTCGAGAACGAACAGTCAGGTGGACACGCGTCCACAGTCGCCGCGCTTCAGGCAGCCCTTGAGACCGCAGGGGTAGTATTCGTGCCGGAAAATGGTGGTGGCGCCGGAGTGCGGATGCGTAAAGGCTGACGCCGGATTACAGATCCCCATCAGCCGCCCGGAACACCCTATCTGCCTTCCGCTGATAGTCCTCCGGTGGGTCGCCAAGGGTCGCCTGCCGGGTGATCCCATCGAGCCTGTAAGCAATATTTCTTAACACTTGTCGCTCCGATGCGGACAACCGCACGTCTTCTGGATCAATGGGCGATAGGCGCACGACGTTGCCTCCTGAAGGGGCGGCGGCGGCCGTTGGGGTGTCGGCCGCCGCCTTGGGTTGAGCCGCACGGGGATGGAGCTCCCGCCGGGCATCTGCCGGTGTTCTGACGCGCACCGCCGGCTGGCTCGGTGAAGAGGGTCCGCCAACTGCAGACCCTCCGCACATGAAGCGGTGTCTGAAGCCGCTTACGCCTTGATGCCCTGGAGAACGGCAAAGTGCCGCCCCTGGGCCACATGGAAATCGCAACGCAGGTAGGCGCGGATGATCACGCCAAGCTGCTTGAATGCGTTGTAGCCGCTCGATGCCCCGTCACGGGTTACCTCGACAGTAAGCTGGGTGTTCACGCCCCAGATAAGCTGTCGGAAATCGCCGATGAAAGCGTCCGAACAATCGGTGCCGCTGCCGACGGTGTTCGCGTCGGAGATCTGGTTTGTGGTCAAGGACCGGCCGCCATCAATGACGCGCTGCACCGAGGGCGCCGGGCGCATGGGCTGCCCCAGGCTGTCTACCAGACGATCCAGCGTCCCGGCCGTCCGGGGGGACAGGATCATTGCCGCACTGGACACGTCGGCATTGTAACCGGCAATAACGCTCAGAGCCTGGCTGAACTGGCTGTAGCTGGTGGGCACGTTGCCATTGGTGCCCATCAGGATGCTGTTCACGGGGTCCGTGGCATCGTCGATCCGGTTCTTCAGGCCACGGGGCGCCGCCTGGGTGCCGTCACCGTAAAGGGCCGCCTTGTCCACCTGGAGGGCCATGCGCTGCACCAGGGCATTCTGGATCACGGACGCGGCATTCGGCGCATCCTCGAGAAGCTCGATGCTGATCGGGATCGTCGCCGCCAGGGTGCGCGCTACCATCTCGATCCGGCCAATGGTCCCGGCAGTGTCGGCAATGTCGGCATTTTCAGCCTTCCACCCGGCCACAGGGTCGCCAAGCAGCTTGGCCACACTCAGGTTGCCATTGTAGATCGGCAGGGTCATGGCGCCCGCCTCGAGGACGCGCGCCTGGGCGCGGGCCAGGTCGATGAACATGCCGCTCAGGTTGTTCGGCACCAGAAAGCCACCGGCAGAACCGGTGCCCTCAGACATGGCCTTGGTCTCGGCGCCATTGCGCGGGCCGACAGCCAGAGCGCGAACAAGGCCGCCAAGGCCAAGCTCAGAGCCCAGGTGCTCGAGGTCGGTTGATGCTGCGGGCATCGCGGCCGCCAGGTGCTCGCCGGTCCGCAAGGCGCGGGTGACGACGCCGTCGCCGAAATCGAAAGACGGGCCGGTGCCCATGGACATGGACCGGTGGAAGCCGTCGCCCTCGACGGGGCGCGCATGACGGGCACTGTTCATCGATTTTTCCTTTCGCGCGATCTCGGCATTAAGCCGCTCGATCTCAGCCGTTGCGTCGTCAAAGTGCTTGGCCGCCTTTGGGGGCAGGCGATCCAGGCGGGACCAGTTGGCTTCATCGTCGCGGTTGGGATCGACGCCGTGGGCCTTCAGCACAGCGCGTGCTGTTTTCGCCAGCTCAT
>CANCOY010000143.1 GCA_947379865.1 Acetobacteraceae bacterium
CCGACCTGTCGAACACCACCTTCCCCTTTGGCACCCTGCAACAGATTGAATTGGGCATGGCCCCGGTGCGGGCCCATCGCATCACTTATGTGGGGGAACTGGGCTGGGAGATCTATGTCCCCACCGAGATGGCGCGCCATGTGCTGGACCACCTGCTCGACCATGGGGCCGATCATGGCCTGCGTCTGGCAGGCCTGCACGCCCTTGATTCCTGTCGCCTGGAAAAGGCCTATCGCCACTTCGGCCATGACATGACCGACGAGGACCATGTGCTGGAGGCGGGCCTCGGCTTTGTTGTGCGCACGGACAAGGCGCCTTCACGCCTTGGGCCCTTCATCGGGCGCGATGCTGTGCTGGCAAAGCGGGAAGCGGGTTTTTCACGTCGCCTCGTCCAGTTCCTGCTCCATGATCCGGAACCCCTGCTGTTTCATAATGAGCCGGTCTGGCGCGATGGCCACATTGTCGGCAAGCTTTCGTCCGGCAGTTATGGCCATTGGCTGGGCGCCTCGGTGGGTCTGGGCTGGATTGCCTGCGACGCCCACGAAACGGCGGCTGATGTGCTGGCCAGCAGCTATGAGATCGAGGTGGCGGGCCGCCGCTGCAGCGCCCGGGCCAGCCTTGCCCCGCTTTACGACCCCAAGGGAGAGCGGGTGCGCGGCTGAGGCAGCAGCCGAGCTTCAGAAGCGACCACGCAAGGCCGCAAGGCCAATCAGGACAGGCGTCTGCCACGGCGGCAGGTCCACAGGGTGGAATGGGTTGGCGCCATTGCGCGCAAGGCGGGCGAGATAGCGATCAATCAGCGGCGCCATGAGCACGGCAGGCAGCGTCGCCTTTGGCAGATCACGCCGGCGTACCCGCGCAGAGGCCAACAGCCGCTGCGCCTCAGCCGCCACCACAGCCACCACCCGGGCAAGGCCGGCACTGGGACGGCAGGCCAGAAAATCAGCCATCCGCACCCCTTCCGCCGCCAGTCGGTCGGCCGGCAGATAACAACGCCCCGCACCTGCCTGCTGGCCGAGGGTGGTTAGCAGGCCGGTCAGCGCCCAGGCGGTTCCCACATCCCGCAGCACGGCCTCTGCTGCTTCGACAGCTGCGGCACCCGCATCAGTACTGGAAACCCCGCAGAGTATGCGGCTTGCCTGCACGGCCAGATCCCCCCCCGTTGCACAGGCATAGGCAAGCAGCGCCGACATGTCGGCAAGCGGATCATCGTAGAGATCATGGACGCGGGCATCGATCATGCGGACCAATGCGGCTGCCTCTACTGTGCCGGACTGCACCGCAGGTGCCAAAGCCAGAAGCACTTCATGTCCCCGGGGAGGCTGTCCAGTTGCAAGCGCCTCCAGTGCTTCCCGCCACCATTGAAATCTGATCTCACCGATCAGATTCTGGCTTGCAATTTCTGGTATACGCATTATTTCTATACTGAACGCATACAGCGCAATCAGGCTCGGACGATGCGGTTCGGGGGCAAACAGTGAAGCAACATACCGAACGCGATCCCCCTGCCGCACCATCTGGGCAAGTGAAGGCAGTTCAGCATCAGGACCACTCAAACGGTTAACCATGCCACCCTCCGTTTAACATTACAAAATTTCCAAAAAATTTGTTTTATATTGTAATTTATGATTTATTTTTTGTATATCTAGTTTTTTTATTCCGTGTAACCACAAAACATGTTTATTATCCTATATAGTTTACATTCAACTGCTGGAGCTACTTATGAGAAATTCAACTTCACAAGAGGCTCCTATGTACACGGCCATCATTGAAAAAAATGATACTGCAGAAAATGCGATACCAGACTTAACAAAAGCATTTTATGATATTGACGATACATTTGGATATCGTGCATGCGCTGTTCTTTCATATATTTTTCACAACGGATCAAAATCAAAAGATAATTCATTTACAGTATCTGATGTCTCAAATAGCATAAAATTACCACCTGCATCCTTAAGACTCATACTGATTAAAATGGAAATGAAGGACTTGATAAAAGTTAAATACAAACTTGGCAAATCTAACGTTTACTGCGCAAATGACAAAGGCATAGAAACCTATCTGAACGCTATGGCGATGTTTTTTCGTCTGGCTGAGAAAACATCTCTGCGTGAGCGTATTTCTGCGAAACCCTGATACGGGCAACACGCCCACCCCCGACGGGACTGGTCACCAAATTGGCTGCGCCATGTTGCGACCGAAGGGGATAAAAATACCCAGCAGATATGACATGAGCAAACCAACCGGACGGATGAAGCTTGAAAAACAAGCTTCATCCGGATTGATCTGGTGGCCAAATCAGGCGCCAGCATCCGCCTAGCACCAGGGCACGCGCCTCAATCAGCCCAGGCCCAGAAGTGACCGCATCAACAATCATTCTTCAATCCTCGCGCAACGCGCGGTGGAAGCTTTCGATGAATGGATCGATGATCATGTCCACAAAGGTCAGCGCCCCCGTCTCGATATAAACGTCTGCCGGCATGCCGGGCACCATCTTTATGCCGCTGATCTTGTCGAGTTCGTGTGGCAGAATCTCGATAATGGCCTTGTAATAGGATGAGCCATCCCGCTCGGCGATGATCGCATCCGGGGATACGCTGATCACGTCGCCATAGAATACGGGAACAACGCGCTGCTTGTAAGCACTTAGCCTGACCTCTGCACGCAGACCGGGATGCACGACGTCAATGTCACTGGGCAGGACGCTGGCTTCCACTGTCAGTTTATCGAAGCTGGGCACGAGATCCATGAGCGGCTCGCCCGGCCGGACGACACCGCCGATGGTAACAAACTTCAGATTGATGACGCGGCCTTCTGTCGGGGCAACGATCTCGCGTCGCTGCAGAACATCCACGGCAGCGCGCAACTGTTGTCCGATCAGAGAAAGCTTGGCCTCGGCATCAGCAAGGGCGGTTTCATTTTCACGGTCGGCGGTGGCCTGGATCTGGATCAGGCTCAGCTTGAGTTCCCCGATCTTCTGCCGTCCCTTGGCAACCTGCGCCGCATAATTACCCTTGTTGCCCTTTAGTTCAGCGGCCTGGCGCTGCAGTGCCAGCAGGCGTGGACGCGGCGCCAGCCCCTTCGACACCAACTCCCGGACCGAAACGATTTCCTGCTCGATCAGAGCAGATTGGCGGCTCTTTGACTCGATTTCGGCACCATAGCTGCCGATCTCCGAGTTGATCTGGGTCATCTGGCCTTCGATGATTTCCCTGCGGTTCTTCAGTTCCGCAATCTGCTTGGCAAACATGGCGTTCTCCGTCGCCATGACCTCAGCCACCCGCGCCTCGCCCGCCCGCGCCAGCAGTTCAGGAGGATAGACCACCGCAGAACTATTCTTGCGCAGCGCGATCAGGCGAGACCAACGCGCCAGCAACGTGTCCTGCTGGCTTCTGGCACTTTCAGCCGCCGCGTCCGACTGTGTCGGGTCCAGGGTGACCAGCACCTGCCCCTGGGATACCTGGTCGCCCTCCTTGACGAACAGGCCAGAGATGATCCCGCCTTCCAGATGCTGGATGGTCTTGCGATTGCTCTCCACCTTGATACGCCCGCGCGCTATGGCTGCGGAGGAAAGTGGCGCTGCAAACGACCAGAGCGTGAAGACCGCAACGAACCCAAAAATCGCGGCAAAGCCGACGGTGACTGCCCACCCGCCCACGGTTCCCTGAGAGTCACGCCCGCCCGCCTGCCCCGCGTTTCCACCAAAGGGCCAGTTGAACCGAAAACCTGACAGCCTGTTCAGGCCACTCACGACAACACTACGCATGTTCATGCTCCATCACGCAGCGGGTGACACGGCTTCTCTTGGTCCCGACGTATCTGTCTGCGCCATCAGCCGGTTGAGGATTTCAGCCCTGGGACCAAAAGCTTCCACCTGGCCATCTCGCAAAAGCAGGATCCGGTCCACATGCTGAAGGATGGAGGAACGGTGGCTGATGATGACCACGGTCACCCGCGCCGCCTTGAGCGAGACCAGAGCGTTGTTCAGCGCCGCGTCACCATCCGAATCGAGATTGGCATTGGGCTCATCCAGCACGATGAAACGCGGGCTGCCCACCAGTGCACGTGCCAGCGCCAATAACTGTCGCTGCCCGGCTGAAAGCAACTCTGCCTCGTCACCAATATAGGTGTCATAGCCCTGGGGCAGGCGCAGGATCATCTCATGGCACCCGGCCGCCTTGGCTGCCCGCACCACTTCCTCTGCCGCCACATCTTCCAGTCGCCCGATGTTTGCGGCCACGGTGCCGGGGAAAAGCTCAACGTCCTGGGGAACATAGCCAAGGTAGCGGCCAACATCCGCACGTGACCAACCCGAGAGGTCGACGCCATCAAGGCGCACAACCCCACCCTCTGGCCTTGTCGTTCCAACAAGCAGGCGGGCAAGCGTTGTCTTGCCAGCTCCCGAGGGGCCGATTACCGCGACGCAATCACCGGCGGGGATTGCAAATGACACCGCCTTGAGAATCAGCTTTTCAGAGCGGGGTGCCCTGGCAATCAGGCGATCCACCCGAAGCTCGCCCTGTGGTGGCGGCAGGGTGGTTGCTGGCGTCCGGGCTTTGGCCGAGCGCAGCAGCTCTGCCAGGCGACGATAGGCGTGCCGGGCGCCATTGATGCTGCGCCAATTGGCAATCGCCGCCTCGATCGGCCCAAGGGCGCGGCCAAGGATGATCGAACCGGCAATCATGCCACCCGATGTCATCTCGCGGTTGAGAACAAGATAGGCGCCCACCCCAAGAATGGCGATCTGCACTGCCAGCCGGATGAACTTGCTGACCGAGGCAATGGCCGAGATCCGGTCGGTGGCCTGTTGTTGCAGGGCCACGCCCTGGGCGCTGCGCGCGGCGTAAAGGTGCGTCACGGCGGCCTGCATGCCAAGGGCATCCACCACCTCCGCATTGCGAATCGAAAGGTCGGCCCATCGCTGGGCGCGGGAGACGCTGGACGAGGCAATCGCCAGCTGCTGGCTGGTAAAATAATTGCCCAGAAGGGCCAGCGCCACGAGAACAATAATCGCTGCAAGGGTCAGATGGCCCACGAGGGGGTGCAGTGCATAAGCGACAAATACAAAGAACGGCGCCCACGGCGCATCCATCATGACTGTGAGCGGTGTTGAGCCAATGAAACTCCTGAGGGCGCTGAAGTCACGCAGGGCCTCGCCGTCATAAGAGGTGGCCCCAAGGCGCCCGACCAGCGCCTCCTGGAAAACCTGCCCGCTCAGCTGAGCATCAAGGTGCGTCGCCACCCGCGACAGCACCCAACTGCGGGCACCATCCACGACGGACTGCGCCAGCACGGCGACAACGGCGGCGAAGCTGAGGAAATACAGTGTATCGAGGTTGTGGCTTCCCAGAACCCGGTCCGCCACCTGCATCATGTAGAGCGAGGTCGTCAGGACAAGAAAGTTCATGAAGGCGGTGAAGACAAAAAGTGCCGCCAGCGTTCCCTTCAGACCTGAAATGACCGCCTGAAGATCCCTGCCACCTGGCATCGCTTGTTTCATGCTGCCACCTACGCTGTTCAGAAAGACACCCCCCGCGGCAGCTATGTCGCGGGGGGTGCAGATCAGGTCAAAGTCACGATCAGAGGATGAAGTCGAATTTGGTCAGCTTGCTGACGTTATCAACCTCGATCTGGTATTCCGCCGCCTTGTCAGCATCGGTGCTGAGGTTGACGAACCAGGTGGTGCCCGTATGCGTCAGCCAGAGCTTGCCTGCACCCTTGGCATTACTGGTCGGTGCCTTGGAGACAAACTTGAAGGCATCGTCCGCCCCCCCCGGAATGGCATCAATCGACGACAGGTCGATCTTGTCGCGAGAGGCGACCAGCTTGGTGTCCTTTGTCGATTTGAAATCGAGGATGGTGTCCGCGGTGGCGCCAAGGCCAAGGTCGCTCAGAGCCGTGAACTTGAAGATATCGGCACCGCCGCCGCCGGTGAGCACATCTTCACCAGCCGCACCAATTATGGTGTCCGCACCCGTTCCACCAGAGATGACATCGTTACCAGACGTTCCCACCAGCAAACCACTAGAGTTGGACCCAATGATGGTCACCGTATCACCCGTGTTGATCGTGACCGAGCCCAGAGCGTCGAACTGGGCCTGTGTCAGGGTGATCGCATTATCCGTGGCATTGATGGCATCAATATTCAGGCCAGACAGAGCGGCGATCTGGACAGATGTGAGGGCTGCGATGTTCGCCCCCGTATCAACCAATGTGACGGTATCGGCGCTTGTCAGGCCAACCGTGCCCAACGCCTGATACTGCGCAACCGTCAGGCTGAGAGCATCCGTGCTGGAATTGATGGCATCGATGTTCAGGCCAGCCAGGGCGGCGATCTGAACCGACGTGAGAGCGGCAATGTTTGCCCCCGTGTCGGCCAGGGTCACCGTGTCACCTGAAGTCAGCGCCACCGTCCCCAGCGCCTGATACTGCGCAGCCGTCAGGCTGAGAGCATCCGTGCTGGAATTGATGGCATCGATGTTCAGGCCAGACAGGGCGGCGATCTGAACCGACGTGAGGGCTTCAATGTTCGCCCCCGTGTCGGCCAGGGTCACCGTGTCACCGGAAGTCAGCGCCACCGTCCCCAGCGCCTGATACTGCGCAGCCGTCAGGCTGAGAGTGTCATCAGTGGCGTTGATGGTGTCAAAATTGTGGGTGGCAAGGGCGGCAATCTGTACAGCCGTGAGGGCGGCAATGTTCGCCCCTGTGTCTGCGAGAGTAACCGTGTCACTGGCCGTCGCCGTCACCGTACCCAGCGCCAGGTACTTGGCAACCGTCAGGCTGAGCGTGTTGTCCGTTGCGTCAATGCTGTCGATGTTGAGGCCGGCAAGGGCCGCGAGCTGCACAGTGGTGAGGGCTTCGAGGTTCGCCGATGTATCGACTACGGCGACCGCGTCACCCGCCGTCAGCGTCACCGTCCCCAGCGCCTGATACTGGGCAACGGTCAGGCTCAGGGCATCGTCCGTGGCGTTGATGGTGTCGATGAACAGGCCGGCAAGAGCGGCGATCTGAACCGACGTGAGGGCGGCAATGTTCGCCCCCGTGTCGGCCAGGGTCACCACATCAGCCGAGGTAAGCGTCACAGTCCCCAGCGCCTGATACTGCGCAACCGTCAGGCTGAGGGTATCCGTGCTGGAATTGATGGTGTCGATGAACAAGCCAGCGAGAGCGGCGATCTGAACCGACGTGAGGGCGGCGATGTTCGCTCCCGTGTCGGCCAGGGTCACTACGTCAGCCGAGGTCAGCGTCACGGTCCCCAGCGCCTGATACTGCGCAACCGTCAGGCTAAGGGCATCGTCCGTGGCGTTGATGGTGTCGATGAACAGGCCGGCGAGAGCGGCGATCTGAACCGACGTGAGGGCTGCGATGTTCGCCCCCGTGTCGGCCAGCGTCACGACGTCAGCCGAGGTCAGCGTCACCGTCCCCAGCGCCTGATACTGCGCAACCGTAAGGCTGAGGGCGTTGTCTGTGGCGTTGATGGTGTCGATGAACAGGCCCGCAAGAGCCGCAATCTGAACCGACGTGAGGGCGGCGATGTTCGCCCCCGTGTCGGCCAGGGTAACCACGTCAGCCGAGGTCAGCGTCACAGTCCCCAGCGCCTGATACTGCGCAACCGTCAGGCTGAGGGCGTCGTCCGTGGCGTTGATGGTGTCGATGAACAGGCCAGCAAGAGCGGCGATCTGAACCGACGTGAGGGCGGCGATGTTCGCCCCCGTGTCGGCCAGCGTCACCACGTCAGCCGAGGTCAGCGTTACCGTCCCCAGCGCCTGATACTGGGCAACGGTCAGGCTCAGGGCATCGTCCGTGGCGTTGATGGTGTCGATGAACAGGCCGGCAAGAGCGGCGATCTGAACCGACGTGAGGGCGGCGATGTTCGCTCCCGTGTCGGCCAGGGTCACTACGTCAGCCGAGGTCAGCGTCACGGTC
>CANCOY010000144.1 GCA_947379865.1 Acetobacteraceae bacterium
CCAAGGCAGGCGAGGTGCTGATCCGCGTCCGCGCCTCTGGCCTCAGCTTTCTCGACACCCTGATTGCCCAGGGCAAATATCAGGTGAAGCCACCCCTGCCCTTTGTCCCCGGCTCGGAGTTTGCGGGCGAAGTGGCAGAACTGGGCGACGGGGTGACGAGCTTTGCGGTGGGCGACCGGGTGATCGGCTCAGGCTTCACCGGGGGCCTCGCGGATTATGCTGTGTCGCCCGCCTCAGGCACCCTTGCCATCCCGGACGGCCTTGGCTGGCACGAGGCGGCGGGGTTCCGCATCAATTATGCCACAGGCTATCACGCCTTGGTGGACCGGGCCGAGGCAAAGGCGGGGGAAACCCTGCTGGTGCTGGGCGCTGCCGGGGCCACGGGGGCGGCCGCTGTCGAACTGGGCCGGGAACTGGGCCTGAAGGTGATTGCGGCGGCCTCATCGCCCGAGAAACGCGCCTTTGCCGAGGCCCTGGGGGCGCAAGCCAGTGTGGATTATACCGCCCCCAACTGGCGTGACGCCCTGAAGGCGCTGGCGCCGGGCGGTATCGATATTGTCTATGACCCGGTGGGCGGCGCTTATTCCGAACCCGCCTTCCGCAGCCTTGCCTGGAAGGGCCGCCATCTGGTGGTGGGCTTTGCGGCGGGCAGCATCCCGGCCCTGCCGTTCAACCTTGCCCTCCTCAAGGGCGCCTCTCTGGTGGGGGTGGATGCGGCGCGCTTTGGCATGGTCCACGAGCCCGCCCAGAGCCTTGCCAACAACCAAACCCTGATGGACTGGCTGATCGCCGGCCGCCTGAAATCCGCCCCCGGTCAGGTCTATCCCTTCACCCGCTTCGCCGACGCCTTCGCCGCCGTTGCCGGGCGGACCGCCGTCGGCCGGGTGGTGGTCGAGGTGGGGTGAGGCTGCGGCCAAACCCTATTTGTTTTCGGGGGCTGGCGGCCTTGGCGCGACCGGTTTCATGACGCTTGACCCACCCGTAGGCGGCACCGGTCGCCGGTCGCTGCCCGTTTGCGGCTGATAGCCCCGCTGGCCTGGCTGATAGCCTTCATAAATCGGCTGGTAGGTGTCTTTTTTCGGTGCGTCCTGCTTATTCATATGTGGCTTCCTTCCGAAACTCGATGGACGATATCTCTTCGCCTGGGACCCAGATACCTGACGACTGGCTGACGGGGGACCACGTCCCTTCGGGTGAAACGTTAAAGGTTTCCTCGATATATAAATCCTTACGTCCTGGATCGGAAGATGCCATCGAACGCTTTCCGAAATAGCCAGCAATGAGATTGCCGTTACGAAGCGTTAACAGCACGAAACCCGGTTCCAAACGACCAAAAACATAATCCCAACCCGTTGGAGTCGGATGTATCGCGCGCAGCCCCAGGAAGCTGGCAAAGTGAGCAAGCGCTCCGCTCTGGGTCGCTTTTGCTGCAATCAGGCCAAATCCTGCTGGGGTCAGAAAAACAAATAAAAACCAACATACAATCTGCGCAACCAAATTGAATTCAAAAATATTCCTCACAGAAATTAAGTATATTAACGGTGATATAAGTGCATAAATCAACATTGTGCTTGTTAGGAAATTTAAGAAAATAATCTCTTTTGAACTACTTTCGCGGTGTAGAACAAATTTTTGGAGAACACTCCGATACACAAAACCTGGAACCAAAATGGCAAATATGAATATCACATCTGGTAGTGATTCCAATTTCATGCGCCTGCCCCATGGAATGGCAGTCGAATGATGATAAAGCTGCGCCGATGATACAAGATTAAAATTCAGTAACTCTAGCTTGCGCCTAAACCTGCACTCTATCGGACCCCTTCCTCACCCCTCCCCCAGCAACCGTGCCTTTGCGCGGGCGGGGTCGATGAGGGGGAGGATGAATTTCATTTCGGGGCCGTGGTCGCGGCCGGTGAGGGCGCGGCGCAGAGGCAGGAACAGGGCCTTGCCCTTGGCACCGGTGGCCTCGGTAATGCGGGCGGTCCACAGGGGCCAGGTGGTGGCGTCCCAGGGTTCGGGTGGCAGCAATGCAGCGGCGGCCTGGGCAAGGGGGTCGGCGGGCTGGGGTGGCAGGTCGCCGTGCGCTATGGCCCACCAGTCAGCGGCTTCCGATAGGCTGGCAAGATTGGGCCGCACAGCCTCCCAGAACGCCGCATCTGGCGGCACACCAAGGCTGGCGAGGCGGTCCGCCACCTCGGCCAGCGGCAGGATGTGGAGGAGCCGGGCATTCAGCTTGGCCAGTTCTGCCGTATCGAAACGGGCCGGGGCCTGGCCAAAGCGGCCAAGGTCGAAACCAGCCATCAGTTCAGCCATCTGGGTGCGCACCTCCACCGGGTCGGCCGTGCCGAGGCGGGCCAGCAGGCTGGCAAGCGCCATGGGCTCAATGCCTGACGAGCGGATCTGGCCAAGACCAAGGGGGCTGCTGCCCAGGCGCTTGGAGAGCTCCTCCCCCCCTGCCGCGATCAGCAGCGAAAGATGGCCAAGGGCGGGCGTAGTGGCCCCCAGCGCCTCGAAAAGCTCGACCTGTACGCCGGAATTGGTGAGGTGGTCCTCGCCCCGGATGATGTGGGTGATGCCAAGCTCGATATCGTCCACCACCGAGGACAGGGTATAGAGTACCCGCCCATCGGCGCGGACCAGCACCGGGTCCGACAGGGTGGTCGTCTCCACATGGGACGGGCCTTTGACCAGATCGACCCAGTCCACGCGGCGCCCATCCAGCCGGAAGCGCCAATGGGGCAGCCGCCCCTCTGCCTCCAGACGGGCACGGTCGGCTGCGTCCAGGCCAAGGGCCGCGCGGTCGTAGAGGGGGGGCTGGTGACGGGCCAGCTGGCGGCGGCGTTTGGCATCCAGCTCTTCCGCCGTCTCATAACAGGGGTAAAGACGGCCTGACGCCCGCAGGCGGTCGAGCGCGGCGTCATAGCTGGCGATACGGTCCGACTGGCGGGCGTAACTGTCCCAGTCGAGGCCGAGCCAGCGCAGGTCGGCCTCGATGGCAGCGGCGAATTCGGGCGTTGACCGCTCGGTATCGGTGTCGTCCAGGCGCAGCAGGAAATGGCCGCCGTTTGCCCGCGCAAACAGCCAGTTGACCAACGCCGCCCGGGCATTGCCCACGTGCAGAAAGCCCGTGGGACTGGGGGCGAAGCGGACGCGCGGTGCCCCTTCAGTGGGCATCGCGATAGCCATTGGTGATGGGATAACGCCGGTCACGGCCAAAGAGCTTGCGCCCGATCTTCACCCCCGGGGCCGCCTGGCGGCGCTTGTATTCGGCGGTGTAGAGCAGGTTCTCGATGCGGGCGACGGTGGCCGCCTCAAAGCCATCGGCAATCACCTCGTCCACGCCCATCTCGCGCTCGATCAGGCGCTCCAGAATGCCATCCAGCACCGGATAGGGCGGCAGGCTGTCTTCGTCCTTCTGGTCGGGGCGCAGTTCGGCCGACGGGGGCTTGGTGATGATGCGCTCGGGGATCACCCGGTCGGCGGGGCCAAGGGCACCTTCGGGCAGGTTCTGGTTGCGCCAGTGCGACAGGGCAAAGACCGTCATCTTGTAGAGGTCTTTCAGCACGGAATAGCCGCCGCACATGTCGCCATAGAGCGTGGCATAGCCAACCGAGACCTCGGACTTGTTGCCCGTGGTCAGCACCATGTGGCCGAACTTGTTGGACAGGCCCATGAGGGTGACACCGCGAATACGGCTCTGGATGTTCTCCTCCGTCAGGTCCGGGGCGCGGCCGGCAAAGAGCGGCCCCAGCATGGCGCCAAAGGCCGCCACCGCCGGCTCGATGGCGATCTCGTCAAGCCGGGTGCCCAGCAGCTGGGCGCATTCGGCTGCGTCGTCCAGGCTTTCCTGGCTGGTATAGCGCGAGGGCATCATCACGCAGTGCACCCGGTCAGCCCCCAGAGCATCCACCGCCACCGCTGCGGAAATGGCAGAATCAATACCGCCAGACAGGCCCAGCACCACGCCCTTGAAGCGGTTCTTGTTCACATAATCGGCCAGGCCCAGCACCATGGCGTGATACATCGCCGCCAGACCTTCGGGCAGTTTTGCCTTGGGGCCGGGCGCCGCCGCCCAGCCTGTGGCCGTGCGCTCAAAGTCGATGGTGGCCATCGCCGTCGTCCAGGCGGGCAACTGGGTGATCAGGGAGTAATCAGCGTTCAGGGCGAAGCTGGCGCCATCGAACACCAGTTCGTCCTGCCCGCCCACCTGATTGACATAGACGAGCGGCAGACCCGATTCCCGCACCCGCTCCACCGCCAGATTAAGCCGCACATCGCCCTTGCCCGCCTCAAAGGGAGAGCCATTGGGCACCAGGATCAGTTCTGACCCGGTCTCCGTCAGACACTCGATCACGTCCGCCGTCCACATGTCCTCGCAGATAGGCACGCCCAGCCTTATGCCGCGAAAGTCGATTGGCCCTGGCATCAGGCCCTGGGCAAACAGGCGCTTTTCGTCGAACACGCCATAGTTCGGCAGGTCGTATTTGTTGCGGGTGGTCACCACCCTGCCCTCGTCCAGCAGGGCAACGGAATTGAACAGACGCCCGCCTTCCAGCCAGGGCGTGCCCACCAGCATGGCGGGGCCGCCATCGGCGGTGTCAGCCGCCAAATCGTGGAGTGCCGTCAGCGCGTCTTCGATGAAGGCGGGCTTTTGCACCAGATCCTCGGGCGGATAGCCGATCAGCACCAGTTCGCTGGCCAGCATCAGGTCGGCGCCCTGGGACGCGGCCTCGGCGCGGGCGGCGCGCAGCTTGGCGAGATTGCCGGCGATGTCGCCGACGACGGGGTTCAGCTGGGCCAGGGCAAGGCGAAGTCGATCAGTCATGGCTCACATCTAGCAAGGACGGCGCGGCCGCAACAGCCATTTGTCTGTGCGGCACGTCAACAAGGTGCACAAATACCCGCCCTAATATATACTCTAACCGAGCATAATGAAGGCCCTGCACCCGGCCCTGAGCTGCCCGCCTTGTCAGGGCGGCTTTTCTCGCTATCGTCGCCTCGCACCCTGCGACCATCGTTCGCACATGGGGACAATCCCGTCAGGAGGAGGAAGCATGCCGTCCGCCATCAACCGACAGTGGATCCTCTCCAGCCGGCCCACCGGCCTGGTCGGACCCGAGCATTTCACCCTGCGCGAGGGGGCCATGCCGGTTCCCGGCCCTGGCGAGGTGCTGGTGCGCACGGTCCTGCTCTCCCTCGACCCCGCCAACCGCGCCTGGATGTCGCCCACGCCCACCTACAAGGCACCGGTGGAGCCGGGCGATGTGATGCACGGCTTTGCCCTGGGCGAGGTTGTGGCCTCAAATGACCCCGCCTTTGCCCCCGGCGACCTGGCAGACGGCATGATTGGCTGGCAGGACTTCGCCGCCGTGCCCGCAGCCGAGCTGACGCGCCGCAGCCCCGGCCACCGGCCAGAGCACCTGATGGGCGTGCTGGGCGTCACCGGCCTGACCGCCTATTTCGGCCTGCTGGAAATCGGCCTGCCCAAGGCTGGCGAGACGGTGCTTGTCTCCGCCGCCGCAGGCGCTGTTGGCTCCATCGTGGGCCAGATCGCCCGGCTGAAGGGCTGCCGGGTGATCGGCACCGCTGGTGGCCCCGACAAATGCCGTTGGCTGATGGATGAACTCGGCTTCGATGCCGCCATTGACTACAAGGCAGGCGGCGTGCGCCGCGCCCTGAAGCAGGCGGCACCCGATGGCATTGATGTCTATTTCGACAATACCGGCGGTGAGGTGTTGCAGGCGGCCCTGTTCCTGATGAACGAGCGCGGTCGCGTGGTCGCCTGTGGGAATGTCTCGCAATACAACGCCGAACGCCCCGAGCCCGGCCCCATGGGCGTGCCCGGCCTCATGGTGGTCAAGCGCCTGCGGATGGAGGGGTTCATCGTGACCGACTTCTATCACCGCCGCGAACCGGCCGAGCGCGAACTCGCCGCCTGGGTTGCAAGCGGCGCCGTAAAGGCCGCCGAAGATATCGTGGACGGGCTTGAAGGTGCGCCCGTCGCCCTGTCGCAACTGTTTGAAGGACGCAACCGGGGCAAGCTCCTGGTGCGCGTCTCCAATCCCACTGCCTAACCGTTCAGATCCCGGAGGATTCCCATGAAGAACGACGTCAACCGCCAGTTCCGCCTGAAGAACCGCCCCGTCGGCCGCATCAAGGATTCCGATTTCGACTATGTCGAGACGCCGATCCCCGAGCTTGCTGACGGCGAAGCGCTGGTGCGCAACCTCTACCTCAGCCTGGATCCGACCAACCGGATCTGGATGAGCGACATGGACCAGTACCTGCCCCCCGTCGCCATTGGCGAGATCATGCGTGGCGGCGGCATCGGCCAGGTGGTTGCCTCCAAGTCGCCTCATCACAAGGTTGGCGACATTGTGAACGGCCTTGTGGGCTGGCAGGACTATCTTCACGTCAAGCCAGACGCCATGTTCCCCCTCAGCACCCTGCCCAAGGATCTGCCGATCCCGCTGACCACCATGATGGCGGCCTGCGGCATGACAGGCCTGACCGCCTATTTCGGCCTGCTGGAACTGGGCAAGCCCAAGGCGGGTGACACCGTCGTGGTCTCGGCCGCCGCCGGGGCCGTTGGCTCGGTCGTGGGTCAGATCGCCAAGATCAAGGGCTGCCGCACCGTCGGCATCGCCGGTGGGGCCGAGAAGTGCCGCCTGATCAAGGAAGAATTCGGCTTTGACGAGGCGGTGGACTACAAGGCCGCCGACTGGCGCGAGCAGCTTGAGCGCGCCACCCCCAATGGCATCGACGTCAACTTCGAGAACGTCGGTGGCGAGATCATGGAAGCGATCATGCCCCGCATGAACCTCTATGGTCGCATGCCCCTGTGCGGCATGATCTCCGGCTATAACGCGACCGAGCCGGTGAAGGCCGATTTCAACCCGATCCTGATGCGCCGCATCGGCATCCAGGGCTTCATCGTGCTCGACTTCGCCGCCAAGTATGGCGAGGGCGCCGCCCAGCTGGCCCAGTGGGTGGCAGAAGGCAAGCTGAAGTCCAAGGAGACCATCGTCGACGGCCTCGAGAAGGCGGCCACCGCCGTGAACATGCTGTTTGACGGCACCAATGTGGGCAAGCTGATTGTCAAGATCGCCGACCCCGCCACCGTCTGAGCAGCCACGTAATAGTTTTAGTCCGTTCAAGGAGAAATTCATGACCAAGAGCAGCCAGATCGTGCTCGCCGGCCGCCCCGAGGGCAAGCCGACCGCCAGCGCCTTCCGCCTTGAGACCATCGACGTTGCAGACCCGGCCGAGGGCGAAATCCTGGTGCGCAACACCTGGATGTCGGTTGACCCCTATATGCGCGGCCGCATGGTTGACCGCGCCTCTTATGTGCCGCCGTTCCAGATCGGCCAGCCGCTTGACGGCGGCGTGGTGGGCGAAGTGGTGAAGTCGCGCAACAGCGCCTTCAAGGAAGGCGATGTCGTCAGCCATTTTGCGGGCTGGCGTGAATACGCCGTGCTGGGCGCTCACAGCGGTGCCTTCAAGATCGACACCTCGCTTGCCCCGGCACAGGCCTATCTCGGCGTCATGGGCATGCCGGGCCTGACGGCCTATGCCGGCCTTCTGGCCCATGGCCAGCCCAAGGCAGGTGAGACGGTGTTCGTTTCAGCGGCATCGGGCGCTGTTGGCTCCATCGTTGGCCAAATCGCCAAGATCAAGGGCTGCCATGTGGCGGGCAGCGCCGGGTCGGACGACAAGGTCGCCCACCTGACGAAGGAACTCGGCTTTGATGCCGCCTTCAACTACAAGACGGGCGACCTTGACGCCGCCCTGCGCAAGGCCTGCCCCAAGGGCGTGGACGTCTATTTCGAAAACGTCGGCGGCCCGCAGCTTCAGGCCGTGCTGAACGTGATGAACCCCTTTGGTCGCATCCCGGTCTGCGG
>CANCOY010000145.1 GCA_947379865.1 Acetobacteraceae bacterium
GGGTCGACCTCTGACATCTATGTCTGCATGGTCAGGACTGGCGCCGAGGGGCCCGGCGGCATCTCGTGCCTTGTGGTGGAGAAGGGCAGCCCCGGGCTCTCCTTCGGCAAGCAGGAACGCAAGATGGGCTGGCACAGCCAGCCAACCGCCCAGGTGATCTTTGAGGATTGCCGGGTGCCCATTGCCAATCGCATCGGCGAAGAGGGCGATGGCTTCAAGATTGCCATGATGGGCCTTGATGGCGGCCGTCTGAACATTGCGGCCTGCAGCCTGGGTGGGGCACGTGCGGCCCTTGAGCAGACCCGGACCTACATGGGCGACCGCAAGCAATTCGGCAAACCCCTTGCCGCCTTTCAGGCCCTGCAGTTCCGCGTGGCTGACATGGCGACGGAGCTTGAGGCAGCACGACTGATGGTGCACCGCGCCGCTTCGGCCCTGGACGCCAAGCATCCCGAGGCCACCATGTATTGTGCCATGGCCAAGCGCTTTGCCACGGATGCGGGCTTCGAGGTGGTCAACCAGGCGCTGCAGCTGCATGGCGGCTATGGCTATGTCAGCGACTACCCCATCGAACGCCTGCTGCGTGACCTGCGGGTACACCAGATCCTTGAAGGTACAAACGAAATCATGCGTGTGATCGTGGCCCGGCGCCTGCTTGGAGGTGCATGATGAGCGAAGCCGAGATCCTTTTTGCCGCCCAGGGTGCGGTTGGCCTCGTTACCCTCAACCGTCCCAAGGCACTCAACGCCCTGACGCGCGACATGGTGCTGGCGCTTGCCGAGCAGCTGAGCGCCTGGGAACACGATCCCGCCATCCGGCTGGTGGTGGTGCGGGCAGCGGGCGAAAAGGCCTTTTGTGCTGGTGGCGACATCCGGCGGCTGCATGACAGCGGCAAGGCCCGGGATGGCTATGCCGAAGGGTTTTATGGCGACGAATACCGGATGAATGCGCAGATCAAGCATTATCCCAAGCCCTATGTTGCCCTTGTGGATGGCATCGTCATGGGTGGCGGCGTTGGCATCTCCGTGCATGGAACCTATCGGGTTGTCACCGAAAAGACGCTCTATGCCATGCCCGAGACCGGCATTGGCCTGTTCCCGGATGTGGGCGGCACTTTTTTCCTGTCGCGCTCACCGGGCGAGATCGGCATGTATCTGGGCCTCACAGGCGCGCGCCTGAAGGCCGCCGACACCATCCATGCCGGGGTAGGCACCCATTATGTTCCCACCGCCCAGCTTGATGACCTTGTTGCCAGCCTGGCGCAGGTAAGCGATGCGGCGATGGTCGGCGACGTGCTGGCAAAGTTTGCAACCGATCCGGGGCCGGCGCCCATTGTCGCCAATCGGGCGGCCATTGATCGCCATTTCGCGGCGGCTTCGGTCGAGGCCGTGGTTGCTTCGCTGCAAGCGGATCCGTCCGACTGGGCGCAGGAGCAGGCGCGGACCATCCGCAGCAAGAGCCCCATCAGCCTGAAGGTTACCTTCCGGCAGATCAGGGAAGGGGCCAGCCTCGACTTCAACGCCTGCATGCGTCTGGAATTCCGCCTGACGCGGCGCTTCATCGCCGGGCACGACTTCTATGAAGGGGTGCGGGCTGTCATCGTCGACAAGGACAACGCACCGAAATGGTCGCCCGATACGCTTGAGGCGATCAGCACGGCGGCGGTAGATGCCTATTTCGCGCCGCTTGCCGAAGGCGATCTGGCACTTGGCTGAACAGCGACCTGCGGACTGACGCGGCGCAAAAGGGGAGGGGAGCATGGCAAGGATCGGTTTTCTGGGGCTTGGCAACATGGGTGGGCCCATGGCCCGCAACCTGCTGAAGGCTGGCCATTCGCTGAAGGTGTTCGACCTTTCTGCGGCCGCCGTTGAAAAGGCGACCTCGGCCGGTGCCACGGCTGCTGCAAAGCCGGCCGATGCGGCCCGTGATGTGGACGTGATTGTCACCATGCTGCCGGCCGGCGCCCATGTGCGCAGCGTCTATCTGGGCGATGACGGGCTGATTGCCACGGCCGCCAAGGGCACGCTGATGATCGATTGCTCCACCATCGACGTGGCCACCGCCCGTGAGGTGATTGCCGCCGCCACAGCAGCCGGCCATGGCATGATCGATGCCCCCGTATCAGGCGGCGTTGGGGGTGCCGAGGCTGGCACCCTGACCTTCATGGTCGGCGGCGCCGACGAGGCCTTTGAGCGGGCAAAGCCCTTTCTGGAGGCCATGGGCAAGAACATCGTCCATGCCGGTGGCGCAGGGAATGGCCAGGCGGCCAAGATCTGTAACAACATGTTGCTGGGCATCTCGATGATCGGCACCTGCGAGGCCTTTGCCCTGGCGGAGAAGCTGGGCCTGGACCATCAGAAGCTGTTCGACATCTCGGCCAAGGCCTCTGGCCAGTGCTGGTCGCTGACCACCTATTGCCCGGTCCCCGGTCCCGTGCCCACCAGCCCGGCCAACCGCGATTACCAGCCGGGTTTTGCCGTCTCCATGATGCTGAAGGACCTGCGTCTCGCCCAGGAAGCAGCGGCCAAGGCCGGCGCCTCAACGCCGCTGGGTGCCGAAGCGGCAGCGCTTTACGAGGCCTACGAGAATGCGGGCCATGGCGGGGCCGATTTTTCCGGCATCATCCGCATGCTGCGTGGCAACGCTGAGTAACATGGATCGTGCCAGCAGGTCTTCTGATCCTGCTGGCACCCCTGCGGCTGGTCAGCCCATAGGGCTCAGGATCTGCGCTGCGGTCTTGCCGCCTAGCGTCTTTTTGGGGATGACGGCTGCCTGTGGCTCGGCTGCGGGGGCATAGCGTGGGTCGGCCATCGGCATGCCGCTTGGCTGGCCTTCAGGCCGGTTGGCATAGACCCGCTCCCAGGCCAGCACGGCATCCACATAGTGTCGCGTCCACGGCGTTACCCGCGCCGTGCCGGGGCGACCGACCGCTGCCCCGCCATTGTAATAGCTCAGCGCCACGTCCACGGCGCCATAACGCGAGATCAGCGCGTCGAGATAGCGCACGCCAATCACCGTATTGTGGCGTGCATCCCATAGGGTATCGGGGTGCACGCCAAACTCGCCCCTGGCAGTGGCGGGCATGATCTGCATCACACCGCGCGCTCCGGCACGCGAATGGGCGTCTGCCCGGAAATCGCTCTCCACCTTGGCAACCGCCTTGGCCAGGCTGGGACTGACACCGGTTCCCGCCGTGGCGGCCACAACAAGGCGGGCGATGATGTCACGCTCCGCCGGAATCATGCTGGCAACCCAGGACCCGGGGCCAGATTTGGCGGCTATGCGGCGCATGGTCGGCGCGGCCGTCACCACCGAGGCTTCAGCCATGTAGCGCAGCCACGATGGGGCGAGGCGGCTTCGCTCGGCTGCCTTGAGGCTGTCCATCATCATCCGGGCATTGCCCAAGGCGCGCGGCGCCCCGGCGGAGGCCGCCTGAACATACCAGCCAACAGCCCGGACCTTGTCCTTGGGCACAACGGTGCCGGTGGCAAACAGCCAGCCCAGCACCTCGGCCGCTACCGCATCACCTCTGGCAGCACCCGTGGCAACGATGCGCACATGACCAAAATTGGCAGCCCCGTTGCGCAGGGCAGCATAGGCGCGGTCGAGGTCGGTCCTCGCCTGCGCATCAGAAGCGCCAAGGCCTGCTAGCAGCAGCGTCACTGCAGCCAAGAGCATCCTGAGGCAGTGCATTCGCAAGGAACGCGGCAGTAAATCCATCATAGCGGGTATAGTGACAGGCCAAACACTGCTGCCGTCAACGCTCTAATGCGCCAGAGCGGAGAAGGACGCGCGTTTCCAAGTTTATTCACCGCTCAGGGGGCTGATCAGCATTTCCGTACTATCGGAAGATGCATCAATCCGGGCCAGGTCCCCCTCCAGCCGGACCCGCCCTTCGGCGATCAACCGCACGGCGTGGGGGTAGCAACGGTGCTCAGCCTTCAGGATGCGGGCGGCCAGGCTGTCTTCGTCGTCGCCTGGCAACACGGGAACCGCCGCCTGCACCAGAATGGGGCCGGAATCCATGTCCGGGGTCACGAAATGGACCGTGCAACCGGCGATGCGCACCCCGGCCGCAAGGGCCTGGCGTTGCACATGCAGCCCTTTGAAGGCGGGAAGCAGGCTGGGGTGGATGTTGATCATCCGTCCCACGCGACGTTCCACAAAGCCGGCCGTCAGCAGCCGCATGAAGCCGGCAAGACAGACCAGTTCAACGCCAGCCGCCTCAAGCGCCGCGTCCATGGCTGCTTCAAAGGGTTCTCGCCCACTGAAAGCCTTGTGATCGATCACGGCCGTGGCAATGCCTGCCTCACGGGCTGTTTCCAGCCCGCCCGCGTCGGCGCGGTTGGCAATCACCAGCACGATTTCAGCCGGGAAGCCGGGTTCTGCCGTGGCGCCAATCAATGCCGCCATGTTGCTGCCCCGGCCTGAAATCAGGACGCCCAGTTTCAGACGCGCCATGTCGTCTCCGAGCCCCAGGTGCCCGCACTGCCGGTGACCACGACCGGGGCAGCGCCTGGCGCTGCGGCAACCAGTTGGCCCACGCGGTGCACCGTTTCGCCCGCCGCCTGCAGCTGACCGGTCAGGCGGTCAGCCGAGGCTGCCTCGACCACCACGATCATGCCAAGGCCACAATTGAAGGTGTTCAGCAGTTCGCTGGGATCAAGGCGCCCGATCTGGCGCAGCCAGTCGATTACCGGGGGCAGGTTCCAGGTCGCGGCATCCAGTTCCGCCGCCACACCATCAGGCAGTACGCGGGGCAGGTTGCCGACGATGCCGCTGCCGGTGATATGCGCCATGGCCTTGACGCCGCCTGACCGGATCGCAGCCAGCAGCGGCTTTACATAGATCCGCGTCGGGGTAAGCAGCGCTTCACCCAGCGTGACGCCCGGAGCAAAGGGGGCAGGGGCCGCATAGCTGAAGCCCTCACCCTCGACAATCCGGCGGACCAGCGAATAGCCATTGGAATGGACGCCCGACGAGGTGAGGCCCAGCAGGACATCGCCGGGTGCCACGCCGGCACCGGTCAGGACCTGATCGCGCTCCACCGCACCGACGCAAAAGCCGGCCAGATCATAGTCACCGCCAGCATAAAGGCCGGGCATTTCGGCCGTCTCGCCACCGATCAGGGCGCAGCCTGCAATGCGGCAGCCCTCGGCAATCCCCTTGACCACGCTGGCAGCGGCCGCCACGTCCAGCCGGGAGGTGGCAAAATAGTCGAGGAAAAACAGCGGTTCGGCGCCCTGCACCACAAGGTCGTTGACGTTCATGGCGACCAGATCGATGCCGATGGTCTCGTGCCGGCCCGCCGCGATGGCGATCTTTAGTTTGGTGCCTACCCCGTCGGTGGCCGCCACCAGCAACGGGTCGCGAAAACCGGCTGCCTTGATGTCGAACAGTCCACCAAAACCGCCAAGGCCGCCCATGACACCTGGGCGCCGGGTTGCGGCCGCCGCTGGCTTGATCGCCTCGACCAGGGCATCGCCGGCGTCGATATCTACGCCCGCTGCCTTATAGCTATAGCGATTGGAATCGTCGTTGGTTGAGATGGCCTGGCTCCCGTCGCGTGCGCGTCGCTTTCACGTCGCAAGATCAAGATGGATAGGGCGGAATGGCCGGGGAATCAAAATAAAGTCTTGTCCCCCGGACGCGCGGACCATATCTCAAAGCGGTTCGCCTGAAAAAGGGTCGCGTGCGGCAGACTGTGCGCTGCACCATCTGGGGGCGGTGCGCCCAACCCCTCGGGACGTTATGATTGCGCTCTACGCTCTGCTGGCGGTGCTCCCCGACATGTCCTTTTTGCCGCGAATTCTGATTGCCATGGCATTGCTCACCCTTGCCAGCCCTGGCGCTGCCCTGGCTGATGTGCAGGGGCTGACTGTTGCCGATGTTCCGGCAGAGGCGACCGCTGCCAGCGCCTCGGAGGCGCGGGACATCGCCCTTGCCACGGGCCAGCGCGACGCGCTGACACAATTGCTCCAGCGCCTGACCGCAGCGGCAGACCAGCCCCGTCTGCCGCTGGTAACGGACGATATGGTTGTCAGCACGGTTCAGGTCTTTGAAGTGCAGTCAGAGCGGCGTTCGGCCACCCGCTATGTGGCCCGCCTGAAGGTCACCTTCCGCCGTGACCCGGTTCTGGCGATTCTGGCCAAGGCAGATGTCGCCTTCACCCGCCCGTCGGAGCGCCCGATCGTCCTGTTGCCCATCTGGCGCGGCGCTGCCGGCGCCTTGCTCTGGGAGGAAAGCAATCCCTGGCATGCCGCCTGGGCCGCCCGTGACGCGGGCGCCGATCTGGTACCGATCCTGGTGCCGGCGGGCGATCTTCAGGATCTGCGCACCATCCAGACCGCCCAGGCGCAGGCCGGCGATCCGCCCGCCCTGACCGCAATCGCCCAGCGTTATGACGCCGATACGATCATTGTGGCCGAAGCAGCACCTGCGCCCGGTGTGCAGGCGCTGGATGTCACCCTGCGGCGGGCCGGCCCCTCCGGGGTCAGCACCACCACCGAACGGGTCGATCTTGACCCGGCCATCACGGATCCCGCCCTGCAACTGGCCGCCGCCGCAAATGAGATAGCGAGGCGTCTTGAGAGCGGAACCAGGGATGCCAGCCTTGTGCCCTCGGGCGCTCCCGGTTCTGTGGCGGCATTTATCCAGTTCGGTGGACTGCCTGACTGGCTTGCGGTGCGCCAGCGCCTCCGCGCCGTCTCGGCCATCACCCGGCTTGAGGTTCTCTCTCTGTCGACGGGGGATGCGCGCGTCATCCTCCATTATCAGGGGGATCCGCTGGCGCTTGCCAGTGCCCTTGCGGCCCAGGGGCTTGAGCTTCAGAGGACCGCAGATGGGGTCAATGTGTTTCTTGCCGCCGCCATGCCTGCGGGCGGCGTGACGACACCCACGCCTTCCCCGGCACCTTCCCCCGTCGGGGTGCCGTGACCCTTCCCAACCTTATCTCGCTTGGGCGTCTGCTTGCGGTGCCGTTGGTGGTATGGCTGCTGCTGGCCGGCGACCATGCTGCGGCTTTCTGGGTCTTCGCGCTGGCCGGGGTCTCGGACGCCCTTGATGGCTTTATTGCCAAGCGGTTCGATCAGGCTTCGGTGCTTGGTCGCTATCTCGATCCGCTTGCTGACAAGGCGCTGCTTGTGTCGATCTACATAGTCCTCGGCGTGCAGGATGTGGTGCCGCTGTGGCTGGTGATCATGGTGGTCAGCCGCGACATTCTGATCATTGGTGCCGTGCTGCTGTCGTTCACCCTTGACCAGCCGATCCCCATCCGGCCCCTTCTGGTCTCCAAGATCAACACGCTTGCTCAACTGGCCCTTGCCGGCTGGATTCTCGCAGGGCTCGGCTTTTCGCTGACGCCGGCGGAACACCAATTCGACCCGACCCTGTTTATCATGGTTGCGATCACCACAGTGCTGTCGGGTGGCAGCTATCTCGTCTCCTGGCTACGGTCCATGGGAGCTATTGGGAAGGCATCATGAACCCGCGCACGCATCTTCGTTTCTGGCTTCTCGGCATCCTTGTGACTTTGGGTGGCATCTATCTGCTGAAGGATGTGTTGCTTCCTTTCCTCATCGGGTTTGCCATTGCCTATCTGCTTGACCCGATCGTTGACCGGTTGCAGCGGCTGCATGTGCCGCGTGGCATCGCGGCGGCCGCCATCATCGTAGGGTTCTTCGCGGCCACGGCACTGGTGTTTGTGCTGCTCTATCCCATGTTGAAAACACAGGTCTCAGCCCTGGTTGATCGCCTGCCCAGTGCCTTTGCGGCCCTGCAACGGGTTGTGCAGCCCACACTCGACTCCATGGTGCGTGGCCTGGAGCCTGGCGGCGGCACCGACATCGGCTCGGCCGTTGCCAAGATCGGTGAAAGTGG
>CANCOY010000146.1 GCA_947379865.1 Acetobacteraceae bacterium
TGTTGCGGTCATCGATGATCGCCCGCAGGCGCTTGCGATCACTCGGGCTCAGGTGAATGGCGATGCCTGTACGCATCACATAACATCGCACAACCAGCTAGATGTGGGAATCCAGAAACGGACTCCTATGTCAGCATCAATCCACTAGCTCGCGGTTGGCGCCCTTGCCTTCGCCGATCAGGATCAGTTGCAGGCAGAACCAGCCCTGCTTGCCCCAGACCTCGATCTGGCGGCGCATGTCGGCGCCCACTTCTGGCCCCAGGGCGTTGGGGGCAAGGCGCAGGTCGGTCTCCCACGTTGGCACACGGTCGATCTCGCCCGACAGCAGGCGGCGGGGCAGGTCGGTGTCGACGCACATGGGGCGGCCAAGGCCCACCACATCGGCGCCGCCAGAGGCCAGGGCCTCGTTCATGCCACGCTTGGTGCGAAAGCCGCCGGTTACCATCACCGGCATGCGGGCATGGGGCTTGATGAGATTGGCATAGTTCAGGAAATAGGCCTCGCGCTGGCGGGTGCTTTCGGTGGCGGGGGCATTCTCGGCCTTGTCGTCGCCGGCACCGATCATCACCGGCTGCTCATAGGTGCCGCCCGAGAGTTCGAGCAGGTCGATGCCTGCCCCGTTCAGCAATTGCACCACGGCAATGGCATCATCATTGCTGAAGCCACCCTGCTGGAAGTCTGACGAGTTCAGCTTCAGGCCAATGGGGAAATCCGCCCCCACCGCCGTGCGGATGGCCTTGGCGATCTCCAGCACCAGGCGGGCGCGGTTGGCCACGCTGCCGCCCCAGGCATCCGTCCGCTGGTTGGCAATGGGCGAGAGGAACTGCGAGATCAGATAGCCATGGGCGCCGTGAATCTGCACGCCGGTAAAGCCCGTCTCGCGCGCCACGGTGGCGACATAAGCAAAGCGGCGGATGACATCGAGGATCTCTTCCTCGGTGGCGGCGCGCGGGTCGCCATGATTGTTGCCGGCGACCTTCAGCGGCACGGCCGAGGGGGCGAGCGGATTGCGGTTGACCGAGATCGGCGCCTGGCGGCCCGGATGGTTGATCTGCATCCACAAATGGTTGCCGGCCACCGTGCCCGCTTTGGCATAGGCCTTCAGCGCCTCGATGCCGCCATTGCCGTCGATCACCACATTGCCCGGCCGCTCCAGATGTGTGCGGTCCACCTGCACATTGCCGGTCAGCACCAGGCCGGCGCCACCCTCGCTCCACAGGCGATAGAGGCGCTCCAGCTTGTCGGTGGCGCGGTTCATGGGGTCGGCCAGACCCTCGGTCAGGGCCGCCTTGCAGAGCCGGTTCGACAGGCGGGCGCCGCAGGGCAGGTCCAGCGGTGTGGCGATATCTGTGGTCATGGTCCCGTCTCCCCCTTGGCGGGGCGCCCCATGGACCCCCGCTCGTTCTGGTGGGCCTGATCTTGCCCGAGGCGGGCGGGCAGGGCCAGCGGGCAGATTGGGATCTAGGCCGCCGCCCCGGGGCCATGCGATACTGCGGGCATGACTGATGCCACCGCCCCCGAAACGCCCCATCCCGAATTGGGCACCGCCCCCCTCTCGTCCGCCGTCAACGCGGGCTCCCACGTCTATCTGGTGGATGGGTCGGGCTATATTTTCCGCGCCTATCATGCCCTGCCGCCGCTGACGCGGTCGGACGGCACGCCGGTGAATGCGGTGCTGGGCTTTTGCAACATGCTGGCGCGGCTCCTCCATGTGCTGGGCGGCGACGGGGGCGATAATCCCAGCCATCTGGCGGTGGTCTTTGATGCCGGCCGCCTGACCTTCCGCAACGAGCTTTACCCCGCCTACAAGGCCCATCGGCCCGAGGCGCCAGAAGACCTGCGCCCGCAGTTCCCCCTGATCCGCGAGGCCACCCGCGCCTTTGGCGTGCATGCGGTGGAGTTGGTGGGGTTCGAGGCCGATGATGTCATCGCCACTTATGCCACCCAGGTGCGCCAGCTGGGCGGCCGGGTGACCATCGTCTCGTCCGACAAGGACCTGATGCAGCTGGTGGGCGACGGCGTGGAGATGCTGGACCCGGTGAAGAACCGCCGCCTGGGCGTGGCCGAGGTGATGGAAAAATTCGGTGTGCCGCCGGAAAAGGTGGTCGACGTGCAGGCCCTGTGCGGCGATTCCGTCGACAATGTGCCCGGCGTGCCTGGCATCGGCATCAAGACCGCGGCGGAACTGATCCTGAGTTACGGCGATCTTGACGCCCTGCTGGACCGCGCGGGCGAGATCAAGCAGCCCAAGCGCCGCGAGAACCTGATGGCGAATGCCGAGCTTGCCCGCATCTCGCGCGATCTGGTGCGCCTGCGCCATGATGCGCCGGTGCCAGAGGCGCTCGATGCCTTTGCCGTGCGCCTGCCCGACCCGGCGGTGCTGTTCCCCTTCCTCGACCTCAACGAATTCCGCTCCCTCAAGACCAAGGCCATGGGCCGGCTTGATGGCAGTGCGGCGCCCGCCCCCGCCTCGGCCCAGCCCTTGCCGCCGGGCTCAGCCCCCGCCACGCCCGTGCCAGCCGGCGCCACCGCCCCCATCGACACCTCGGCCTATGAGACCGTGACGGATACAGCCCGTCTGGCCCAGTGGGCGGCAGATGCACAGGCGCAGGGCTTTGTCGCCTTTGATACCGAGACCACCTCGCTCGATGCCATGCGTGCCGATCTGGTGGGCATCTCGCTGGCGCTGGCGCCCGGCCGGGCCTGCTATATCCCCCTTGGCCACCGGGCGCCCGGCGGCGAGCTTGGCCTTGATGGCGCCACCCCGGCCCAGATTCCGCTGGCCGAGGCTGTGGCGATCCTGCGGCCCATGCTGGAGGACGAAAGCGTCCTCAAGATTGCCCAGAACGCCAAATATGACCTGATCATCATGGCCAATGTGGGCGTCAGCGTTGGCCCGGTGGACGATACCATGCTGCTGTCCTATGCCATGGCGGCGGGCGAGCATGGCCATGGCATGGACGAGCTCTCGGAACTCCACCTCGGCCACACGCCCATCAAGTTTGCCGATGTCTGCGGCACCGGCCGCAATCAGATCACCTTCGATCAGGTGCCGCTGGACCGCGCCACGGCCTATGCGGCCGAGGATGCGGACGTGACCCTGCGGCTGTGGCAGGTGCTGAAGCCGCGCCTTGTGGCCACCCGCGCCACCACGGTCTATGAGACGCTGGAACGCCCCCTGATCCCCTCCATCGTGGCCATGGAGCGCAATGGCGTGCTGGTGGACCGCACGGAACTGGCCCGCCTCAGCCAGGATTTTGCCGAGCGCATGGCGGTGCTTGAGACCGATATCTTCAAGCTGGCGGGCCGGCCCTTCAACCTTGGCTCGCCCAAGCAGCTGGGCGAGATCCTGTTTGATGAACTGGGGCTCGGCGGCGGCAAGAAGGGCAAGACCGGCGCCTATGCGACGGGGGCGGACATTCTGGAAAGCCTTGCCGAACAGGGCCACGACCTGCCCCGCAAGGTGCTGGACTGGCGCCAGCTCTCCAAGCTGAAGTCGACCTATACAGACGCCCTGCAATCCCAGATCGATCCGCGCACGGGCCGGGTGCATACTAGCTTTTCCATGGCCGCCACCTCCACCGGGCGGCTGTCGTCCACCGATCCCAATCTGCAGAACATCCCCGTCCGCACAGAAGACGGGCGGCGCATCCGCCGCGCCTTTGTGGCGGCCCCCGGCCACCGGCTGGTCTCGTGCGATTACAGCCAGATCGAGCTGCGCCTGCTGGCCCATATTGCCGGCGTGCCCGCCCTGAAACAGGCCTTTGCCGAGGGCCTCGACATTCATGCCATGACGGCGAGTGAGATCTTTGGCGTGCCCGTGGCGGGCATGGACCCGATGATCCGCCGCCAGGCCAAGGCGATCAATTTCGGCATTGTCTATGGCATTTCGGCCTTTGGCCTGGCCAATCAGCTGGGCATTCCCCAGGACGAGGCGGGGCGCTATATCCGCGCCTATTTCGAGCGCTTCCCCGGCATCCGCACCTATATGGACCGCACCAAGGCCGAGGCGCGGGAGGCGGGCTATGTCACCACCATCTTTGGCCGGCGCTGCCATCTGGCGGGAATCAAGGACAGCAATCCGGCCAGGCGCGCCTTCATGGAGCGGGCGGCGATCAATGCGCCGATCCAGGGTTCCGCCGCCGACCTGATGCGCCGGGCCATGATCCGCACCCAGCCGGCCCTTGATGCCGCCGGCCTTTCGGCCCGGCTGCTGCTGAGCGTGCACGACGAACTGGTGCTGGAAGTGGCCGAGGCCGAGGTGGAGGAAACCCGCGCCGTGGTGACACGGGTGATGGAACAGGCGGCGCTGCCGGCCATTAACCTTGATATCCCGATCGTCGTTGAGTCCGGCGTCGGGCAATCCTGGGCCGAAGCGCACTGAGCAGGGCGCGGGCGGCCGTCATCCCGGAGGACGCCCGCCCGTGATACCGCTTCCCGCCAGCCGAACCCGCGACCGTGGCCGCCGCCTGCCCGGCCAGAAAGCCACTGCCCTGCGCTCAAGGCGGGCTCTGGCGCTTGTGGTCTCCATCGTGCTGCTTGCCGGCGGCCTTGCCATTCTGATCAACATCGCGCCGCGCGCCCGGGACTATCGCCTGATCGCCGGTGGGGTGGATGTGCATGGCACGCCGACCGCCTGCACCCTGGAGACGTCGAGCAAAGGCCCGCCCCGGGCGGTGCTGACCCTCGCCTATATGAGCCCGGGCGGCCGTTTCACCACCAATGAGCACACGATCCACGCCGCCTGCGGCGATGCCCTGGCCGAACACCGCGAGCACCGCGTGCTCTATGCCGCCAGCAAGCCAGGCCTTGCCCTGCCCCTGGCCGACGCCTTCCTGCTGCGCCTGCGCCTGATCGCCACCGTCATGGGCGCCATGATCTTCACCCTGCTGGGCTGCTGGGGCCTCGCCCGCCTGGTGCGGAGGGCGCCGAAGCAGGGGTAGGGGCGTCTCGCGCCTCCCCTGTCCGCAGCGGCACTTAGATGTTGCAGACTTCGCGTTTTGGTATAAAGATTCTGCAATAGTTGGGTGTAACCCTATGGGTAGGACGGGCCTTCGGGTATCCGTTGCCTGAAAGGAGGCCGCATGCAGACTCTTGCCGAAGCAGCCCTTCAGGGCGGGCTTTACACGGTTCCCCAGGCAGCAAGGCTCCTTGGGGCTTCGCATGTCAAGGTTCGTTCGTGGGTTGAGGGATACGCGAACAGCCTCGCCACGCCGATCATCCGCAGCAGGATTGAACGCCCGGCAAAGGGATTGGTTCTCGGATTTCTCGATCTGATTGAAAGTGCCTGGGTGCAGCACTTTCTGGGTTTGGGATACAGCCTTCAGACGATCAGGAAGGTTGCTGACAGACTGCGGGCCCGTACCGACCTTGAGCATCCATTTGCCTGCAAAAGCCGCTTCCTCGCCGATGGCAAATCGATCTTTGAGGAAAGCATTGGCGAAGCAGGTGAGGCGCGCATTCTCGACCTCATGAACGACAACTTCACCATGGGGCCGATCATCCAGCAGTCCCTGTTCGACCGGATTTTCTATGTTGAGGACGTTGCCGCACAGTTCCAACCTGTGGTGGAAACCCCTGGCATTATACTCTTCCCCAAGGTCGCTAACGGCCGCCCTGTCCTCAAGGACATATGGGTTCCGACAGAGACACTGTATTCGGCCTATGTCGCAGAGGACGGTGACATTGCCGCGGTGGCAGACGACTTCCGGCTGTCGCTTGCACAGGTGAATGAGGCCATCACCTTTGAACGTGCGCTCCGCGAGCGCGCGCTTCATTGAAGGTTCGCCTGGATGAGAATGTTTCGTGGAGGGTTGCCAGAACCCCTTAGCAAACAATCTTGGGACCGATGTCGTGCGGCTGTTCAAGATCCGCACCCTCAAAAGGTAGATACACCAACGGTTTCTTGAGACCCGTCCGGCGCGGTTTAATCAGAGCTTCCCTCTGGGGCTCACTGGTTCCCTACGCGAAGCGGGCTTTCAGCCGATAGAGATCTTACGGTTGTAGGGAACGTCGGGGATAGGCCGCGTCATGCGCACCGCGTTCGCCTCCATCTCGCGGCCCCGTTTTTCATTTTCCTCAATCTCATTAATGAGCAAGGCGTGGCGGACGCGCTGCAGGGACTGAATACCGCTTATCACCCCAATGGTTCGAACGAGTGCGAGGGTAGCGAAAAACGCAAGCGTGATGGAGCCGACACGGATATTCGGTCCCAGCATGTCGGCGCCCGTACCGTGGGCGAGGGACATAAGAACCGGGATAAGGGCGGCAACAAGATAGAGCCCGAAGAGGACGGCCCATTGGCGCTGCTGCCGCGCGAGATGCCTGTGAAGCTCCCGCATCACTTTGCTTGTAATGACACCTCTCTCGGCGATTGTCGCAGTGACAAGCATAGCCTGAACGAGGAGGCCCGCGAGGATCGAGAAGATCGCGATAAGCTTGTCCCCGGCAGCGCTGAGATCGAGGCAGAACCATCCTGTCGCCCCCGCCGCCGCCGCTGCGGCCAGCAGGTTGAGAACAGGCTCTCGAAGGCTGATCTCACCACTGGACGACATGATACTCCCTCCCAATCAGGGGCTAATCTATCTTACCACTCCGTTTGAGAACCTCATACGCGTCTAGCATGGCTGAGATCACCCCTTGGCGATCCCAAAGCTCGCCGTCGCGCCCGATTTGGTAGACCCGCGAAAGTCGCGCCTCTCCCCCCTTCTTTACGCCGAACTCTCCAGTGAATGACACGTCATCGTCAGGAAGGTTCCTCAGCGCCTGAACCACATCTTCGAGGCCAGCATCGCTTTCGTCCCGAGGCTTGGACCTGATTCTCAGCTCTAGCGAAATGCGGAGTTCGTCATCGCTGCTGAGCGTGTCGACAAAACGGTCGACGGCGTCGCCTCCACCACCACCTAAGGCCTCAACGACATCCCTAAGCTTGAACCGGTCGATCGCGCGCTCACCCAAGTCACGCTTGCGGGACGGCCGCTTCGTGCCACCCTGCTTGACCGGGTCGCTCGCCCCAGCAACTGCGCTGCCGATCTTAACCTTGGAAATCCTGCCCGGATCTCCGACCTGATCTTGGTCAAAAGCATGTACCAGAGGAATTTCAGCTATCGACGGACAGACATTGGTTCGGGTCGCAAGCATCCAGGCCAGATAGATTTCCAGTTCAGACGGTCGGAGTCGGCGAGCGGGAAGCACGAATACGTGGTTCTCGATCACCGCGAACGTTAGGATGCCGCGGACGAACTCGTAGTCGGAAAACACACCGGCCTGGTCGATGATCACCTGCGGCCCCGGCTTTGCCCGGGAAAGAAGTGCCTGCCCCTGCCCAGGAACATAGGCAGCAAGCTCAGCGAAGACGAAATTTTCTTCCCTAACGACGTAGGACATTACCAGGGTGTCCCCATCTGGCAGCATGTGCTCCCGGTGCTGCCAGTTGCCTTCGAATGTCACCGTGTCGATGGGAGTAACAAGCGCTTTCCTGATAGCGTCTTCAAGGCTGGGATATCCGATCTGGGCAAGAGCGCCGTTAAAGCGGCGGTAGCTGATGGTGGCAGGTGTCTGCTTCACGTAGAGACCTCTCGGGTGCCGTTCGGGAACACAATCGTTAGTGAGTTTTCCAGCCTTTCGGCTTGCGATGATGCGGACCCAATTTACCTTTCAGGGCCGCCCGCATGAGCGCCTCTCCAACTTCGACCGATGCCTGCAGACGCCTGATCGCCGCATCCTCTACGCCATCTACAAGTTGGGCCTCATCCGACACTTCCAATTGAGGTTTGCCCACTCAAACTAAATTTTGAGACTTCTGCACACCCAACAGGTGGTACCTGATGCTGAACGCATTACGAGCATCCGTGGTCTTTAGGGGAAGACAACGAATT
>CANCOY010000147.1 GCA_947379865.1 Acetobacteraceae bacterium
GCGGGATCACCGTCAAGGGCAAGCTCACCAACACCGGCACCATCGGGCAGGAAGTCTACCTGGCGAGCGGCGCAACGCTGAACAATACGGGCACGGTTCGGAACACCGGGGACAATGCCGTCAGCAACAGCAACAGTGGCGGCCCGTCAAATGTTGTCAATTCAGGATTGATCGAGAGCAACGGCAACCGTGGTGTTGCGCTTTTCGGTGGCGGCAGTGTTACCAACAGCGGCACCATTATTGGTACAGAAGGTGTGACTGGCGTTAATAGGAACCTGAACGTTACCAATCAGAAGGCCATCAACGGCGGAACGATTGGTGTGCTGTTCTATGAGGTGGGCGGCGCCATCGATAATCGCGCAAATGCCACCATTTCCGGCGACAAGGCCGTATATGCCTTTGGCAGAAACGCAGCGCTCAATGTATCGATTGGGAATGCCGGTACCATCAGCGGGTCCGACAGCGCCGGTGGTTTTGGCGTCTATGCACAATCCAGCCTGACCCTCAGCAACACAGGCCTTATCAGCGGTGATGTGGGCGTGAAGGCAACAGGCCGCACGGCAACAATCACCAATTCTGGTTTGATCAGGGGGACGGCCACGGATGGCAAGGCCATCGTGTTCGATAATGTCACAGACGATGTGCGCCTCACGCTGAAGGATGGCGGTAACTTTGTCGGTACGGTGGAGATCACTGGCACCACGCCCACCAACTCCCTCCTCGAGCTTGAGGGCGCGGGCACCATGGATCTCTGGAGGTTTAGCGGCTTCAAGAACCTCAGCCTGAAACAGGGGGGCAGCTGGAACCTCGTCAGCAGCAGGAATGCGGCAAGTTTCGGCACCTTTACCAACAACGGCACCCTCACACTCGGCGCCAGTAATCGTGTTCCGGACACCCTTCGCCTGACCGGCAATTTTGTGCAGAGCAACACCGGCCTGCTGCGCGTGGGCCTCAAGGCCGATGGCACCAATGGCCGGCTTGATGTGACGGGCGCCGCCCAGCTTGGCGGCGGCGTGCACTTCTTTGGAGCTGTTGATACCGAGACGCTTAACACCCCCGGCAACCGCGTGTTCCTCACCGCCACCAGTGGCCTGACGGGCACCTTCACCAATGTCACCAACGACCTCGCCTATCTGAACACGGAGGTTGCCTACACGGGTAACGAGGCCTCGGTGAACCTCAGCGTCAGGAACCAGCCGACGATTGACAATCCCGGCAGCGTGAACAATCCGGGTTCCGTCAACAATCCGGGTTCCGTAGACAATCCGGGTTCCGTGAACAATCCGGGTTCCGTGAACAATCCGGGTTCCGTAGACAATCCGGGCTCTGTCAACAATCCGGGTTCCGTCAACAATCCGGGTTCCGTCAACAATCCGGGCTCTGTGAACAATCCGGGTTCCGTCAACAATCCTGGCTCCGTCAACAATGGTGTCAACATCTACACCATCAATTATGCCAGTGCTGCCAAGACGCCGGCGCAGAGGGCGCTGGGTGAGGCGCTCAGCAATCTGCAGGCGGGCGGCCCACTGGCAAGCTTCCTGTCGACCCTGGCTGGTCAGACCACGACGGGGGCGCAGGAGACGTTGAAGCAGGTCTCGGGCGGTGGCACGGCGCAGGCCAGCCTCAGCACGGTTACGCGTGACCTGGGGCGGTCCCTGTCCAACGCGCCCATCAGGGCTCTGCGTGGCGGTGCGCTGAGGCAGATAAGAACCTCGGAGGACCCCTCGCTCACCCGGGTGCAGTTTGCCGACAACAGCCTCTATGCAGATGCGGGCACGGCCAGCGACGCCAGCTTTGCGCCAGAGCGGCTGGGCGGGCTTGGCGCCTGGGTGACGGGCTTTGGCTCGTTCGGCAGCATTGGCGGGGCTGATGGGGAGGGGGGCGCCAGCTTCACCTCCGGCGGTGGCGCCGTGGGCCTCGACAAGGCGATCACGCCAGAACTCACCCTCGGCGCCTCGCTGGGCTTTGCCCGGGCCGACAGTAACCAGGACGAGGCGGCGACGGAGGCAAGCGTGGACAGCACCGCGCTCTCGCTCTATGGCGGTTGGCGGTCGAACGCCGTCTATGTTTCGGGCACCATGGGCTATGCCTATAGTTCCATCGAAACCACCCGTATCCTCAGCCTGCCGACGGATCCCGTCACCGGGGGCGAGGCACGGGGCAAGACCCATGGCAACCAGCTGCTGGCGGAAGTTGAGACCGGCATGGACATTGCCCAGGGCGCCTACACGCTGACCCCCTTTGTCGGCCTGCAGGCCTCCAAACTGTGGCAGTCGGCCTATACCGAGGATGGGGCCGGTACGCTGAACATGGCCATGGGTGCCACCAGCACACCGTCGGTGCGCACGGTGCTGGGCGGGCAGGTGCAGCGTGAGCTGGCGCTGGGCGAGAAGTCCACGGTGGACGTAACCCTGCGGCTGGGCTGGGCGCATGAACTGCGCTCCAGCGCCACGGGCGTGGACCTGGCCTTTGCCGCCGCGCCCGCCGCCTCGTTCCGCGTAGACGGTGTGGCACCACAAAAGGACTCGGCCCTTGTGGGCCTTGGCTTTGGCATGGACCTGTCGCAGGTCATCACCGGCTTCGTCCGCTACGACGGCGACCTCGGCAAGAAGGACCAGACCAACACCGTCAGCGCAGGCCTGCGCTACAGCTGGTAACTCCCCCCTCGGATCAGCCCCCCCACAGATCAGTGACGGCTCACCCGCCGTCGCTGATCAGGGCGGCGATGCGGGCAATGCCGGGCTCGATCCGGCTCGCCTGGATCGAGGAGAAACCCAGGCGGAACATGTTGGCCGGCGCCGGGCTCGCCAGATAGTGGATGGCGCCCGGCTCCAGGATCACGCCCTCGGCGCGGGCACGCAGGGCGAGTGCACCCGCATCAAGGCCCTTGGGCCCCTCGATCCAGAAACTGGTGCCGCCAAAGCTGGGCGGCCGGCTCGATTTCGGCAGGTGGCGGGCGATGGCCTGGTCCATGGCGCGCCAGCGCTCGGCATAGGCCGTCTGCAGGCGGCGGATCAGCACTTCCACATGGCCGCCCCCCAGGAACAGGGCCGTGGTGCGCTGGTTGTTGGTGGGGGGGTGGCGCAGCATCAGGCGGCGCAGCTTGCGCGCCTCGGCAATCAGCGGCGCCGGCGCCACCAGAAAACCGATGCGCACGCCCGGCGCCAGGATCTTGGACAGCGAGCCCACATAAAGCACCCGCCCGTCGCGGTCGAGGGACTTCAGGGCCGGCGTCGGCTCGCGGCCATAATTGGTCTCGCTCTCGTAATCGTCCTCGATGATCAGCACATCGCGCGCCCGCGCCTCGGCCAGCAGGGCCTGGCGCCGCGCCATGGGCATGGTCACCGTGGTGGGGGACTGGTGGCTGGGGGTGGTGAAGATCAGGTCAAGGCCCTTCAGCCGCTCGTCCACCACCAGGCCGTCGGCATCCACCGGCAGGGCGCGCAGGCGGCGGGTGCGCAGGGCAAAGATGTTGCGGGCATCCACATAGCCCGGCTCCTCCAGCCCCACCGTGGTGCGCGGCCCCACCAGCAATTGGGCCAGCAGCCACAGGGCATGCTGGGCACCCACCGTGATCAGGATTTCGTCCGCCCGGGCCGTCACCCCCCGGCGCGGCAGCAGGCGGGTGCGAATTTCCTCGATCAGCAGGGGGTCGTCGGCCGCCAGACTGTCGGCGGACCATTCGTCCACCGCCAGGCGCGCCAGGGCATCGCGGCTGCAGGCCCGCCAGGCGGCCAGCGGGAACAGCTGCGGGTCAACCTGGCCATAGATGAAGGGGAAGGGGGCACGTCGCCAGTCCGCCGGTTTTTCGATGGTCCGCTGGGTGATGGCGCGCGGGCCAATGCGGCTGTCCCAGTCCACCGGGGCATCGCTTTCGCCGGGCGGCGGGGCGGGGGGCTGGGGCGGCTTGCGCACCGTGACATCGGCCGCCACGAAATAGCCGCTGCGCTCCCGCGCCTTGAGGAACCCATCATCCACCAGCCCCTGATAGGCAATAAGCACCGTGTTGCGCGCCACATTCAGCCGCCGTGCCATGGCGCGGGTGGAGGGCAGGGCGCGGCCCGCCACCAGGTCGCCCTGCTCGATCGCCTGCAACAGCCTGCGGCGGACGCGGGCCTGCAGGGTGCCGGGCTCGGCCGGGTCGAGGGGGAAGAGCAGGTCGCGCATGCTTCCTCCGTTGCGTGAATAATTGGACCAATCATAGATGTGCGACTGGTCCTATTGCGATGGCTGGCGGCGAGCGTAACCTGTGGGCTGCAGTGTCGCAATTCCGTATCAGGAAACCGCCCCATGTCGCGCCCCAACACCCTTGAACATCATTGGATGCCCTTTACTGCCAACCGCGATTTCAAGAAGTCGCCGCGCATGATCGTGCGGGGGGAGGGCATGTATTACTGGAATGATCGGGGCGACAAGCTGGTGGACGGCGTCGCCGGGCTCTTTACCTGCGCTGCAGGCCATGGCCGCCGCGAGATTGCCGAGGCGGTGGGCCGCCAGATGATGGAACTCGACTATTGCGCGCCCTTTCAGTTCGGCCAGCCCAAGTCGTTTGAACTCGCCTCGCGCGTCGCGGCCCTGACGCCGGAAAATCTCGACCGCGTGTTCTTCACCTGCTCGGGCTCCGAGGCGGTGGAGACGGCGATGAAGGTGGCGCTCGCCTATCATCGCGCCCGTGGCCAGGGCCAGCGCACCCGCTTTGTCGGCCGCGAGCGGGCCTATCACGGCGTTAACTTTGGTGGCATTTCCATCGGCGGCATGGTGCGCAACCGTGACAGCTTTGGTGTGGGCCTGCCGGGCATTGCCCATCTGCGCCACACCCATCTGCCCCAGAACCGGCTGGTGCCGGGCCAGGGCGATTTCGGCGCCGATCTGGCGGACGACCTGCAGCGCCTGGTGGATCTGCACGGTGCCGATACCATCGCCGCCTGCTTTGTTGAGCCGATTGCCGGCTCAACCGGCATCCTGGTGCCGCCCAAGGGCTATCTGGAACGCCTGCGCGCCATCTGCGACAAGCACGGCATCCTGCTGGTGTTCGACGAGGTGATCACGGGCTTTGGCCGCACCGGGTCGGCCTTTGGCGCCCAGACCTTCGGGGTTACACCCGATATGATGACCATGGCCAAGGCCATCACCAATGGCAATATCCCCATGGGGGCGCTGGCCTGCCGTGACGAGATCTACGAGACCCTGACAGAGGCCTCGCCGGAAGGGGCGATCGAGCTCTTCCACGGCTATACCTATTCGGCCCATCCGGTGGCTTGCGCCGCCGGCCTTGCAACCCTCGACATCTATCGCGACGAGGATCTGTTCGCACGCGGCAAGGCCAAGTCGCCCGGCTTCCTCGAGCGGGTGTTCTCGCTCAAGGACCTGCCCCAGGTGGTGGATATCCGGGGCTTTGGCCTGCTGGCGGGCATCGATCTGGCCCCGTCGGAGCGACCGGGCAAGCGCGGCTATGCCGTGCTGAACGCCGCCTTCCAGGAGGGGCTGGTGCTGCGTGTCACCATGGACACCATCATCCTCTCACCCGCCCTGATCGCCGAGGACGAGCATTTCGACCGCATCGTCGAGGTGCTGCGCAAGGTTATTGCCGCTTCCTGAGACAAGCGCGCCATTCGGACATGCCCTGCGGGGCGTGCCCGAATGGCGGCTGCGCGCTTTGTCTTGACCGGATCGGCAAAATCCATCGCATAATGATGGTGTGCCGGACGTCCCGCAGTTTTCAGGTCCGCTTTTCGCGCGTCGCCCCGGCACGGGGAGGACTGCACATGACCGTGAACGCAATCCTGAAAGCAAAGGGCGACGATGTCTTCGTGCTGGGGCCTGACGAAAGTGTCGAGGCCGCGGCCGCTTTGCTGACAACCCGCCGCATCGGCGCCCTGCTGGTGATGGGGCCAGAGGGCCAGATCCTCGGCATCCTTTCGGAACGCGACATTGTGCGCGGCATCGCCGAACAGGGCGCGGCGGTTCTGGCGCGGCCGGTGCGCGTCCTGATGACCGGCGAGGTGCTGCGCTGTGCCCGGGGCGATACGGTGGCCGATATCATGACCCTGATGACGACCCGGCGGATCCGCCATTTGCCTGTGGTCGAAGAAGGCCGCCTGGTGGGCCTTGTCTCCATTGGCGACGTGGTGAAAACCCATGTTGCCGAAAAGGAGATGGAGGCAGAGACGCTGCGCCGCTACATCACGGCCGGATAGCCGCTCCTAATCCGTGGCGGTCTCCCAATTGGCGACCCGGCGGGCATCGGGAGGCGCCGATTCCTGGGCAAAGCGCATGCCCAGAACACTCATCGCCTCCCGCAGGAAGGGCAGGGCGCGTTCTACGGCCGCCTCGCCCTCTTCGATCATCTCGGCGGCACGGTCGAAGTCCAGCAGGCCGACGTCGCCAAGCCGGGGGGCAATGGTCACATCCGGCGGGTCCCCGGCCAGGCGGCTGCGGGTTACCCGGTCCTGGATGATGCTGAGGCTGTCGACCATCACGGTGAACAGGCTGGGGGCGCCGTCATCCCGGCCAAACAGCTTGCGGGCGAGCAGGCGCTGCGGATTGAGTGCGCCCATGAAGCCGCCGCCTGCGGGGCCGTCCAGCAGTTCCGCCTCCGCCACACGCGCCGGGTTCTGGGCCCGGCTGCGGCCAAAGACATCGGCATTGAGATTGACCGCAATGACAAGGCGGGCACCGAGGGCCCGGCACACCGAAACCGGCACCGGATTCACCAGCGCCCCGTCCACCAGCCAGCCACCGTCATGTTGCAGGGGCGAGAAAACCCCGGGCAGGGCATAAGAGGCGCGCAGGGCAAGTGCCAGCGGCCCCTCCCTCAGCCAGACTTCGTGACCGCTGCCCAGGTCGGTGGCCACCGCCGCAAAGCGCCGGTCGAGGCTCTCGACCATGATGCCCCCGAGGTTCGCGTCCAGAATTGCATTCAGACGGCTGCCGCCAATCAGACCGCCGCCCGACAGGCGCACGTCCAGATAGCGCCAGAGGCTGCGCTTGTTGAGGCTGCGGGCCCAGTCTTCCAGCACATCCAGCTTGTTGGCGAGATAGACGCCACCAACGAGGGCACCGATGGAGGTGCCGACGACGATATCAGGCCTGATCCCGGCCCGCGCCAGGGCATGAAGCACGCCTATATGGGCCCAGCCACGGGCAACACCGCTGCCAAGCGCCAGGCCAATCCGGGGTCGATAAGGGGTCATGATGGCAGTCCAGTCCGGGTGAGGAGAAGCGACGCGCGCCCGAATAAGCAAACAGGATAAGCGCCTTCGCGAGCCGTAACCAGCCATGTGGCCAGCTGATTGCAGTGCAGCATTAATGTCAAAATGAGTGCTTGACCCTGAGCGGCAGGGGGCCTATACCCCGTTCGTCGCAGCGACGTGCCTCCGGGCCGCGGTGCAGACGGGGCCTCCTCCGGGGGGCCCGGGTATCGGGCGAAAGCCCACTCCCAGCTCTTTGACCTCGTTATATCCGCCTTGCGGGCGGCCGTCTTCGGCCGTTCTGGAAGGCAAAGGTGGTGCGGTGCACCCCGATTGCCAGACTTCGCGTCTGCGCAAACCGCCTGAAAGTCCCCTTCGGATGAAGGTTGACAACAGGCTTCGGGTAGTGGATAACCCGCGCCGCTTCGGGCCGCTGCTTTGGCAGTGGTGAGGGGCTAGAGCCTGCGGAAGCAGGTTGTTCTTTGAGATCGTGAATAGGAAGGGAAGCGTGGGCGGCGGTTGCGCGAGCAGCAGCTGGTCACGTAGGACGCATTTCTGTGTTTGGGTTTCGGCCTGGATATGGGGTGCGAATTAAGTGCGCAGCGAAATGTCATTCCGATTG
>CANCOY010000148.1 GCA_947379865.1 Acetobacteraceae bacterium
GGGGCAGGGGGGGCTACCTCGTTCCTTTCGGCCCTGGGGGCTAACCGCTCCGAGACGGCGGCCAATCTGTTTCCCGAGGCGGCGGCGGCCAACCGCTCGATCTTCTACGATGCCTCAGGCCATGCCCGTTCCCTGGGCGAGGTCTATGATGGTTTTGCCGGCCGCATGGCGCGCGAGATCCGCCGCTTCACCGATCTGCCCATGCCGGCAGGGGTGGAGACGGCATCGGCCTGGTCCACCAGCTTTACCTGTGGCCCGGCTGCCCATGCCACCGGTTCTGCGGCCGGGGGCGGCATGATTGAAGCCATGCGGGCGCTGACCCGCACCGGCACCACCATCCTCTCGCCAACTCTGGTCGCCACGCTTGCCGCCCTGCCGGTGCCCGGCAGCAAGGACGACCCCTCCACCCTCCTCGCCCGCCGCATGGCCGGCCTGGACGCGAGCCAACGGTCGGACGACCTCTAGGCCGGCTCCTGCGCCCTGACACCGCTTGATTGACACCCTGATCCTCAAGCATGGTGGCGGCAGCCGCACGGGCCAGCTTCAGGGTGTGTACAGACGATGCACGAACAGTCCAAGGCAGCACGCCGACGTTCGAATATTCCAAGTTTCCATAATCGCTATTTTGTCGGCCATGGCATCGACATTGGCGCCGGAAACGACAGCCTCGCCAATTTCAGGCATGTTTTCCGTGGTCTGAATGATGTGATCGGCTGGGACATCAAGGACGGCGACGCAAACTATCTGCATGGCCTTGCCGATAACGCATTTGATTTTGCCGTCAGCAGCCATTGCCTGGAACACATGGTGTTTCCAAAACTGGCGATCGACAATTGGCTGCGCATCGTGAAACCGGGAGGATATCTGATTGTCACGATCCCGGACGAGGAAATGTACGAGCAGGGTGTCTGGCCAAGCCGTTTCAACAGCGATCACAAATGGTCGTTTACCACCAAAGTAAATTCGGCCATGCCGAAATCGATAAACCTGCTCAACTTTATATCAATATTCAACAATATCGCTGTGCTGGAGAAAATTGAGGTGATCCATGACTTCTATCAAGAAGGCAGGAAACTTCAGGACCAGACGTTGAATCCTTGTGTTGAATCATCAATCGAATTCATTTTAAGGAAACTATAGGCTTAACCCGCCACAGGCGCCCATAGCACGTCGTCGATCGTCTCCGCGCCGGTGGCCAGCATGGCGAGGCGGTCCACGCCCAGCGCAATGCCCGCACTTTCTGGCAGGCCATGGGCGAGCGCCGCGATGAACTCCTCATCCACGGGATAGCTGCGACCATAGAGGCCCTGCGCGGTGGCGCGGTCGGTATCAAAGCGGCGGCGCTGCTCCACCGGGTCGGTCAACTCGCCAAAGGCATTGGCCAGTTCCAGACCGCAGACATAGAGCTCGAACCGCTGCGCCACACGCGGGTCCGCCGGGTCTGGCCGGGCCAGGGCCGCCATTGAGACGGGCCAGGCGGTGATGAAGGTGGGGGCAGGGCTGCCCAGATAGGGTTCGATCCGCTCCAGAAAGACCCGGAAGAACACATCGTCCCAGCGGTCGCCGGGGTCGGTGCGCACGCCAATGGCGGCCGCTGCCCGGGCCAGCAAAGCGGCATCGGGCGCCAGCGGGTTGGGCATGGTAGCCATCAGGTCGATGCCCACGCGGTCAAAGGCGGTGGCGACCGGCACAATTTCGGCTGCCAGGCCCGGATCGCAGACAAGTTCGCCCCGGCGCAGCAGACCATCGCCGCCAGCAGCCCGGGCCGCCTCGCGCAGCAGGGCCATGCAGTCGCCAATCAGATCATCCACCCGGGAGCCGGCGCGGTACCATTCCAGCATGGTGAATTCGGGATGGTGGGTGGCCGAGCGTTCGCCATTGCGGAAGACCCGCGCGAACTGAAAGATCTGCGGCTCTCCACCCGCCAGCAGCTTTTTCATGGCGAATTCGGGGGAGGTGTGGAGATGCAGGGGCAGGCGCGAGCCATCGGGGGCGGCCAGTTCCGTGCTGAAGGCATGCAGATGGGGCTCAAGCCCGGGGGAGACCTGCAGGGCGGGCGTCTCCACCTCCACGAACTCAGCCTGGGCAAACCAGTGGCGCAGCGCCGCCAGAATGCGCCCCCGTGCCATCAGCCGGGGCCTGCGGGCGGCGAGGCGCTCGGGGTGCCACCAGGGGGGCGTGACGGCTGACGGGGGCTTGGGCATGAGCCATCCAGTTGAGGCAGTGGGCCGGCGCGGGGATAGTCTTTTCGTGACAGGTTGTCCATGTACACCATCCCTGCTAGGTTCCGCCGCCAATTCCAGCCCCTTTGCGGTGTCCCCATGAAAATCAACGCCAACTCCCTGCGCGTCGGCAATGTGATCGACCTCAACAACAAGCTGTGGGTGATCACCAAGACCCAGGTCGTGCAGCCCGGCAAGGGCGGCGCCTTCATGCAGGTGGAACTGCGGGACGTTCGCGGCGGCGGCAAGGGCCAGGAGCGTTTCCGCTCTGCCGAGCAGGTCGAGCGCGTCAGCCTCGAGGACCGCGAGTTCCAGTTCCTCTACCCCGAGGGCGAAGGCTTTGCCTTCATGGACGTCGAGTCCTTCGAGCAGATGACCATCAACAAGGACGTGGTGGGTGACCAGTGGGTCTGGCTGCAGGATGGGATGAAGGTCAACATCCGCCTGTTCGAAGGGGCGCCGCTCGCCGTCGAACTGCCCCAGACCGTGGTGCAGACCGTGGCCGAGACCGACCCGGCCGTGAAAGGCCAGACGGCCGCCTCTTCCTACAAGCCCGGCAAGCTCGACAACGGCCAGCGCTGCATGATCCCACCGCACATCGAGTCTGGCACGCGCATTGTGGTGAACGTCGAAGACGGCACCTATCTGGAACGCTTCAAGGACTGATTGCTTCAGGGCGGGCTGGCAGTGGAGGCGGCGGGGGATTTCCTTGCCCGCGTGCGCGCCAACCCGCTGAATGCGGTTTTGCTCGACCATCTTGCTGGCATCGGCCTTGCCGATTGCTGGCTGGTGGCGGGATGCCTGTTCCAGACCTGCTGGAACCTGCGCAGCGGGCGCCCGGTGGACGCCGGCATCGCCGATTATGACCTCTTCTATTTTGACGATACCGACCTCTCCTATGAGGCCGAGGACCGGGAGATCCAGCGCCTGGCCGCCCAATTCGGGCCGCAGCTGCAGCTTCGCAACCAGGCCCGCGTTCATTTGTGGTATCCGGCGCGCTTTGGCCCTGGCTATCCCCGCCTGGTTGACGCCTGCGATGGCATCAACCGCTTTCCTGTGGCGGGCACCTGCGTGGGCATTGCCGCCGACGGGCGGGGTGGCTTTCGTGTGCACGCGCCCTTTGGCCTTGAGGACATGGAAGCGGGGCTGCTGCGGCCAAACCCGCTGAACCTGCAGCCCGACCTTTTCCTCGCCAAGGCCCGTTCCTACCAGCAGCGTTGGCCCTTTCTGCAGATTGTGGACACGCCGGCCAGCCTGCCCTAACCATAGGGCAGCGGCGCCGCCAGATGCGCCGACCCGCCCAAGGCGCGGACCCGCCAAAGATGCGGACAGGGAGGAATGCCGATGCTGACCAAGGCCGACGACTATCCGATTCACCAGACTGCCGACCCCATCGCCTATGCAGGGACCGACCGGAACTTCTACGACCGGTTCTTCTTCAACGGCTACAATGCCGATGGCAGCCTGTTTTTTGCGGCGGCCTTTGGCGTCTACCCCCATCACGGCATCATGGACGGCTCGCTCTGCTTCGTGATCGATGGGGTGCAGCATTCGGTCTTTGCCTCGCGCACCTTTCATATGGAGCGCATGGAAATCCACGCTGGCCCGATCTCTGTCGAGATCGTCGAGCCCCTGGTGAAGAACCGCTTCCGCGTGGCGCCCAATGAACACGGCCTGTCGTGCGACCTGCTGTTCACCTGCCGCACGGTGCCGATGGAGGAGCCGCGCTTCAACTATCGCGTTGGCCCGCGCACGTTCATGGACCTGACGCGTCTCACCCAGCATGGTACCTGGGAAGGCTGGATCGAGCTGGATGGCAAGCGCACGGAAATCGGTGCCGGTTGGCGCGGCACCCGCGACCGTTCCTGGGGCGTGCGGCCCATCGGCCCGTCGGAGCCGCCGCGCGATGACGCGCCGCCCTTCCAGTTCTATTGGCAGTGGGCGCCGCTGAACTTTGACGATGTGGGCATCCTGTTCGACATCAACGAGTTCTCCGATGGCCGCCAGTGGCATAGCAATGGCGTCGTGGCGCCCGTGGGCACCGGCCCTGCCGAGCCCATGAGGGGCGTGGCCCAGACCATCCGCTTCAAGCCGGGCACCCGCCATGCCGCCGCCAGCACCATCACCCTCAGCCCCTGGCGGGGCGAGCCCTATGTGATCGAGTTGGAGCCCATGTGGAATTTCTACATGCTCGGCATCGGCTATGGGCATCCCCAATGGGCGCATGGCACCTACAGGGGGGCGAATGCCGTGGGCGGTGATCGCCTTGTGCTGGCCACGGTCGACGAGCGTCTGCCGCAGTACCAGCACATCCAGGCCATCAGCCGTGTGAAGATGACGGGCGATGGCAAGGTGCGCCATGGCGTTGGCGTACTGGAGCAACTGATCATCGGCCCGCACGAGCCTTCGGGCTTTACGGACATGCTCGACATGGCGCGCTGAGGGACTGTCTGAAAGGCGAGGGGCAGATGACCGGAACCGCTGAACTTGAGCCGCGCATCGCGGCCTGGCTGAGCCATGTGCTGGGCGTGGCCGACGTGCGCGTGACGGGGCTTGACCGGATTCCGGGCGGGGCCAGCCGCGAGACCTGGCGGCTGGTGGCGCATCTACCGGGGGCGGCTGGTGGCTCGGTAGCCCGCCGCCTGATCCTGCGCCGCGACCCCGGCGCCAGCCTGATCGATACCGATCAGCAGGTGGAATTTGCCGCCTTCCGTGCCTTCCAGAATTCCGCCGTGCCAGTTCCCAGCCTCGTGGGCATCGAAGAGGATGGCCGCTGGCTGGACCGCCGCTTCTTTGTAATGGATGAGATTACGGACTGTCAGGCCGATGGCCGCCTGTTCGAGACGCCCGACTATGTGGGCCTGAAATCCGTTATCGGCCACCGCAAATGGCAGATTCTGGGCACCATTGCCGCCACGGATCCTGTCACCAATGGCCTCGCCTCAGCCCTGAAGATGCCTGTGGGTGAGGGCATCTGGCGTGATCAGCTGGATTACTGGGAAGGCGTCATCGACGAAGACGCGCTTAGCCCGCAACCCATCGTGCGGGCGGCCATCCGCTGGCTGCGGCGCAACCCGCCACGGCTGCCGGGGCGGGTAGGCATTGTCCATGGCGATTTCCGCACGGGTAACTTCCTGTTTGATGCGGCTGGCACCATCCGCGCCGTGCTGGATTGGGAAATGTGCCATCTGGGCGACCCGCTTGAGGATTTGGCCTGGGCCTTCAATCCCCTCTGGGGTGGGCAGAGTTTTGAGAACCCGGGCCGCCTGCTGCCCCGGGCCGAGGCCATCCGCCTGTGGGAACAGGCCAGCGGCATGGTCGTTGATCCCGTGGCGTTTCGCTGGTGGGAGGTGTTCGCCGGGGTAAAGGGCGTCGCCATCTGGCAATCCGCTGCCCGCGCCTTTGCCGACGGCGCCAACCGCGACCCGATTCAGGTCACGGCTGGCTGGTTCTGCACCGATCCCCAGGACCGCTTCATCATGGACCGCATGGGCCACGCCGCGCTGTAGCCGACGTGGCCTTGGTCAATTAGCGCGGGTTGCGGAACCGGAAGATGACCTGGTCCGTATGCCCCCTGATGGCGGGGTCGAACACCAGGGTCTTGTGATCATCGGCCGGATTTCGCAACAGATCGCTCTCGGCCTCCAGCACGAAACCGGCGGCGGTGACGTCTGTTTTGATCACCTGTGGATCAATCCGGTGCAGGGTTTCGCTACCGCCAAGGCCCGTGCCGGGCGCATCTGCATGGTCGAGCACCAGATAGGTTCCGCCAGGCTTCAGGGCGGCCCGGATGGCCTTGTTGACCCTGGGCACGTCGGCGGGGCCCATGAAGGCGTCGTACATGTCGTGATAGTTCTGGGCCGTCCAGACGAGGTCGAGCGGCACCGGCGCGCTGAACGCGTTGATGGGCATGATCAGGACACTGACATTGCCATAGGCCGGATCGGCGGCCAGTGCGTTTAGGGCCTTCACGCCCTCGGGAAAGCGGGTGGCGAATTCCTGCGGGACCATGGCATAGACATGGCCAGTCGCCCCCACGGCCTTGCTGAAGATGCGGGTGAAATAGCCGCTACCGGGCATCAGGTCGGCCACGCTGTCGCCCGCGTGCACGCCGGTAAACGTCAGCACCTCGCCCGGATGGCGCTGCGCGTCGCTGGCAATGTCCTTGGGCGGACGGCCTGCATCTGCCAAAGCGGCGGCGATGTTGGCAGCCACCGGCTCAGCGCTGGCCGCTGACGTGTGCAAGACGCCGACGACAAGAGCCGCAAGCAGCAGGATGGATTTCATGTGGTGTCTCCTGTGGGCGGTGATGAGGGAAAACATTCGCTGACGTTGAATGATAAACAGTCCTCAGCGCCCACCCTTTTCAAGGGAGGCGATGATGTGCTCGCACAGGCGGCGCGCCGGGACAGTCAGGGCAGGTGGTGAGATCAGGGCGATCTCCGTGTCGCGCAGGTTGGGGAGAGAGGCACCCGTCACGGCATGCAGATCGTGAGGAACCATGTCCTTGGGCAGAACACTCACCCCAAGACCGGTCTTCACCGCGGCAATGTTCCCTGCCAGCGAGCCACAGGAATAGGCAATGCGCCACTTGCGTCGGGCGCGCTTGAGGGCATCCGTCGCCCTCTTGCGGTAGACGCACGGCTCGGGCGAGACGACAAGCGGAACCACCGCATCGTCCGCTAGGGAATAACCCTCGGCGGCCGCCCAGACGAGCGGCTCGCGCCAGACCCTGACCCCGGCAAGGCGGGCCGTCGGCTCACGCTTCACCAAGGCGATGTCGAGGGCGCCTTGCCGGAAAATCTCCATCAGGTTGAGCGTAAGATCGCAGGTAACCTCAAGAGATACGAGGGGATGCGTCCGGGCAAAATCGCCCAGAATTGTGGGCAAATGCGTGGTGGCAAAGTCTTCAGGGGCGCCCAGACGCACCATGCCCTCCAGCTGAGGTTCATTGATGCGGGTCATCGCCTCGTCGTTGATCGCCAGCATCCGGTTCGCGTAGGTCAGCATGACCTCGCCATCATGTGTAAGCCGGATGGCGCGATGGGAGCGCTCGCAAAGCTGCCGGCCAACGGCATCCTCCAGGCGCTTGAGCTGCAATGAGATCGTTGATTGGCTGCGGAACAGCCTCTCCGCCGCCCGGGAAATGTTCTGTTCGGCGGCGATTGCCACAAAGCTGCGCAAAAGATCGATGTCGAGGTTGCGCGGATTGGCCATGCTGCCCAGCCTCAGTTATTGAGAGTTTCAATAGCAAAGCAGAGAATTATTCATTTTTCAACGTCCTGGACGCCGTTCATGTTGACGCCCGTCATCGTGCCTTCGCACGTCTGTCGCCGCGTCTTGTCCAAAGGCTCGGCACCGCGTGCAGCGCCACTGGGAGACAGTCCATGGATGCAAACCTCTTCAAGGCCTTGGTAGATCCGGCCATCCTGTTTTTCTTTTTCGGGCTAT
>CANCOY010000149.1 GCA_947379865.1 Acetobacteraceae bacterium
GATTTACTGAATTGACCACGCCGAGATCAGGCGGCGTGTGGTGTAATTCCTGCCAGCACATCCGCCAGCGCATCCTTGGCCACGGCAGCGTCATGGTCGAGCTGCAGGCCGGTCCAGAAACCGTCGTTCAGCCCGAAGTAGCGCGACAGATGCAGACCGATATCCACCGTAACCGCACGCTTGCCAGAGATGATCTGCCCGACGCGAACCTGCGAGACGCCAATCTCCTTGGCAAGGCGATAGGCGGAAATTCCCATCGGCTTGAGGAATTCTTCCAGCAGAATTTCGCCGGGCGTGGGGTAGGGGATCTTGCGCATGATCAGGGGTCTCGCTGGCTGGCCTTTGTGATGTGCTGGCCTTTGTGATGTTGGCCCTTGCGACTGAGCGCAACCTGTTAGTCAATGCTTGGTGTGGCGTCAACAAGATGCAGCCTGCGCACCGCCATGAGGAGACGCCGATGTTTACCGTGATGTGGACCTTTCCCGTGCCCGCCGGCACCAGCCGGGCCAGTATCGAGGGTCTGATTGCCGCCAGCGCCCACACCTATCTGGCTATTCCCGGCCTGATCCGGAAGTATTACGCCATCGCCCGCGATGGCAGGACCTTGTCTGGCATCTATCTGTGGGAATCCCAGGAGGCGGCGGACGCCTTTTATACGCCGGCCTGGGTTCAGCTGGTGACCGAGCGTTGGCAGGGGGCGCCGCAGCGCCAGGACTGGGACACGCCCATGGTTGTGGAGTGCCGCGCCGGCCAGCTGGTCACGGCGGCCTGAGACAAGAGGAGGCAAGGTCATGGCCAGCAATACCCCCGCCGGGCAACTCGTCCGCGCCTTTGGCAATGTGGCGGCGATGAGCGCCCTTTATGCCCCCGATGTCGAATGGTCCCTCTCGGCAAGCCTGCCCTTTCCCCGGCCCATGCTGGGTAAGGAGGCGGTGGTTGCCTTCAACACCGCCGTCTGGACGGTGCATTTCCGCCCCGACTGCACGGTGGAGATTCTCGACGAGGTGGGCGACGCGGCCTCGAGCGCCGCGCGTTTCATCTATCGCGCGCACTCGAAGATCACTGACAAGCCATATGAGAATGAATACACCGTCTTCGTCCGCTCTGGCCCCACGGGCATCACCCATGTGTTCGAGGCGCTGGACACGGCCCTGATCTGCGAATTCCTGCAGGGGCAGCCCGCCGGCTCCAGCTTCGCGTTTCTCTCGGACAAGGCGGGCTGACGGCTGGCAGGATGACAAGGTGGCCCGGCGTCTCTAGCCTGGCGCCATGGCTGGATCTGGCTGGGCAGATGACGAGAATGATCTGATCGTCGCGGATTACTTCGCGATGCTGGTGAAGGACATTGCCGGGCAGGCCTATGGCAAGGCGGCACACCGGCGCCGCCTGCTGCCCCGGCTGCGGCAGCGCTCAGAGGCGGCCATCGAGTTCAAGCATCAGAACATCAGTGCCGTCCTCAAGGGGCTGGGCGAAGACTGGATCCCCGGCTACAAGCCCGCCTTCAATTTCCAGATGTCGCTGGTCGATGCCGTGGCGCGCTGGCTGGCCGGCAACCCTGCGTGGCTGGGCCCCTCCGTCGCTGCCGGGGCGGCCGCCGGCCTGCGGGAGGCGGCGCCGCTCTGGGTTGGCCCACCGCCCACCCTCAGCAATCAGCCGCCACCCCAGGAGCTTGAGCTGATGCAGCAGATTGCCCGCAAGTTCGATGCCGCCGGCAAGGACGCGCGCAACCGTGCCCTGGGCCGGGCGGGCGAGGCGCTGGTGCTGGACCACGAACGCCGCACCCTTGCAGATGCCGGCCGGCCGGATCTGGCGCGCGCGGTGCGCTGGGTGTCGGAAGAGGAGGGCGACGGGGCCGGTTTCGATATCGCCAGCTTTGCCCCCGACGGCAAGCAGCGCCTGATCGAGGTAAAGACAACAAACGGCTGGGAGCGCACGCCCTTTTACATCAGCCGCAATGAACTGGCCGTGGCTGAGGAACGGCGCGGGGAGTGGCTGCTGTTGCGGCTGTGGAACTTTGCCCGTGCCCCCAGGGCCTTTGAACTGCATCCGCCCCTTGATGCCCATGTGTCGCTGACCGCAACGGCGTTTCAGGCCAGCTTTCATTAAGGCTGAGGGCGGGGGTCAGGGCGGTCCACTGCCGCCAAGCAGGCGCACTCTTCTGGCAGGCTCATCCACCTCAAACCAATAAGTCGCCCGATCAAGGCTCAGATGGCGGAGTCCGGGCAGGATATCGTCGCGTACGGTGCCGCGCATTGGCGCCGTGCCGAGCCTGTCTGGTGCCCTGCGAGTCTGGTGCCCTGCGAATCTCGAGCACACGCCGCATGGCGTGATCCATGGCGTCTTCGCGAATTTCGCCAAAGCCCCTGTAGCTGTCGACCAGATGGTCGAAGACAAGCTCAAAGTCCCGCTCGGCCGCAGCCGAAAACTCAATCCTGAACCGCATCGTCCAGACGTTTCCTGGCCAGCATCTTTCTCAAGCGGGCCTCCATCTCTGTTCCCGAAACAAAGTCGCCAGAGCGACGTTGTGCCAATACTTCCACCAGCGCCGCCCTCTCCAGCGCCTCATCGGCCATTTGCTGGCGCAAGATCTCCACGCCGTATTGCAGCACTGCGCTGATGCTGGCAAAGCGCCCGGCCGCTACCAGTGTTTTGGCGAAAGCATGCTGCTCATCAGAGAGGGAAATCGAGGACTTGACGGTCATGGGCGGGCTTTACCTGAGAATGCGGATGATAAGGGTGCTACCAGGTAGCACTGGAGGCAAGCTGATCGCCTTTCCTTTCGCTCCTGCCCGGGTGCGTCAACTCAGAAGGTGGCCCTGTCCATTAGTATGGAAAACAATAAATTTACCGTTCGTTTTCTACTTATTAATGTATGTGCGCTGAGCTAGGCCCGAGGGACATGGAGGTCCCTTCATCAATGGGGGCTCAGCCATGGCAAGACAGGCAGATACTACGGGAAACAGGAACGTCGGGCGGCTTTGCCGCTTGCTTGCCCGAAAGGCGAGGGTGCTTTGCCTGCTGGTTCTCTGTCTTGGGCTCCCGGGCCTGGCGGCCATGCCGGCGCAGGCCCAAGAGATGGCCAAGGCGGGCCGCGGCGCGAAGTCTGCTTATCTCGTGGGCGAATACAAATTGCCTGCCGGCATTGACGCCACGGTTACGCCCGACGTCGCCACGGAACTCTGGGCTTCCGTCTATCGGCCTGCCAAGGCTGGCAAATACCCCGTGCTTGTGTTTCTCCACGGCAACCACGGGACCTGCGGTACCTATGATAAAACCACTGGGGTGCGTTACGACGACAGCATTGAGTATACCTTTTCCGGCACCTGTCCCGAGGGCTATGTGCCCACGCCCAACCATCGCGGCTACGACTATCTTGCCACCGACCTGGCCAGCCGGGGTTATATCGTGGTTTCCATCAATGCCAATCGCGGCGTTACAGTGGCCAGAGCCGTTGATGGCGATACTGGTCTCAACCTGCGGCGTGGCCGCCTGGTGCTGCGGCACCTGCAGCAGCTGGCCGCCTGGAACGCCGGCACCACCCAAGCCCCGGCGAGCCTTGGCTTTGCCCTGCGCGGCCTGATGGATTTTGCCCATGTCGGCCTGATGGGCCATTCCCGGGGGGGTGAAGGCGTGCGCGCCGCCCTTGCCCAGTACCGCGATGCCGACAGCCCGTGGCCTGGCCGTATCGGCAAGGTTGGCTTTGAGGCCGTCTATGAAATCGCCCCGGTGGACGGGCAGACCTCTCGCACGCTTGATGCCGACGGCGTTGCCTGGAACGTGCTGCTTCCCGGCTGCGATGGCGATGTGGCGGACCTGGAGGGCGTACGCCCCCTTGACCGCATGATCATACGCTCGGCCGAGACCGTGGCCCTGCCCAAGTCCAGTTTCCAGGTCTTTGGTGCCAATCACAATTTCTACAACAGTGAATGGCAGGAGTCCGACGCCTACGAATGCACTGGCCAGCCCTATATGTTTTCCCCCTTTGGCAGTGGTTCGGCAAACCAGCGCACGACGGCGCAGGAAAGCATGATCCCCTTTTTCCTTGCCCATGTTGGCAGCCGGAAACAGCCCACACAGGCGGCCCTGCTTGATCCCTCGCAGCCGCTGCCGGCCTCCCTCCTCAAGCTCAGCCTGTTTGCCCGGGGACATGTGGCCTCTCTTCGGCCACAGGACAACTTCGTCATTGACAACTTCACCGGCAAAACCGGCATCTCCAGCCGGGGCGTTGCCAGCAGTACAAACAGGCTCCTTCGCGCTGAAAATGTTGGTGCAGGCGACAGCCATGATTCCCGGCAGGCCGCCGCCCTGGTGGCGTGGAACACCAAGGATGCCTGGTTCCAGTCCAATGCCACTGCCACCGGAATGGTGGTTGATAGCAAGGTGAGCAAGTCGCTGGAATTCCGGGTCAAGCTTGAGTACAGCGATGACCTGGTCGGCGGCAACCTCAATCCCGCCGGCGATGTGGATTTCTCCATCCGTCTGGTGGATGGTAAGGGTGGCCTCTCCACCCCGGTTGCCCTGTCCTCTGTGGCACGGGTCTATCGGCCGGTGAGCGCCTACGTCTCTTATGATTACGTCAACACCGTCTTCCAGACTGTACGGGTGCCTCTGAAATCCTTTGCCGGGGCGGACCTGCGCAATTTCAAGGGCGTGCGCTTTGCCTTTGACCGTACGGCGAAAGGCAACATCTCCCTTGCCGATATCCGGCTTGTTTCTGCCGAGGCCGGCACCAAGGGCGCCCTGATTTCCACCCTGCAGACGAGCACGGCACCTGTGGCCCAGCCGCGCGCCAAGCTCGTGCAACAGGCCGACACAAACCGCATCGTGGCGGTGCGGCGGGTGGCGGCACCTCAGGCGGCGGCTCCGGGCTCGGTGAGTGCGGAATCAGCCACGGCTGTGATGGAAGTGGAACTCGCCTCATCCCGGCGCTTCCCCATCACCGATGCCCTGCCTACCCTCAGCATTGGCGGCAAGACCTTCCAGCTCTCCCGCTTTGAGCCGGGCGCGTCGGGCCGCATCATCTTCAGCCTGAGCGAGGCCGAATATCAGGCCCTGCCCAATGGCGCCGACACCACACTCCAGATCGGCGGCGCGCCCCTCTGGCAGTTTGGCAACCTCACCAGAAACTGAGCAGGTCCCGACCCGGCGCGGTGGTGAAACACCGCGCCGGGGGTTGGTGGGGGAGGGCGGCTGCGCTAGGTTTTGCCATGAGCTACAGCGTCTTCATGCACCGCGCGGACTCGATCTACGACGACAGTCCGGCCGAGCAATACCAGTTTCCCAGGCAATATCTCAGCCGTGCCGGGCAGAGCGTGGGTGACTGGATTGTTTACCTCGAGCCATCGAAGGTGCCCGGAACACGCGGCTATTTTGCCATTGCCCGGGTGCAGCAGATCATTCCCGATCCCAAGGCACCGGCCATGTTCCTTGCCCTGATCGAGCCGGGGTCCTATCTCGACTTCAACCGCCGGGTGCCCTTCAACCGGGCAGAGGGGCCGATCGAGCAGGGCCTGCTGAACGAGGCCGGCCGCCTCTCCGGGCGCGCCCAGGCGGCGGTGCGCCCCATCGCCGCCCAGGACTTCCTGCGGATCATCGAAGCCGGCATTGATGCGGACGACGCCCTGCTGCCCCGCACCGGCGCGCCCGAAGCCCTGCCCGGCCTCCAGGAAGCGCCAGCCACCTTCGTGTTCGAACAGCCGAGGGAGCGGGTGCAGCACCTGACATCCCGCGTGGTGCGGGACCGTGTCTTTCGCAAGAACGTGCTGGGCGCCTATGACGCGCGCTGCGCCGTCACCGGCCTGAAACTGATCAATGGCGGCGGCCGGGCGGAGGTGGACGCAGCCCATATCCGCCCGGTGGAGCACAATGGCCCCGACGACATCCGCAATGGCATCGCCCTGTCCGGCACGGCCCACTGGATGTTTGATCGCGGCCTCATCAGCCTTGCCGACGATCTGAAGATCCTTATCTCCCGGCAGGTCAACGACCCGGCCAGCGTTGAGACCTTCATCAACGCCAGTGGTTACGCCATGGCACCATCCCGCCAGGTGGACAGGCCCCATCCCAGTTTTCTGCACTGGCACCGCGAGAACTGTTTCAAGGCTTGAGGGGGGCTCCCCACTTCATGCATTCTCAACACCTGCGCGCCAAAGTAGCTGCGCCTTTGCGCCTGCGCCGGAGCATCCCCGATGCCGTTCTTCCCCCTCCTCACCACCATTGCTGGCCTTATCCTCGGCCTCGGTGCCGTCCTCGCACTCTGCATAACCCTTGGCGGGCCGCGCTGGCCTGAGCCATTGGCTGCGGTGAATGCGCCTTATGCGGCGGTGGATTATGGCGGGTTGCCGGAGGTGCGGTATCTGGAGGCGGCGGATGGGGTTTTGCTTGGGCATCGCACCTATGCCCCGCTGGTGGACGTGCCGGGGCGGGGCTCGGTGGTGCTGGTGCATGGCTCGTCGGGCAGCAGCCTTGGCATGCATCCGCTTGCCCGGGCGCTGGCGGCGGCGGGCTTTGCGGTGCATGCGCTGGATATGCGGGGCCATGGGGGCTCGGGCGAGAAGGGTCACGTGGCCTATGTCGGCCAGCTGGAGGACGATGTGGCGGCCTTCATGGCGAAAGTGCAGCCGGTGGCGCCGGTGACGCTGATGGGGTTCTCGTCAGGTGGCGGCTTTGCCCTGCGCTTTGCCGCCAGCCCACGGCAGGGCCTGTTCCACTCCTATCTGCTGTTGTCCCCCTTCCTGGGGCAGGATGCGCCCACTGCGCGGGAGGACGGCGGCGGCTGGGTGGCGGTGGGCCTCCCGCGCCTGATTGCGCTCAGCCTGCTCAATGCCGTGGGCGTGCGGGCCTTCAATCACCTGCCGGTGCTGCGCTTTGGCCTGAACGAGGTGGCGCGGGCCATGCTGACGCCCGAATATGATTACGCCCTCGCCACCAATTTCCGGCCCGAGGCAGATTACATGGCCAGCCTGCGCCGGGCAGGCCAGCCTGCAGCCCTTGTAGCCGGGGCCGACGACGACCTGTTCCATGCCGACCGTTTCGAGGCGGTGGTGCGGGCGGCCGGCAAGGACTGGCCCGTCACCCTGCTGCCCGGCGTGGCTCACATTCCCCTTACCCTCGACGCCACCCCCATCGCCGCCATCGTCGCCGCCACTGAGCGCCTGCAGACGCCTGGACCTTGAGATTTTTTTCTTGCGGTGGGGATGGGTAGCGTCTCATCATGAGGGGGCGAGCGTGGGGTTTGGACATGACGGAAATGACAGGCCAGCAAGACCGGTTGGAGATCCTCGCCCAGGTCAAGGACTGGGCCGGTGGCGAAGCGGCGGCGCTGCTCTGGTATCGCAGCCAGTCCATTCCAGCCCTTGATGGGCATACGGCGGAGGTGCTGGTGCAGGCTGGCCGGGCCGCCTCGGTCCGGGCCTATCTGAACCACCTTGCGCTTGGCGGTTTCGCCTGAAGGCCGCTCCCCCATTTCATCGCCCTGTAACCAGGCCGCGCTAGCCTGACGGCCAGATCCGTTTCGGATATGGACAGGGAGGCAGGACATGGCGACGCGTGACAGGCAGGGGAATTCTCCATCGTTTGACGAGGTGGCGGCAGCGCGGCTGTCGCGCCG
>CANCOY010000150.1 GCA_947379865.1 Acetobacteraceae bacterium
CCCGTGTTGGCATAGTTGACCGTGGGCGCGCCAGAATACTGTGTCTCGGTATAGACATTGCCTGTGGCGCTGGACAGGCCATTGGCATTGGTGAACGTCGCCACCGGCAGGCGATAGAGCGTGCGCGTGGCGCCATTGCTGAACTTGCCCGAGATGATGCCGTCCTTGTCGACCGAGACACCCACCAACGAGCCTGGTGCAAAGCCATCGACGGTTGCCGAGCGCAGGGCGCTGTCACCCTGAACCTGGGTCAATCCATCACGCCCGCCAGCCGCACCAAAGCTAAGGGCAATGGCCTGGGGAGCCTGGGGCGCAAAGGAGGCGCCAACCGTCTGCCACTGAACCGACAGAGGCGAGGCCAGCGTTGTTGATAAAAACGTCCCGTCGCCATTGAACGTGACGGTGCCGGAGGCCACAAGGCCATTGGCGCCCGTCGTGGCCCCACCCGGAACCGAATAGACCTCAGCCCGCCACTGATTGGCCACCGACGTCTTGGCGAAAGCCATATTCAGCGTACGGGGAACGCCAAGCGTATCATAGACGGTGATGGAGCGTTCGAAGTCGGGCACCAGCCCGGTCCCGGTGTTGGCATAAGCCGCCATGGCACCAATGGCAGCGCCCGTCGCCGCCGGGTTCACCGTCTGGTTCGGCTTGAGGTTGGCCGCCAGCTTGATCGAGGTCGTCGCCTGGGGGGCGCCGGAGGCGGAGGCCAGGTTCACATTGACGAGCGAGGCGTTGTTGGCGCTGGCGGGCAGCTTGCCCGTGGTATCGGCCGCCATGCCCAGCAGACGGTAACCGGCGGCATTCACCAGATTGCCGTCCTTGTCGGTGGTGAAGCTGCCGGCGCGGGTATAGATGCGCGAGGTGGGGTCATTCGGGGCAGCAACCACAAAGAAGCCATTGCCGCTGAGCGCCAGATCCGTGGCAGAGCTGGTGGACTGCAGGATGCCGGCCTTGTCGACCAGCGCCCGGGGCTTGGCAAGCACGCCACCCGGCGTGTAGCGATCAGGCGAGTCACTGGACACCAGCGTCTGGAACAGGGCGATATTGCCCTTGTAACCTGTGGTGTTCAGGTTGGAGATATTGTCTGAAATGACGCCCATGGCCTGGGAATTGGCATTCAGGGCAGATACACCGGACAACAGGGCGCCATAGAGACTCATGTCTTGCTCCTCAGGAACATGCCCGCAGTGGGGCTTTGCTCCAAGAACAGCAAGACCGGTGCCAAAGCGGCGCAAGACGAAAAATGGCAGTAAAATCAGTTATTTAAAATCAAGACCCGAGTCGCATTCGGCGGCTTGGCGGCATCGGCTACGGCAATTTCTGCCGGTATGGGCCGGGATCCCGGGCCAGCCCGGCAGTTTCGCCCCCGATCCAGCCCGGGGGCGGCTGCGGCACCGAAGTACCGCAGCCTGTTACCGAAGCCTATTCGGCGGCCTTGCTGACCACGCGCAGATTGGCGAGGCGGCGATACATGATCTCCTCCGCCTCGTGGATAACGCGTTCGATCAGTTCCTTGACCGAGGGCACATCGTGGATCAGGCCCTGCACCATGCCGGCCGACCAGATGCCCATGTCCGTATCGCCCGTGTCGAGGCCTTCGCGGCCACGGGTGCCCTTCACCAGATGGCTCACGTCCTCGAACTTGGCGCCGCCGCGTTCCAGCTCCACCACCTGCTGGCTGATGGCATTGCGGGCCACGCGGGCGGTATTGCGGAACGAGCGGAAGATCAGGTCGGTGGCGCGCTCGTCATTGGCGACCATGGCCTGCTTGAAGTTGTCGTGCAGCGGCGCCTCCTTGGTGGCGCAGAAGCGGGTGCCCATGTTGACGCCATCAGCGCCCAGGGCCAGCGCCGCCACCAGGCCGCGCCCATCGGCAAAGCCGCCAGAGGCCAGCATGGGAATCTTGATCTTGTCGGCAGCGGCCGGGATCAGGATCAGGCCCGGAATATCGTCCTCGCCCGGATGGCCAGCGCACTCGAAACCGTCGATGGAAATGGCATCAACGCCCATGCGCTCAGCCGACAGGGCGTGGCGAACGGCGGTGCACTTGTGGATCACCTTGATGCCGTGCTTGCGGAATTCGGTGACGTGCTCTTCCGGCTTGTAGCCAGCCGTCTCCACCGCCTTCACGCCGCTTTCGATGATGGCGGCGCGGTATTCGGCGTAAGGCGGCGGGTTGATGGTGGGCAGGATGGTCAGGTTCACGCCAAAGGGCTTGTCCGTCATGGTGCGGCAGCGGGCGATTTCCTTGGCCAGGGCCTCAGGCGTCGGCTGGGTCAAGGCGGTGAGGAAGCCAAGGGCGCCGGCATTGGCCACGGCAGAGACGAGTTCGGCGGTGCCGACCCACTGCATGCCACCCTGGGCGATGGGGTGTTCGACGCCGAACATTTCCGTAAAGCGGGTCTTGATCACCTGGTGTCTCCTTTGAAAACCGCCGGTTCTGAGGCACCCCTTGGGAAAAGGCCTGCCGGCTCTGACCCCGAGTCCTAGCGCCTCAGCGCGGCGGGAGCAACGCCAGCCCCACCGACATTAACCAGCCCCGCGTCCAGCGCATGCGCCTCATGCATTAAACGCAGTTGCAGCAAATCGTGTTGCAGCGCAATATCTGTCCGTCGGCTCCGGCCGATATGCCCTTCCTGGGCGTTTCCTCCCTAAACTCGGGTCGCTTCGGCGGCCCTTTTTTTTGGGCAATTTGGTTTTTTGGCCAACAGATTTTGGCCAAACGGGCTTTTCGCCTCCAGATCGCCTAGACTGGGCGCCTCATCTGTCGAGGAAGCCATGCGCCTGCCGATCCAATACCTGCCCCATTATGACCGTGCTGCCTGGGGTGAGCTTGCCTATGCCCATGCGGGCGACGCAGGGTTCGACCTGAAGGCGGCCATAGCAGCCCCCGTCTTCATCGGCTTTGGTGAGGTGGTGATCGTACCCGCAGGTGTGGCCATGGCCGTGCCAGAGGGGCACGAGGTGCAGATCCGCCCCCGTTCTGGCCTGGCGGCAAAACTGGGCCTGACGGTGGTCAATGCGCCCGGCACCATTGATGCGGGCTATCGCGGCGAAATTCAGGTGATCCTGTCGTGCCTGAAGCGCGAGGGGGCGGAAATCCGCCCCGGCGACAGGCTGGCCCAGGCGGTACTGGCCCCTGTGTTGCGGGCCGAGCTTGCGGCCGTCACCAGCCTTGATGAAACGGCGCGGGGCACCGGCGGGCTTGGCTCCACAGGCGTTTAGGCCCCCGGCTCAGGCGCGGCGACGGCCCTCAAGGTCAAGGCTGAGCTGGCCGGGATCCGTCTCCACCCCCCGGTTCAGGGGGATGCGCGGCCAGAGATAGACCAGCGTCTTGCCGCCCTGGCGGCCATCGGCAGCCTGTTCGGCAGCACAGGTGGCATAAGAGGCCACCAGCCAGGCCAGCGCCGCCACGCCGGCATCGGGCGAGGGAAAATCGCTGACGGCACTGTCAACAATGCGGGCGACAAGGCTGCGCCCCTCATCATCAAGGACAAGGGCCGAGGCAGCAGCCCGCACATCCGCCTCCGTGATCAGGGTTTCGGACACCTGGTCGAGGAGGGCCGGATCGGGACGCCGGGCCATGTCGGACACGTTTGACATTCAGGTAGAAGCTCCAGTCGCAAATCACGGAAGAGTCTAGCCTAAAAGCCCCCGGCAAAGCCAAGCGCAAAATGCAGGGGTGGGCCAAAACGTCTCTGTCCAGCCAATACCGGGCCGCCGATTCTGGTTCCCGACAACCAGATTTTCACCCCTCAGCGCCTTTTCACAGCCGCCGCCAGCGCCTTGGCAAGATCGCCCTTCGGCGCCACCTCCACCCGGTCAAGGCCCAGCCAATGGGCCAGGCGGGCCAGTTCCGCCGCCAGGGCCTCTGCCACCGGCCCTGCGGCCTGCCCTGCTTCCAGATGGCTGGCCGGCACCTGCAGGGCGCCGGTGGCCCTGTCCGCCTTCAGATCCACCCGCGCAACCAGCCGGTCCCCCATGAGGAAGGGCAGCACATAATAGCCGAACTGGCGCTTTTCAGCCGGCGTGTAGATCTCGATCCGGTAGTGGAAGTCAAACAGGCGCAGGGTGCGCGCCCGCTCCCACACCAGGGGATCAAAGGGGGAGACCAGGGCATGGGCCGCCATCCGGCGCGGTATGCGGGCGCCGGGGGGCATAAAAGCCGGCACGTCCCAGCCCTCCACCACCACCGGGGCAAGCGCCCCCGCCTCCACCAGCTCGCCAAGGGCGGCGCGGGCGGGGCCGGGTTTCAGGCGGAAATAGTCGCGCAGGTCGGTCTCGGCGGCGACGCCCAGGCTGGCGGCGGCATGGGCCATGAGCAGGCGGTGGGCGGCCGCCTCATCAAGGGTGGGCAGGGCCAGGATGGCAGGCGGGATCACCCGCTCCGTCAGGTCATAGACCCGCTCGAACCCCCGGCGGAAGGCGGTGGTAACGCGGCCAGCCCAGAACAGGTATTCCAGCGCTGTCTTGGCCTCGCTCCAGCCCCACCAGCCGCCCGCACCACGCGGCCGCTGCCCCTCTGCCGCGCCGATCTCGCCCGCCGAAAGTGGCCCACGGGCGGTGATTTCGGCCACCACGGCGTCCACCACATCGCGCCGCTCCCGCCCAAAGGCGGCAACGGATTTATAGACCCCCTCCCCCGCTTCCGCCCGGGCCATGCGCCAGCGCAGGGCGGGATGCAGGTCGAGGGGCAGCAGCGAGGCCTCGTGCGCCCAGTATTCGAAAAAGGCCCGCCCCCGCCCAGGCCCCGACCCCGACCCCGACCCCCGCCCCGGCGGGCCAAAGGCGCGGGCATCAAAAACCTCGCGGTCATAGCCACCGAGGCGCGAGAACGCGGGCAGATAGTGGGCGCGGGCCAGCACATTGACCGAATCAATCTGGATCACCCCCAGCGCCCGGGCCGTGCGATGCACCGCCGCCCAGGGCGCCACCGCGCCCGCCTCAGGGCGCACGGCGCCAAAACCCTGGGCTGCCAGGGCCAGCCTGCGCGCCTCCAATGCCGAGATACCCGTTCTGGTTGCCATGTTACCCCGCCTGTCCCGCACCCCGGAGCATCGCCCATCGGCAAAAGCCGCGCCAGCCCTGTGAACGCATAGTATTCCTGAAATACTCTTTAGAAACAAAACATCCTGCAATCTTATTCAGTACCCTGATGTATTTGTTATGTTGCTATATTGCAACAAAACGGCAAGACCATTAGGCGTAGATTGGCCAATATGCTTGACCAAAGCCTTTACCTGCCGCTTCACTTCTCCTCATTGATGAAATCTCGACTCCGCACTCCCCTAAAAAGGGCGGGCGGCTTTGAGACTTGCCAAACCGGGGCCAGACCCCGAGGGGGAGGACGAAGATGAATTTACGGTTCCGCCGCGCGCCTGATGCGCGGCACGGCCTGGCGCTTGCTGCCGGTGCCCTGATGACCCTGATGGTCACCAGCGCCCCCGCCCGCGCCATCGAGTTCGAGTACGGGGAGATCAAGGGCAGCCTGATCAACACCGTCTCGGCCGGTATCCAGATGCGTACCGCCTCACGCGACAAGCGGTTTCTGAACGCAAACGATGGCGGCGATTCAACGATCAACATGACGCCAAACGTCGACGATGGTCAGAAGCACTTCGGTGCAGGCGACATTGTTGGCGCTCCGGTCAAGATCACGACCGAGTTGAATGCCACCTGGCACAACCTCGGCTTCTATACCCGTGGTACCGCCTTCTACGATTACATTTACGACAACAACGACCTTGCGAAGTTTGGCGATCCCGGGTCGCCGACCTATGGCAAGATCACCAACGCCGCCCGGTCCAAGGCCAGCAAGGGCGCCGAAATCCAGGACATGTTTGTTCGTGGCGAGTTCGAAATCGGCACCCAGCCGCTGAACGTCCGCGTCGGCCAGCAGACCCTGAACTGGGGTGAGGCGCTGTTCACGCAGAACGAAATCTCCATCATCAACCCGCTCGACCTGCAGAAGTTCGCCGTGCCGGGTTCGGAACTGCGCGACGGCCTGATCCCTGTGCGCATGGGCTGGGCCTCCTACGAAATCATGGAAGGCCTCGCCATCGAGGGCTTCTATCAGTGGGAATTCAGCAAGCTGCGCCTGTCGCCGGCGGGCACCTACTTTGGTGGCGCCGACATCATCGAAGAGTCCGCTGATGGCATCAGTGGCGTCTCGAACGGCGCCGACTGCCGTGCGGCCAAGCAGGCCGTTCCCTGTGCGCGCCAGCTCGCCAACAAGGACCCGGGCGACTCCGGCAACTATGGCGTGAAGCTCAACATCTATGCTGAAGCCCTCAACAACACGGAGTTCGGTTTCTACTTCGTGCGTTATACCAGCCGCTTCCCGTCGCTTGGCTATGTCGTCAATGACAACACCGACGTACCGTCCGGCTTCTTCCCCGGCACTTACAGCCGTACGGAATATGCGCGTGGTGTGAAGATGGTTGCCATGTCCTACAACACGACGCTGGATGGTCCCGGTGTCGCGGTGAACGGCGAATTCTCGTACAAGATGGACGAGCCGGGTTCCATTTATGGCACCACTCCCTATCTACAGGCGCTTTGCCAGTCGGGTGCAGCCTATGCCGCTTATTGTGGCAACCAGTCTCGTAGCTACTTCGGCTACGGCAAGGCTGGCACGAAGGGCGAGATTCAGGGCTTTGTCCCGCTCGATGCCCTTCATGCCAATGTGCGCTTCACCAAGATCTTCTTCGCCGGCAACCCGGTTGTTGCGGCGACTGGTGCAGAGAGCATCACCGTCATCAACGAAAATTCGCTGGTTTATATCTCCAACCTGCCCAAGACCAGCGAGATCAACCTGAACCCGACCATCACCAATGGTTGCGGCGCCAATGTATCGTTTGGGGCTGCACCCACCTGTGACGTGCCTTCGCCGACGAAGGTGTCGAGCCGGGCAAACTTCCTGTTCCTGATGAGCTATCCGGGTGCCTTTGGCTCTCCGATCAACCTGACGCCGGGCCTCTACTATGGCATGAGCATTCAGGGGACCTCGCCGCTTGCGGCCGGTTCGCAGTCGGGGTTCAAGAGCGCCAACATCTCCCTCAAGGCCGAGTATCAGCAGAACCTTACGGCAACGCTGAACTTCGCCAAGAGCTGGGGTGGCGGCTGGCGTAACGTGCAGGCCGACCGTGATTTCGTCGGTCTGACGGTGAACTACGCTTTCTGATCCTGCTGGATCGGAGACTTGAACGGCCCCGGAGCGATCCGGGGCCGTTTTCTTTTGGGGGCGAGGAAAGCCGTAAAGCCTAGCGTTTCACCAGGCCCAGCTTCTTGCGGGCATCGGCCGGCCCCATGACGCGGGCGCCCATGAGTTCCACCAGGCGGGCAGCGCGTTCGGTGAGTGAGCCGTTGGAGGCGGGCACGCCACGATCAAGCCAGATATTGTCCTCCAGCCCCACCCGCACATTGCCGCCCAGCAGCACCGCCTGCGCCACCATGGGCATCTGCATGCGGCCAATGCCAAAGCCCGCCCAGTTGGCGCCCGGCGGCAGGAAATCGCGCAGGGCCTTCATG
>CANCOY010000151.1:0-7322 GCA_947379865.1 Acetobacteraceae bacterium
CACCCAGCGCCATCAGCAGGCGCAGCACCAGAATGCGAAAGGTGGCGGGGTCGGTTTTCACAAAGCGGCGGCTGCCCATCCAGATGCCAAGGCCCATGGCGGGCAAAGCCATGCTCAACAGGCCCGCGAGGCGCGGATCCACCAGGCCACCGGCGCCGGCCATGCTGAGCGCGATGACATCGGTAAACAGGAAATAGGCAATCACCGAGGCGCGGCCCACATGGGCGGCATGGGCACCGGAAAACCAGAACAACACCGCCGGCGGCCCGCCTACGCCGGCGAGGCCATTCAGCAGGCCAGAGGCGACCCCCGTGGCCAGCGCCACCGGGCGGCCGGGCGTGGCGGGGGGCGGTGCGTCCTCTGCCGCAGATTTGCGGCCCGAGCGCTCCAGCGCAAAGGCAGCCCCGATAATCACCAGCGAGACCGCCACCCGCACCGGCACATCGGGCAGGGTAGAGAGCAGGGCAATGCCCACCGGCGTGCCCAAGAGGCAGCCCAGCACCAGGGGCGCGATCGACCGCCAGTCCACATCCCGCCACACCTGGGGTAACAGGGAAAGGCTGGCGCCAATCTCCAGCGCAAAGATCACCGGCACCACCAGGGACGGCGGCAGCACCAGGGCCAGCCCCGCCACCCCGATCATGGAGGCGCCAAAGCCCGCAAAGCCCCGCACGAAAAAGGCGGCCGTCACCACCAGTTGGACCCACGCCACCACCCACCACGGCGTCTGAACCCAGAAGGCCGCAATGCCCGACAGAACCTCAGCCATGACAACATCCATGATTACACATCCAGCACGCCACCCTGCCAGCGCGCCCTGAGGCCAAGGGCCGCCAGTGTTGCCAGCCCGCAAAGCCCTGCCATGGCCAGATAGGCCTGGCCCCCCACCGCCGCATAAAGCGGCCCGGCGCCAGCGGTTACCAGCGCCACCACAAGGCCGGTGCCAATCGCCGCATAAAGGCCCTGGGCCGTGGCCGTCAGGTCTGGCGGGGCGGCGCGGGCGATGAAGTGCATGGCCCCCAGATGGCAGAAGCCAAAGGTAAGTGCGTGCAGGGCCTGCACCAGCATCAGCATGGGCAGCGCATCACTGACGCCCGTCAGCGTCCAGCGCAGCACGCCGGCCGCCGCCCCCAGGATGATCATGCGCACCGGCCCCAGCGCCCCCACCACCCGTCCCGAAAAGGCAAAGAGTGCAATTTCCGCCACCACCCCTTCCGACCACAGCACGCCGATCCACGTCGGGCTGATGCCCACCGCCCCCCAGTGCAACGCACCGAAGGTGTAGAAGACGCCGTGACTGGCGTTCAGCAGGCTGGTGGCGGCCAGGAACAGCAGGAACACAGGATCGCGCAGAAAGCGGGCCATGGAGCCCTTGCGATGCACCGTGGGCGGCGAGCGCACTTCCGGCAGCAGCCAGGCCAGCAGCGCCGTTGCCCCCATGCCCGCCAGCATCAGCCACAGCACCACCGGCGGGCCATAGTGTGGCAGCAGGGCGCCCGCCCCAAGGGTTGCCCCGACAAAGGCGACGGAGCCCCACAGCCGCACCCGGCCATAGTCATAGCCCCGCTGATAGGCCGCCAGCACGCCGGTGTTCTCGGTCAGCGATATCAGGGCGGGGAAAATCAGATTGGCCAGCAGGCCAACGCACAGGATCGACCAGAAATTCCATGTTCCCAGATAGAGCGCCGTCACCCCGAAGGTTGCCCACGCCAGCACCATCAGGATGCTGCGCCGGGCGCCCCGCGCATCCGCCAGCCGCCCCACCACGGGATTGGCCAGGATGCGCAGGATCATGCCCGCCGCCACCACGGTGCTGATCTGCTGGGGCGACAGGCCCCGGTCAGCCAGCCACACCGGCCAATAGGGGACAGACACCCCCATGGACAGGAACGAAACGCCATAAAACAGCGCCATGCGCACCGCCACCGGCACGCGCTGGCGCAGTGGCAGCGCTGTCTGGCTCAATGGATGATGGCTGCGTGCACCATGTCTGACAGGCGCTGCAGCCGGCAGACATTGGGAATTTCCTCCAGCAGGCCCGACGACAGGAAGACGCAGGTCGTCTCCGTCAGCGGATCGACCCAGAACATGTTCGACCCGGCCCCCAGGCCGCCAAAGGTACCGGGCGAGGCCAGATTGCCGAACGGCATGGGGAACACCCCCGTCCCGCGCAGGAAGAAACCCATGCCCAGGAAGGCGGGAATATCAGGCCATCCAGCGCGCTCCTTGGCATAGCTCCACAGCAGATTGGGCATGTCGCCCGTCTGGTTGGTGGTGGCCACCCGCAGCATGGCCGGGCTCAGCACCCGGTGGCCATCCAGCGCGCCGCCCTGGCGCATGGCCTCGGCAAAGCGCAGCAGGTCGGGCGCCGTGGTCAGGCAGCCGCCCGCCGGGATCTCGCTCTCCTCGTTCATGATCAGGGGCATGCCTTCCAGCGCCTCCGCCGGGAACAGGCCGGGGGTGCGGTCGCGCACCACCACCGGCACCCGGCGCGGCACCAGATCGGCACGCAGGCCAAAGGCCGTGTCGTTCATGCCCAGCGGCTCGAACACGTCATCAGCCAGAATACGGCGGAAGGGCCGGTTGCCGCCGTCCACCCGCCGCACCATCTCGCCCAGGATCGCATGGGCGCAGACCGGGCTGTAGTTGATGACGGTGCCTGGCTCGGCTTCGGGCGGCATGGCAGAAACGGCGGCAGAAACGGCCGCCAGATCGCCACTCTGCTCGGGCGGGGTCGGCGGGAAGCCGGCGGAAAGGCCCGCCTTGTGGATCATCAGGTCGCCCACGGTGATGCGCTCCTTGCCGTGGACGCCGAACTCGGGGATCAGTTCCACCACCCGCGTGGTCAGGCTGAGGCGGCCGCGTTCCACCGCCTGCAACACGGCGGTGTTGGTGAACTGCTTGGCGACCGACATGGTAAAGAAGACATCCTCTGCCCCTAGGGCGCGGCCAGCGGCACGATCGGCAAAGCCGATGGTCTCGCGGAAGGCCACCTCACCCCGGCGGGCCACGATCATGGCGACACCATCATAGAGGCTGGCGTCGATGTCGGCCGCAATGGTGTCCTTCAAGGCGGCAAGGCGGGCCGGATCAAAGCCAAGGGCGGCAGGGTGCAGCGCTGTCATGGGGAGTCCTCCAATTAAGGTTCAAATGGCGACGCTGTGCAGCTGGCGGCGGCGGCAACTCTGCGCCAGTTCATTCCAGATGGCCTGTTCAATGTCGCGGGCCGCCGGCCCCTCAAGCTCTTCGAGCGCCGCATGCAGGTCCACCAGAAGGCTGCGCAGCGCGTCATTCTCAGTATTGAGGGCGGAAATCCGCAAGCCCACATCGGGGGCGCTGACCTGGGCCCTGAGGCGGGCGGCAAGCTCACCCTCCACCACGGGTGCTGCGGCGCGGAAGAGGGCCTTGAGCTGGGTGTTTTCTTCAACCCGCCAGGCAGCGGCCGTGTCCCACTGTTCGGCGGAGGCGGCCAGCAGCATGACCATGAGGGCCAGATTGCCCTGACCATAAGTGGTGGGCAGGGCCGGCTGGACCTCCCCCATCAGGCGTTCGATCACGGCCTGAAGCGTGGCATCGACTTCGGGACGCATGGCCCACCCTCCCCCGATCTTGTTATGATGCAAAGCCTAGCACGCACGGCAGGATCCGGGGAGGCTCGGCACAGGGCATGGCCACAGGCGGGGTTTTCGCCATTTGGCCTCAGGAAAGTACAGACATGCGCATATCAACCCCCATTATTGTGGCCAGCCTTGGCCTCCTCCTTGGCCTTGCCACCGCCCAGGCCGGCACGGACGCGGGCAAAGGCACGGAAAAATCCAAACCGGCGGCCGTTGAGCGGCCGACCGACAAGCAGGCTCCGTCCAAGGAAAAACAGACGCCGGGAAACCTGCTCTCCCCGCCCGCCGAGTCCCCCGCCGCACCGGCCCCTGCGCCCGCTGAAGAGGCGCCGCCCGAACGCGAGGCCAGCACCGCGCCCCCACCCGGCATGATTGCACCCTTCGCCCAATGGAACCCGGTGGAGAATGGCCCAACGTTCGAGGCCTCAGCCGATCTGGCGCGGTGCCCCAAGTCCACCCTGTGTACGCCCGTCCTGGCAAAGGTGAAGGGGGTATCGGCGGGCAGCGGTGACCATGAAACCTATGACATCACCATAAGCTTTGGCACGGGCGAGGCGGGCCGAACCTTGTCACTGCCACGGGAGTCGATCAGCGGGGCAATCAGCTTCACCACCGTCGAGGTCGACGCCAAAAACAGCCTGCGCGAAATCGCGCTCAGCTATTACACCGGCGGCGCCCACTGCTGCTCCTATCTTGGCATCTTCTCCGAGACACCAGCGGGAATCGCCCTCGCCGATTTTGGCGAGCGTGATGGTGATGCCTATGGCGGCAGCTTCCCCAAGAGTTTCGAATCGAGGCCCGTATTCGAATTCTCAGACGATCGCTTCAAATACCTGTTCGGGCCCTATTCAGATTCGGCCGCCCCCGCCTCACTCCTCAAGGTTGAGGGTGGCGAGATCGTGGACGTTACCACAGATCCCGCCAATGCCGCGATCCACCGTCACTGGATGGAGGTCTTCAAGCCCGGCTGTGGTGACGGCATCAACGGTCATTGCGCCGGCTATGTTGCCTCGGCCTGGCGGGTGGGCGCCCAGAAGGAGGCCGAAGCCTATATGCTGATGCACCACACCAGCCGCCGGACCAACCCGGATATCTGGCTGCCGGAATACTGCCGCACCAAGATCACGGGCAGCGCGGAATGCCCGATTACCGACAAGATCACCTTTGCCGATTTCCCCGATGCGCTTGCCTATGTGCTGCACGAATGGGGCTATTCCCATTAAGCTAGAGACGTTGATTTCATTGAGGTATTTGGCACGGCCTTTTAGGCCCCCAGCACGCTGCGCCCGCCTCAAATCAAGGAGAATGAAAATGGGCAATCGTAATCAGCTGGAATACAAAATCCAAGAATGGCTTGGCGCGGAGGCCACGGACGACGACGCTCTCCTAGTTTATGCCCATATGCGCGCAACCGGGCTAATCATTTACAACGACAATCTGGGCCTGCACATTCCCGACATCGACAACATCGACCTGCTGGCGGTATATGCCGCCGCGCAGGCAGCAGCCGCCACAGCCTCCACCACATTCACGCTTTACTGGACCGGCGCTGACGAGGACGCATCTCTGGCGATGGGCAACTTTGCCACCCATGCCGATGCCATGGCGGGCGTCACCGACACTGAAGTCACCCTACTTGACCGGTGCGCCGACGATGCACAGCGCCAACGCATAAAAGACGGCTCTTGGTCGGTATCTGTAACAGGCGCCAACCTGTGGGGGCCGGTCACCCTGAACGGCAAGCCGGTTGATTTCGACGCCGCCGTCAACCTGATGGACGACGAGATCCGCGAACGCCTGTACAGCAAATTTGACGAGGGCCAGGAACAGGAATTTCTTGACGCATATGTCGCCGCGCATGCGGCAAAGTACGGCGGCAAGGAATTCTCAGTATGACCCCGACGCAAGCCGCCAAAGCGGCCACCACGAACTCCACGTCAAGATGGATGCTCTCGGCTGGGCCGATCAGGCCACCGACCTCACGGCCGCCTCGCACCTGCTCCCCGGCAGCGAAGCCTTCTGGCTGGAAATGGGCAGCCACTGCACGAGCAACGCTGGCACCGTGTCGCTAGAGAAGCCTTGGCCCGAAAGCCTCAAGCCATGATCCCCTCCGCAGCCCGCCGCCGGGCGTAATCAACCCGCTGCGGCAGCTCTACGCGCGGCAAAGTCTGGCCGTCGACGAAGCGGCCAAGGTGAAGAACAAATCCGCCTAAAAGGGCCTGCCCGACGTGGCCGAGCTAGGGGCCGCGTCTGACAACCACGAGGCGCAGAGCCTAGGCTGGCCCAGTGCCGCCATGCCCAACCGGGCCTTGCAGATCGCCAGGTTGCCCATCGTTCCCGTGCGGGGATTTCCCGGCTGAAGGTGCCGAATTCATCGGTATCAATAGCGGACGGCACGATGATGGTTGCGCCCAGCCTCTTCTTGAAGACAGGAGAAATGGCGGATGCCTTCTGATGCATGATCCCGAGGGCAATCAGGGCGCCACGATAAATCGTGACGCCCCCCTCGCTGGTGTTCAGGTCAGAGCACATTCAGACCCTGGGCCTCGGTGACGATACCAATCCCGCCATATCGCCGGAGAAAATCCTCGATATCCGCAGTCATCTGCCCGGCCTGTTCTGGGGTGCAGATGATGGTGACGACGGCGTCGCACAATCCGGGCGTGGCCAGGCCCTCACGATTTTTCCCGGACAGGCCAGTGTTCACGACATAGGCCTGGAAGAGACCTTTTTTCGATGAGGGCCGTCAGCGGCTGAACAACGGCCTCGGGAATGATTACGTCGATGCGATTCACGGTCTTCATGTTCACCCCCACAAGGTCTTGAGAACGAAGAAGTAGAGCGGGATCCCGAAAAGTATGTTGAAGGGAAAGGTCACTGCGAGAGACATGCCGAAGTACAGGCTGGCATTGGCCTCGGGTATTGCGTAACGCACGACCGCAGGCACCACGATATAGGAGGCGCTCGCCGCAAGGACAACGAGCAGGAAGGCATCCCCCAGCCCCAGACCAAGAATATAGGCGAGGGTGGACGCCAGCATCGCGTTCAGCAGCGGTGCGCCGATGGCGAAGGTGGCCAGGAATGGTCCATGCCAGTTGATATCACGGGCGCGCCGCGCCACCAGCAAGCCCATTTCCAGCAGGAAGAACAGCAGCATCCCCTTCTGGATCGAGGTGAGAAAGGGGTCGAGCGCCGCCTTGCCCGGTGCGCCGGTGAGATACCCAATCACAAGGGCGCCGAGCAGAAGGAGATGGGCGCCATCCGTAAAGGCCTCGTGCAGGACCTCCTTGAGCGACACCCCGGTTGCTTGCCCGCCGGCGACGGTCTGCTGCCGGGACTTGGCCCGCACCATGTTTGCCAGAAGCACGGCCATGATGATGGCAGGGCTTTCCATGAGCACGAGGGCAACCGGCATGTATCCGCCATAGGGCACTGACTGGCGCTCGATGAAGGCAACGGCAGTGATAAAGGTCACTGCACTAACGGATCCATAAGTTGCCGCGACCGCAGCCGCGTCAAAAGGATTGAGCCGCCGCCGAAGCACAAGAAAGGAATAGGCCGGAATGACCAGGGCGAGAAGCATGGCAGCGGCAAGCACCAGTGCCATGCTGACCGAGAACCCTGCGGCTGCCATGCCAACACCGCCCTTGTATCCGACGGCAACCAGCAGGTAGAGCGACAGGAACTTCGCGATCGGCTCGGGGA
>CANCOY010000152.1 GCA_947379865.1 Acetobacteraceae bacterium
GATCGGGCTCAGGTTCTTGCCATGCGGCTTGAGCCAAAGGCCGCGATCATGACGGCAGCTGATTACGCGCGGTTGAATCTGGCCACGCTTGCCCGCGCCGGCTTCATCCCCACGGATGCCGATCATGCCGCGCGCCTTGCCTATCTTGCCCACCACGAGGGGGCCGCTGGCGCCCTGGCCATGCTTCAGGACAGGCTGGACGAGCGGCGCGCCGAACGCTTGTTCAAGGTGAACGTGGGCCCTGCCCGGGCGCAACAACTGCGGGCGGCAGCAGGCAGTTGGGCCGCAGCCTATGGGACCTGGCTGACCGGCTATGTCGAGGGCCGTATCGTGCCCGCACGTTTTCGGGTCTGACACGGATCAGCCCTAACCTGATGGGCCGTTAATCCAAAATTTAGCCAGATCAGGGATTGTGGTTCCTGAAACCGGCCGTCTTCGGCCGGGTCAATCGGTGGGACGATGGACGCTGAGAGCCAGTCAGAGACAGCCACACAGGCGCAGCCTGGAGAAATGGTGAAACTTGGGTCGCGCTTCCGCATAGACCCTGGCGCACCGCAACCCCAGTTTGATTCCGCCGGTGCCCGGGCTTATTCCGCCCTCGATATGGATCTTAACGAGCCTGTTATCGCGCTCGTCAGCCAGACCCATGCGGTCAGGCGTGAGTCTGTGGTGGACTGTCTTGCGGACCCGCAGTCGGCGATTGAGGGCCTGCCGTCGGTCCGCGGGCGTGGGCGCCCTACATTTCCCAATGGGACAAGGCCCTGGGTGATTCTCATCGATCCGCCCGGTGTTGTGGCCGTGGGTCCCAAGGAGGGGGCAAAGTCACCCCCGATGCCTGAGGCCCTTATTCGCAAGGTCGTGGTTGCGGGCATCCTGCCGGCTCTTGTCGGCTTGTGGGGCCATGGCTTTGCCCATCGCCGCCTCCGGCCCGATACGATTTTCTGGACCGATGCCAATCGCTCCAAGGTTGGGCTTGGTGAATGCTTCACAGAATCTGCCGGACTTGGGCAGCACCCCGCTTTTGAGACCATTCATCGTTCGATGGCCATCCCTGAAGGGCGCGGGGAGGGGGGTGTGCCTGAAGACATGTTCGCACTGGGTGTAACTATCCTTGTGCTGTCTTTGGGTTATTGGCCGTGGCTCGACATGGATCCGGATGATCTGCTGCGGTCACGGCTGGAGCTTGGCTCATATCAGGCCCTTACCAGCGGCATCAAGGTTGACCCTGCTCTGGTCAGCCCCCTCAGGTTCCTCATGCGCGATGATGTGGACGAGCGCTGGACCCTGCCTGATCTGGCCAAATGGCTTGAGGGCAACGCGCCCGCGGGGCGCCACGGTACGCAGTCGAAAACATTCATTTCCACCTATACGTTCGAAGGTGCCGTCATGGCGGACCGGCGGCGGCTGGCCTTGGCCCTGGCTGGTACGCCCGAGGCAGCAACGACAGCAATCCGCAGTGATGCCTTCCGGGACTGGCTGAATTCCGGCTTCAACGACCCGCAGGAAGCAGCCGAAATCATCAAGATCATTGATGGCACCGTCGGTCGGCGCTCGGTCGGAACCGACCTTGTGGTGCTTTCCCGGATCGTGGCGCGACTGGATCCTGTGGGGCCGATACGGATCGGATCACTTACCTTTGCCCACGACGGATTCACGCCAGTGCTGGCCAATGCCCTGGTGACGGGCCAGCGCGAGCATATGCGCCTGCTTGATGATGTGGTTTCCGCTGGCATCCTCCTTGAGGCGGCAGTGCAGCACATGCGGGCCAATGGCTCTGATCGGCCGATGAGGTTGGCCAATCAGGCAGAAGATATCATGTCACGCAGAGAGACCGGCTGGGGGCTTGAGCGCTGCCTCTATACCCTTGCCCCTGGTTTTCCCTGCCTCAGCCCGGCAGTTCTTCCGGGCAGTGTCCTGAGCCTTGCCGACCTCTTGCCCGCGCTCAACCTGTCCATCGACATGCAGCGCGGCGCCTTTCTTCCGCTTGATCGCCATGTGGTTGCCTTTGCACTTGCCAATCTGATCGATGCGCGGTTGGCGGCGCCCTTTGCGGCATCGGCTGATGGTGGTGGCGGGCTGCCAGCGCTGAGGTTTCTTGCTGAGATTCAGGCGCGGACAGGTGGTGGATCTTTCAGATCGGTGGCCACGGAACTTGGCAATGTGCTTTCACCCGTCGTGAACGCCATTCGTGGCCGCACCCGTCGGCGCCTCCTGCTTGATTCGCTTGAGCGGTTCGTGCGGGCCGGTGATCTTGCGGCGATGTTTCGTGGTCTTGATCTTGTCAGGGAAACCCAGCGTGATCTCGACGGTTTCAGGTCGGCCAGGCGGCGATTTTCCTTGAACGCACAAGAGGTCGCGCGTCTTGCCCAGGGCCCCCGGGCCAATCAGCCGGACATCGTGCAGGCAGGCGACAGGGTGGCAATGATCATTGCGTTCATTCCCCTGCTGCTGGTCGCAGGCTCCGTTTTTCTGCGGGTTATCCTATGAGTAACACGTCTTCTAGCGCCGGTGCCGGTGGGCCGCCCCCGCCGGGTCAGGGCGCCCGGAAAAATGAGGGCCGCCGGGGACCGCCGCCGCCAACCGATAGTCTGACGCGTGTCGCCAATGATGGAGGCAGCGGTCGCGGTAACGGGCGCAAGAAGAAAAAGAAAAGCTCTGGCATTTTGGTGTCGATTGTCATTTCGATCGCTTTTGCGCTCGCCGCCAGCCAGTTTCTGCCCTTTGTCCTGCTGCTGATGATCGGGCTTGCGCCCACCTGGATCGCCATACTTTCGGAGGCGGATCCGCTTCGCGCACGTATAGCAACGGTGGCGCAACTCAATCTTGCGGGCACGCTGCCCTTCTTTTCGACCCTTTGGCAACAGGGTGGGCAGATGCGGGCGTTCCTCGACATCATGTCGGATGTGTATACGTGGATTGCCATGTTTGGTTCTGCCGGTGCCGCCCTGGCCCTGCTCTGGGCCGGCCCTCAGGGGATGACCATTGTAAGACGTACGTTAAACGTCGGCAGGCGACTGGAACTGGAACGTGAGCAGGTGCAACTCGTCGAGGAATGGGGCGAGGAAGTTTCGGCGCCAGGGGCGGCGTCCACGCAGGCAAAGGCCGGTCGGGGCTGGCTGGATTCCTGAACCCGCCAGAGCAGCCTCAGGGGGCAGCGACCGGCCCACCCTCGGCGCGTTCGCGCATGGCGGTGCGCATGGCCTTCTGGAGTTTCTCGAACGCGCGCACCTCGATCTGCCGCACGCGCTCGCGGCTGATGGCATAGGTCTGGCTCAAGTCCTCAAGGGTGGTCGGCTCATCTTTCAGGCGCCGTTCGGTAAGGATGTGGCGCTCACGCTCATTAAGCTGCGCCATGGCACTGGCCAGCAGGGCGCGCCGGTCGCTGACTTCCTCGCGTTCGGCCAGCAGGGTTTCCTGGCTGTCGCTCTCGTCCACCAGCCAGTCCTGCCATTCGCCTTCACCATCGGCGCGCATGGGCGCATTCAGGGAATGGTCGGGCGCGGCCATGCGCCGGTTCATCTGCACCACATCCTGCTCGGGCACGCCAAGCTTGGTGGCAATGGTGGTGACGTCGGCGGGCTTGAGTTCGCCGTCGTCGATCGCCTGCAACTGCCCTTTCAGACGGCGCAGATTGAAGAACAGTTTCTTCTGGGCGGCGGTGGTCCCGATTTTCACCAGGCTCCACGAGCGCAGGATATATTCCTGGATGGCCGCCCTGATCCACCACATGGCATAGGTGGAGAGCCTGAAACCACGATCCGGCTCAAACCGCTTTACGGCCTGCATCATGCCGACATTGCCTTCGGCGATCAGTTCGCCAACAGGCAGGCCATAGCCGCGATAGCCCATGGCAATCTTGGCCACGAGACGCAGATGGCTGGTGACGAGACGGTGTGCGGCTGCGGTGTCGCCATGTTCACGCCAACTCTTGGCCAGCATGAATTCCTCTTCCGGCTCCAGCATCGGGAACTTCCGGATCTCCTGCAGATAGCGCGTCAGGCTGCCTTCTGCGGTGATGGAGGGGAGGTTAAGCGCCATGGTTCGTCCAGATATCCCGTTCAGACCTGCGATGGGCAGTCCGCCGCATGCTGTTCCGCCAGAGCCTTACTGGCCATTGACCGGAGCAAACGCTGCAGGGCGGGGAAGGTTCTACGGTAAGACCGAGATTGCGATACCTGAGTAAAAATATCAAGTATTTTGGATTTGGGCGTCTGCCTTGCGCAGGTCATCGATCACCGCCGTGAAATCCGCGGGCAGTGGGCTTTCAAAGCGCAGGCGCTTGCGGGTTACGGGATGAATGAAGCCAAGCAGGCCCGCGTGCAGCATCTGCCGGCGTGGCCGCAGGATGGCCTCCTTTGCCGCCGCCGGCACGTGGGAGAGGGAAGGCTTGCGGCCATAGACCGGGTCGCCAATCAGGCCGTGGCCGAGGCTGGAGAGATGCACGCGAATTTGATGGGTTCGTCCGGTTTCCAGCTGGCAGGCAAGCATGGCCGCCCAGGGCTTCAGGGCCGGGCCAAAGCGTTGTTCCAATTCCCAGTGGGTTATGGCTGCGCGGCCGCCGGCCACCATGGCCATTTTCTTGCGGTCTGAGTTTGAGCGACCGATCGCCCCTTCTATGGTGCCGCCCTTGCCCATGGGAGCCCCCCAGACAAGGGCGCGATAGCCGCGTTCAATATCATGGGCGGCAAACAGCGCCGACAGGCCGGCATGGGCCCGGTCGGTCTTGGCAGCAACGATCAGGCCAGAGGTTTCCTTGTCGATCCGGTGCACGATGCCCGGCCGCATGACCCCGCCGATGCCCGCCAGACTGTCGCCGCAATGGGCCAGCAGGGCATTGACCAGGGTGCGGTCGGGATTGCCCGGGGCAGGGTGCACGACCATGCCTGCCGGCTTGTCGATGATGATGAGGTGCGCATCCTCGTATACCACGCTGAGGGCCATTTCCTGTGGCTCGGGCTCGGCCGCCTGGGGAGGCGGCAGGACAATGCCTATGGCGGCGCCGCCTTTGACCCGCTTGGCGGGGTCCGTTATCGTCACCCCCTCAAGCGAGACATGGCCCTGTTCGATCAGGGCCTTGAAGCGCATGCGGCTGACATCGGGCAAAAGCTGCCCGAGGACCTTGTCGAGGCGGCCGCCGGCCGCTTCTGAATCGAGAACAAAGCACAGAGGCGCGCCGTCTGGCGGTAGCGCCAGCAGCGCCGGATCGGGGGCCGGTTTCATCATGGCCACAGACTTGACCCAGAACACGCGCTTACTCAAGAGCATCGTTATCGGCCTTGGCGTTGCCATCGTCGTCATGTTCGTCGTCGTGGTGGTGACGATCATCGTCCGCCCCAGTGGTTTTGCGGCACGTTCCGGCCCGGTCAGCGCCAGTCTGTCCCTTGGTCCCGGCGAGCGTTTGCAGGACCTCACCGGCGCCGGACCCCTGGTGGTGCTGCGTCTGGCAGGCCCTGATGGTGAGCGTCTGCTGACCATCGATCCCGTGTCGGGACGGGTGATTGCAAATCTCACCCTCGCCGCGCCGGTCGACGGCCCGCCGCCGGAGTGAGGGGCCGCGCCGGTTGCTGGTGATGGATCGCCTGCTCCATATCGCCCCACGCGACCTGAAGCTGCTCGCCGATGCGGCCGAGCGCGCCTACCCGCGTGAGGCCTGTGGCCTTCTGGTTGGGCGCAGCGATGGGGGGGAGGTCTTTGGCGTGACCCATGCGGTCGAGAGCCCAAATCTTGCCCCCGCCGCCCAGCCCGATCGCTTCGAGATTGACCCCGCCCTGCGGCTGCGGCTGCAACGCGAGGCCCGGGAGCGCGGCGAGGCGGTGATCGGGATCTGGCATTCCCATCCCGACGGGCCGGCCCGCCCCTCGGCAACAGATCTGGCCGGTGCCTGGGAAGCAGGCCTTGTCTGGGTGGTGGTGCAGGTGGTGGCAGGGCAGGTGGTGCGCACCACGGCCCATTGCCTGGCCACGGATGGCAGCCGCTTTCTGCGCGTGGAAATTTCCGATGGCCCCGGGGCGGCGCCCGACTGTGCGCCCCGGGCGCTTGATGATCTGGGGCGCCTTGGCAAAGGTGGGATGGGAACGCAATGAGTGGCAATTTCGGCTCGGACAATGTGACCGGGGCACATCCCGCGATCCTCGACGCCCTTGTGGCGGCCAATACAGGCGCCGCTGCGTCTTATGGCGCGGACGAGGTTTCAACCCGGCTGGAGGCAAGGCTGGCCGCAGTTTTCGAGCATGAGGTGACGGTCTTTCCGGTGATCTCCGGCACGGCCGCCAACAGCCTGGCGCTGGCGCAACTCTGCCCGCCCTGGGGGGCCATCCTGTGCGAGACGGGTGCCCATGTGGCGGTGGATGAATGTGGTGCCCCGACGGTTTTCACAGGCGGTGGCACCCTGTGGACCATGGATGGTGAGGCGGGGCGACTGCGCCCCGGCGATCTGCGTGCGCGCCTTGCCGGCAGCCGGGCTGGCGACCAGCACCAGGTCCAGCCGGCGGCCCTGACCCTGACCCAGGCCACCGAATGTGGCACCGTCTACACGCCGGCCGAGGTGCAGGCGCTGGCCGAGATGGCCCATGGCCATGGCCTTGGCGTGCACATGGATGGTGCCCGCTTTGCCAATGCCCTGGTGCATCTGGGTTGTGCGCCGGCAGATGTTACATGGCGTGCGGGCGTGGATGTGCTCTCGCTTGGCGCCACCAAGAACGGCGCCCTGATGGCGGAGGCGGTGGTCTTCTTTGATCGGGCGAAGGCGGAGAATTTCCTCTATCGCCGCAAGCGGATGGGGCACCTCGTCTCAAAGATGCGTTTTCTTTCGGCCCAGCTCGAGGCCTGGCTGGCCGATGATCTCTGGCTCCGTCTTGCACGCCAGGCCAATGCCTGTGCCGCCCGCCTCGCCCACGGCCTTGGCCAGCGCGGCCTTGCCCTGGAATGGCCGGTGGAGGCAAACGAGATCTTCGTGCGCCTGCCCGTGGCCCTGGCCGAAGCGCTGGAGGGGGCGGGCTTTCATTTCTATGCCTGGGGCGATCCGCCCACAAACGGGGCACCCGGCCTCTATCGCCTGGTAACAGCCTGGAACTCCACCGACGTCGGCATTGATGCCTTCCTCACCACCCTCGATGCCCTGCGCCCCGCCGCCGCATGAAATGCCTTGCCCTGCACCAGGACCCTTGCATGCCATGGCCGAAGCGGCTATCTAACCGGCCTCCGCGGTCCCCATCGTCTAGAGGCCTAGGACACCGCCCTCTCACGGCGGTAACAGGGGTTCGAATCCCCTTGGGGACGCCAATCTTTCCAATGGGTTAGATTGGGTTG
>CANCOY010000153.1 GCA_947379865.1 Acetobacteraceae bacterium
TTCATGCGTTACTGGCCTCTATATTTGAAATAGAGGAACAAAAATGAACGCCAAAAAACTTTTCTTGATCTTTTTGTCAATGATGGGTCTTTCTGCAACGGGAGCGGTAGCAGGAGGGGGCTATGTCGAATATGGCCCAAGCGGGCAGATGCCCGTCTTATCCCTGATAGATTCGGCGACTGCTGCGCAACCTTATGATTGTTATGTCTCTGCGGGAGCTTATTATCATGGGATCATGCAAAGCTTGTGGACCGTAGACAAGAATAACGCACTGACTTATGTAAAAACAACGCTGCCTTATTCTTATAAAAGTTCCCTGGCAATACCTGGAAACACTATCAACTGCACCTATACCGTCACCAGTCAAACTCTCACCACAAATACCTCGACGTCAAAAATTGGCACAGCAAGCGGCGTCTACACGTGTAAATCAAACGATTATATGAACAACCCACAGACGAGCTCAGGTCGTATGAGTTATGCGTTCGAATACACGTCAAAAGTCGGCTATGCCAGAACAACAGAGACGGGCGATCCCGTCACCGTCAACGGCATTGTACATCAGTGCATCATCGTGGCGCGGGCGATCACCGCGCCCATTCAGAACGGCTTCTGACCCCCCCCCCCCTCAAACCACCAGCACCGTAGACCCCACCGTCTGCCGGGCCTCCAGCGCCCTATGCGCCTCGGCCGCGTCTGCCAGCGCAAAGCTCTGCCGCACCTCCACCTTCACCGTGCCGCGCGCCACCACGTCGAACAGCAGGGCGGCCGCGCGCAGGAGTTCGCTGCGGGGGGTGACGTAGTGGGCGAGTGTGGGGCGGGTGAGGTAGAGGGAGCCGCGGGTGGCGAGTTGGCCGATCTCGAAGGGGGGCACGGGGCCAGAGGCATTGCCGAAACTGACCATCAGGCCGCGCGGCCTGAGGCAGTCCAGCGAGGCCTGGAAGGTGTCGCGGCCGACCGAGTCATAGACCACGCCGAGGCCGGCGCCGCCCGTCAGCGTGCGGACGCGGGCGGTGATGTCTTCCTCTGAGGTGATGATCACCTCGTCGCAGCCATGGGCGCGGGCGAGTTCGGCCTTGGCGCGGCTGCCCACGGTGCCGATCACCCGGGCGCCCAGCGCCTTGGCCCATTGGCAGGCGATCAGGCCCACCCCGCCGGCGGCGGCATGGAAGAGGATTGTCTCACCCTTTGTAATCTTATAGGTTTCGTGCAGCAGGTACCAGGCGGTGAGGCCCTGGAGGAGCATGGCGGCGGCCAGCCGGTCGTCCACGCCATCCGGCAGGGGCACCAGCAGGGCTTCCGGCACCAGGCGGTGGCCGGCATAGGCCCCCACCGCGCCAGAGCAATAGGCCACGCGCGTGCCGGGGCTGAGGCTCACCCCCGGCCCCACGGCCTCGATCACCCCCGCCGCCTCGATCCCCAGGCCGCTGGGCAGCGGCACCTTGTAGAGACCGGTGCGGTGGTAGGTGTCGATATAGTTCAGCCCCACGGCCGTCTGGCGCAGCAGCACCTCGCCGGGGCCGGGCTCTGGCAGAGAAACCTCCACCAGTTTCAGCACCTCGGGGCCGCCGACCTTGTCGAAGCGGATGGCGTGGGTCTGGGTCATGTAAATGCCTCAGCCCAGCCGGGCCTTGAAGAAGTCGAGGGTGCGGGCGTTCGCCAGGTCGGCCGCTGCCTTGTCGTAATGCTGGCCGCCGGGCCGGGCAAAGGCATGGTCCTGGCCGTCATAGACATGCACTGTGGCATGGGCATTGCCGGCAAGGCCCGCCTTGATGGCGTCCTGCGCCGGGGGCGGCACGAACTGGTCCTTGGCCGCCACATGCAGCATCAGCTGGCCCTTGATGGCCTTGGCCTCGTCGAGCTTGGTCTCGATCGCAACGCCGTAATAGCCCACGGCCGCGTCGGCATCGGTGCGGGTGGCGGTCAGATAGGCAAGGAAGCCGCCGAGGCAATAGCCCACCGCGCCCACCTTGCCATTGTGGCCCGCGTCGGCGCGCAGGGCGGCGATGGTGGCGGCAATGTCGCCCACGCCCTTGTCCACGTCGAAGCCCTGGTAGAGTTCAAAGGCGCGCTTCCACTCGGCCTCGCTCTGGTCGGTCAGCTGGATGCCGGGTTCCTGGCGCCAGAAGAGGTCGGGCGCGATGGCGAGATAGCCCGCCGCCGCCAGGCCATCGGCAATCTCGCGGATATTGGCGTTGACGCCAAAGATCTCCTGGATCACCACCACGCCCGGGGCCTTGGCCGCCGAAGGGCGGGCCACATAGGCCGAAAAACTGCCGCCGTCGCTGGCCTTGACCGTGATTTCGCTGCCGCTCATGTGCCTGTCTCCCCTCTGGAATGTGGCCAGAGCCTAACCTTCCTGCCGGGGCTTGTCATGCCGCAAGGGGCCGAGATTGCATGGCTGTGGCGCTTGTCCTAGGGTCGGGGTCGCGGTTTTGCGGGAGAGCACCCATGAAGATCAACATCGAGATCGATTGCTCGCCCGAAGAGGCGCGGCAGTTCCTTGGCCTGCCCGATGTGCAGCCCCTGCAGGCGCGGATGATGACCGAGATCGAGGCCCGCATGGTCCAGGGCCTGGCCGCCATGGACCCCGAGACGGCCCTGAAGACCTGGCTGCCCGCCGGCATCCAGGGACTGGAGCAGATGCAGAAGATGTTCTGGGCCGCCGCCAGCAAGGCCTCCAGCAACACCTCTGGCAATCCCAGGACGAAATGACCTTATGAGCGCGCACCTGCCGGGCGACCCGCCCCCTTATTTCACCTCCCATGTTTTCGTCTGCACCAATGAGCGCGCGGCGGACCACCCCCGTGGCTCCTGCAAGGCGCGCGGGTCGGAGGAGCTGCGCGACTATATGAAGGCGCGGGCCAAGCAGCTGGGCCTGTCTGGCGTGCGGGTGAATGCGGCCGGCTGCCTTGACCGCTGCGAACATGGGCCGACGGTGGTGATCTATCCCGAAGGTGTCTGGTACCGCGTGTCGTCGAAGGAAGAGGCCGACCGGGTGTTGCAGGCCCATGTGCGCGATGGCGGCCGCGTGCCAGAGCTGATGCTGCCCCCGGAACAGGCCGGCCCCAAGGGCTGAGGCCCACCCATGCTGCCTGCCATGCATGCACCGGACGATACGATCTTTGCGCTGGCCAGTGGGCGCGGCCGGGCCGGTGTGGCCGTGGTGCGCGTTTCTGGCCCTGGGGCGGGAGCGGCGCTGCAGCAGCTGGCGGGCCGCCTGCCCCCGCCGCGCCTGGCGCAACTGGCCCGCCTCAGCGACCCGGCGGATGGCGAGGCGATTGACCAGGCCCTGGTCCTCTGGTTCCCCGCCCCCGCCAGTTTCACGGGCGAGGATGTGGTGGAATTCCATGTTCATGGCGGCCCGGCGGTGGTGAGTGGCCTGGTGCTGGCGCTGGCCCGCCTGCCCGGCCTGCGCCCGGCGGTGGAAGGCGAATTCACCAGGCGTGCCTTTGAGAATGGCAAGCTCGATCTGACAGGTGCCGAGGCGCTCGCCGATCTGGTGGCGGCAGAAACCGCAGCCCAGCGCCGGCAGGCCCTGCGGCAACTGTCGGGCACGCTCGGCACGCTTTATGGCGGCTGGCGCGACCGGCTGGTGCGCACGCTGGCCCATACAGAGGCCGCCATCGACTTTCCCGACGAAGACCTCGACCCCCGGCTGGAACGCGCGGCTCTGGAGGCTGCGGCCGGGATTGCGGCTGATATCGCCCGCCATCTGGCCGATGGTGGCCGGGGGGAGCGCCTGCGCGAGGGGCTGGATGTCGCCATTCTCGGCGCCCCCAATGTGGGCAAATCGAGCCTGCTGAACCTGCTGGCGGGCCGCGACGCCGCCATCGTGGCGGAGGTGGCCGGCACCACCCGCGATGTGATCGAGGTGCAGCTGGATCTGGGCGGCTGGCCTTTGGTGCTGGCAGATACGGCGGGCCTGCGCGCCTCCGACGACGTGGTGGAACTGGAAGGCATGCGCCGCGCCGCTGCCCGGGCGGAACGGGCCGATGTGCGCCTGATCCTGGTGGATGCCCGCACCTGGCCGGAAATGCCCCCGGCGGTGGCGGCGCTGTGTGGGGCGGATGCCCTGATTGTGGCCAACAAGATCGACCTGCTGGCGGGGCCGTTGCGGGCCGACGCCTCTGGCCGTCTGCCCCTGCCGCTGTCGGTTACGAGTTCAGAGGGCCTGCCCGCCCTGCTGGCCGCGCTTGAACAGGCGGCGGCGGAGCGGCTGGATGCGGGCCAGGCCCCGGTGCTGACCCGCACCCGCCACCGCCTGGCCCTGGAGGAGGCTCTGGCGGCGCTGGAGCGGGCCTGTGTGCCTGGCGTGCGCGCGCCGGAACTGCGGGCAGAGGACCTGCGCCAGGCGGTGCGGGCCATCGGGCGGATTCTGGGCCGGGTGGATGTGGAAGACATTCTCGACGTGGTGTTCGGCGAGTTCTGCATCGGCAAATAGGCCCCCTCACCCGCCTGTTTCACGTGAAACATCGGCCCATGGCGCGGTTCGTGATTGCGCCGCCGGGGCGCCCTCCATAGAGTGCGCGCCATGTTCTACGACGTTATCGTGATCGGCGGCGGCCATGCGGGATGCGAGGCGGCAGCCGCCTCAGCCCGGCTTGGCGCCCGCACCCTGCTCGTCACCCACAAGGTGGAGACGATCGGCGAGATGTCGTGCAATCCCGCCATCGGTGGCCTGGCCAAGGGCCATCTGGTGCGGGAGATCGATGCCATGGACGGCCTCATGGGCCGGGTGGCCGATGCGGCGGGCATCCAGTTCCGCCTGCTGAACCGCTCCAAGGGCCCGGCGGTGCGCGGCCCGCGCGCCCAGGCCGACCGCAAGCTTTATCGCAACGCCATGCAGGCGGCCCTTGCCGACGTCGCCAACCTCCATATCCGCGCTGGCGCGGTGGAAGACCTGATCATCAGCCAGGGCCATGCGGCGGGCGTGGTGCTGGCCGATGGCGCCGAGCTTGCCGCCCCCCGGGTGATCCTGACCACGGGCACCTTCCTGCGCGGCCTGATCCACATCGGTGAGGAGACGACGCCGGCCGGCCGCGTGGGTGAGGCGCCAAGTCTTGGCCTGTCTGCCACCCTCGCCCGGGCCGGGTTTGCCCTGGGCCGCCTGAAGACGGGCACACCGCCGCGCCTTGATGGCCGCACCATCGATTGGGCCGGCCTCGATTCCCAGGCGGGCGATGATCCGCCGGTGCCGTTTTCGTTTCTGACGCGCGCCATCACCACGCCGCAGATTGCCTGTGGCGTGACCGCAACCACGGCGGCGGGGCACGCCCTGATCCGCGCCAATCTGCACCGCGCGCCCATGTATTCCGGCCAGATCGAAAGCACGGGGCCGCGCTATTGCCCCTCCATCGAGGACAAGGTGGTGCGTTTTGGTGAGCGCGAGAGCCACCAGATCTTTCTGGAGCCCGAGGGGCTGGACGACCCCACGGTCTATCCCAATGGCATTTCCACCTCCCTGCCCCGGGATGTGCAGCTGGCCCTGATCGCCACCATCCCGGGCCTGGAAAAGGCGCAGATGTTCCGGCCGGGCTATGCCATTGAATATGACTCTGTGGACCCCCGGGAACTGTCCCCCACGCTGGAGACACGGCGCCTGCCCGGCCTCTATCTGGCGGGGCAGATCAACGGCACCACCGGCTATGAGGAGGCGGCAGCCCAGGGCCTGATGGCAGGGCTGAATGCGGCGCTGGCCGCTGGCGGCAGCGCCCCCTTCATCCTCGACCGGGCCGATGCCTATGTGGGCGTGATGATCGACGATCTGGTGACACGCGGCGCCAACGAGCCCTATCGCATGTTCACCTCCCGCGCCGAATACCGGCTGGTGCTGCGGGCCGATAATGCCGACCAGCGGTTGACGCCGCGCGGCCTGGCGCTGGGCTGCATCGGCCAGGAGCGGACGCAGGCGTTTCTTGCCAAGCAGACGGCGCTGGACGCGGCGCGGGCGGCCATCCGCGCCCGCGCGCTTACCCCCACCGAGGCAAAGCGCCAGGGCCTGGCGGTCAACCAGGATGGGGTGCCGCGTACGGGGCACGACCTGCTGGGCTACCCCGGGATTGACCTTGCCCGTCTTGCCCAGCTGTGGCCGGAACTGGCGGGCCTTGCACCGGAGGTGGCCGAGCAACTGGAGATCGAGGCCCATTATGCCGGCTATCTCGACCGCCAGAGTGCCGAGATCATTGCCTTCCGCCGGGACGAAGGTCTGGTGCTGCCGGGCGACCTCGACTATGGCGCCATCGGCGGCCTCTCTACTGAGATGCGCGAGAAGCTGTCGCGGGCCCGCCCGGTCAATCTGGGCCAGGCCGGCCGACTGGAGGGTGTCACCCCTGCGGCGCTCACGGCCCTGCTGGCCCATGTGCGCAAGGCCCGCACCCGGCACGCCGGATGACCGCCGCCCCTGAATTGGTCACCGGCCCGGCCAGCTTCGCGGCGGCAACGGGTGTTTCACGTGAAACATTGGCGCGGCTGGAGGCCTATGCGGAGCTGCTGCTGCGTTGGCAGGCCCGCATCAATCTGATTGGCGCCGATACCATTCCCCAGCTGTGGTCACGCCATATGCTCGACTCCGCCCAGCTCTGGCCCCTCATCGCGCCCGGGGTGCGGGAGCAGGGACCGCTGGTGGATCTGGGCAGTGGTGCCGGCTTTCCCGGCCTGGTGCTGGCCATCATGGGCCAGGCCAATGTGCATCTGGTGGACAGCGACGTGCGCAAGGGCGTCTTCCTGCGTGAGGCGGCGCGAATCACCGGCACGCAGCTGACCGTCCACACCAGCCGGATCGAGACCCTGGCGGGCTTTCCCGCCGCCATGGTGACGGCGCGGGCCTGTGCCCCCCTTGTCCGCCTGCTGGAGCATGCAGAAAAATTCATCGGCTCTGGCACGGAATGCCTGTTTCTGAAGGGTCGGATGGCGGCTGAAGAATTGACCGCCGCCCGCGCCTGTTGGACACTGGAACCCTCGTGGCATCAGAGCCGCACGGATCCTTCGGGATCAATCCTCAGACTTAGGGGTCTTGCCCGTGTCAGCGGATAAACAGACCAGCCCTTTCCCGGCAAGCCCGGGTACGCGCGCCCGCATCATCGCCATCGTCAACCAGAAGGGCGGGGTGGGAAAGACCACCACGGCCATCAATCTGGGTACGGCGCTGGCCGCCGCCGACAAGCGCGTGGCCCTGATCGACCTCGAC
>CANCOY010000154.1 GCA_947379865.1 Acetobacteraceae bacterium
CCAAAAGCGCCAGCCCCTGTGGCGGTGCCGGCGCCCGGTGCCGAGGCTCCTGTCACACAGCAACCCAAGCCGGCGCCCTGAGCGACCTTGCGCCTGATTGCCGCTTGGGGCCTTGGGTCCGGGAGATGCATATTCCCTCAAAAGACGTAGACGAGAGATAAAATTCCCGGCTAGATTTTTCCTTGCGAACGGAAATCTCCCGGAACATCACGCCACCTCCATCCCATGACCCCTACCGCCACGCCCTCCCTCGCCGGAACCACGGCACCGCTTTCCCATTCCACTTCGGACCAGATGGTGGTTACTGTGGACGTTCCAGCGCGGGCATCATCCGCCGACGCCCCTGCCACCGGAGACAGCCCAATGCCGAACCCTGGCCCTGATCCGGGAAACGAGCTGACGGACGCCAAGATCGCCGCCGCCGAGGCGCGGAAAGAACGCGATCTGGCGCGCCTCGAGGGGAGCCTGCGTCAGGATTTCGAAGGCTTGCGCACCGACATGGCCACCTTCCGGGGGGAGGTGTTGAAGGCCATGGCTGATCAGGGTGCCGCCATGGCCACTTTCCGGGGCGATCTGGTCAAGGCCGTTGCGGATCAGACCGCCGGCATTGCCTCCTTCAAGGGTGAGGTTGGGACCCAGCTTGCCGCAATGCCCACCAGGGCTGAGGTCCGGTCCAACATGCAATGGACCATCGGCACACTTGCGGCCCTGATCGTAGCCGTGGCGGGAATTATTGTGGCGTCCTTCCAGACTGGCCTTGCCGTTGGGGTGCTGCCGCCAAAGCCCCCTCAACTGGAAGCCTCCCCGGCTTTGTCACCAAAAGCGCAAGCCCCTCTGGTGGTGCCGGCGCCCGGTGCCGAGGTCCCTGTCGCACCGCAAGCCAAGCCGGCGCCCTGAGCCGTCTTCTGCCTCAGGGCCGCTTGAGGCTTCGGGTCTGAGAGATGAACATTCCCTCAAAAGACGTGGACGAGAGATAAAATTCCCGGCTAGATTTCTATTCCCGGTAAACGGAAATCACCCGGAACATCACGCCACCTCTCATGACCCCTCCCGCCACACCCTCTCTTGCCGGAACCACGGCACCGCTTTCCCGTTCCACTTCGGATCAGATGGTGGATACTGCGGCCGTTCCCACGCTGGCATCATCGGACACCGCCCCCGCCACCGGAGACAGCCCTATGCCGAACCCAGGCCCCGATCCGGACAACGAGCTGACGGACGCCAAGATCGCCGCCGCCGAGGCGCGGACAGATACCAAGCTCAGGGATGTGGACGTGAAATTTGAGCGCGTATTGGGAGAGATGCGTCTCGGCTTTCAGGAATTGCGCACCGACATCGCGGCCTTCAAGGGCGAGTTTGGGACCCAGCTTACGGCCTTGAAGGGTGAGGTTGGGGCCCAGTTTACGGCCTTCAAGGGCGAGGTCGGGGCCCAGCTTGCCGCAATACCCACCAGGGCTGAGGCGCGGTCCCACATGCAATGGACCATCGGCACACTTGCCGCTCTGATCGTGGCTGTGGCGGGGCTTATTGTGGCCTCCTTCCAGACCGGCTTTGCCTTGGGGTCACCGCCCCAAAAGTCGGTGTCGGTGGAGGCATCCTCCGCGCGTCCGCAAAACGTGCCAGCTCCCGTGGAGGCGCCTGCATCGGCTGCCGCAGCCCCTGCCGCACAGCAACGCAGCGCGGTGCCCTGAGGGCGCCGCAACCACCCCACTGCCGGTTCCCCATCTTCCCGCCATCGGCGCCGGAGGCTATGTATTCAGCCAGGCACGCGCTGGCGTGGGGGAGGTGCGGACAATGACGGTGATCGGGGCTTATGGGCGGGCCATGGGGCAGGTGCTGCAACCAGCCTTCCGGCGGGCGCTGCTGATCAGCCTGGGCGTGGCGCTGGGGGTGATGCTGGTGCTGGTCTGGCTTGGCATTGCTGGCGCCGGTTCGGTGGCGGCGGGGCAGACGGACCAGGGCTGGGTGCAGGCCCTGGCGCAATGGCTGGGCGGGGTGCTGAGCCTGCTGGGCGCCTGGTTTGCCTTTCCGCTGCTGATGACCGCCTTGCTGGGCCTGTTCATCGATGATGTGGCGGCGGCGGTGGAGCAGCAGGACTACAAGGGCGATGTGCCGGGCCAGCCGGTGGCCCTGTGGCCGGGCCTGAAAGCGGGCCTGCGCTTTGCCGGCCAGGCCCTGTTGCTGAACCTGCTGGCCCTGCCACTTTACATTATCGCCGCACCGCTCGCCCCCATTGGCTTCTATGCCCTCAATGGCTATCTGCTGGGGCGGGAGTATTTTGGCCAGATCGGCCTGCGCCACGCGCCCCTGGCGCAGGTGCAGCACCTGATGGCGGCAAGCCGGGGACGGGTGTTTCTGGCCGGGTTGCTGGGCGCCTTCCTGCTGACGGTGCCGGTGGTGAATCTGCTGGCGCCCCTGCTGGTGGCCGCCGCCATGGTTCATGTCTGGAAACAGGCGGCGCTCTCCCGGTCCTGAAGAAAGGGCGTGAAAATAAGCCCTGAAAAGAGGCCCCTGCGTCAATTGCCCCATGGTCAAAGGCTGGAAATTTTGCTGTAACCCTATGCGAAGGGATGCCAGCCATCCCGACAGGGGAACAGCATGGCACGCGGCATGACTCAGGGTCTTCAGGCAGGAACGGTCAGCGGCCTTTGGCCGGCGGGGCTGCGTGCGGCCCTGGTAGTGGCCCTGCTGGCCCTTGCCGCCTGCGCGCAGGCGCCCCGGCCCCCGGTTGCCAGCCGTGCCCCTGCCCTCATGGATCTTGTGCCCCCGGCCCCCAAGGGGCTGCCCCGGGCCAATACGCCGGGCGAACTGGTGGGGCTGAGCGGGGCTGAGGTGGCGGGCCTGCTTGGCGCCCCCAGCCTGACGCGGCACGATGACCCGGCGGAGGTCTGGCAATATGCCGATGGCGGCTGTGTGCTGCTGGTGTTTCTCTATGGCCAGGCCGGAGGTGCCGGGCGGGTCAGCCATGCCGAGACGCGCGGCGCCGGTGCCCAGTGTTTCAGCCGCCTGCGCGGCCGCGCGCCAAGAGCTGTTCCTTCACCAGGCTAAGCCTGTCGCCACCCCAATAAAGCTCACCGTCCAGCACCAGGGTCGGCACGCCAAACACCCCCAGCCCTTCCGCCTCCAGCCGCAGCGCCTCGTGCTCCTCTGCGGCCGGCCCTTCGGCATAGGCGCGGAAGGCGGCGCCGAGGCCCGCGATCTCGTCCACCAGTGCCACCAGTTCGTCCAGCACGTCGAGGTCGAGCTGGTGCGCCCAGAAGCGGGTGAACACCGTCTGGTGATAGGCGGGAAAAAAGCCGTTGGCTTGGGCAAACAGCATGCCCGCACTGGCCAGCCAGGCATCAAAGATGCGCACCGGCCCCTTCAGGACCAGGCCCTGCTGATTGGCAAAGCGCCGGGCATCGCGATAGGCATAGCGCACCTTGCGCCAATTATGGGCCGAGCGGCTGGCCACGGGATCAAGAAACTCGGCGATGCGCAGGGTATAGGGCCGCCAGTCGAGTGTAACCCCGTGGCTTTCTTCCAGGGCCGCAATCGCCGCATTGGCAACAAAGGCATAGGGGCTCTTGTAGTCGGTATAGACAATCAGGCGGCGGGTCATGGCGCGTGGCCTCGCTAAAGCGTCTTGGCCTTGAAGCCGCACAGGTCGGCCACGGGGCACGAGGGGCACAGCGGCTTGCGGGCAAGGCAGGTATAGCGGCCGTGCAGGATCAGCCAATGATGGGCATTCAGGCGGAAGGCCTTTGGCACCCGCTTCAGCAGTTTCTGTTCCACTTCCTCCACCGTCTTGCCCGGCGCCAGGCCCATGCGGTTGGAGACGCGGAAGATGTGGGTATCAACCGCAATGGTCGGCTCGCCAAAGGCGGTGTTCAGCACCACATTCGCCGTCTTGCGGCCCACCCCCGGCAGGCTTTCCAGCGCCTCGCGGTCATGGGGCACCGTGCCGCCATGGCGGTCGAGCAGGATCTGCGACAAGGCGATGACGTTCTTTGCCTTGGTGCGAAAGAGGCCAATGGTCTTGATCGCCTCGCGCACCTTGTCTTCGCCCAGGGCCACCATGGCGGCCGGCGTATCGGCCAGGGCATAGAGCACCGTTGTCGCCTTGTTCACCCCCACATCGGTGGACTGGGCCGACAGCACCACCGCCACCAGCAGCGTATAGGGGCTGGAAAAAGCCAGTTCCGTCTCGGGCGAGGGGTTGCTGGCCGCCAGCCGCGTGAACAGGGTTTCGATCTCGGCGCGTTTCATCATGGGGCAAGTGTAGGCGGGCAAGCGCCAGCCGCCAATGCCGGGATGGGGCCTCGGCCGACGTGTTAACGAAACGCCGTTTTTTTAACATGTGCCCCGAACGTGTTAGCGAAACCCGCCTTTGGCGAACATGTCGGCCTGCTGCGCCAAAGCGCCGCCCCTGGGGGTGGCAAAGGCGCTACCCGGGTGGCGGCGGTGCCGCTAGGATCGGGTCATGACCCTGGCACCCGCAGATCAGCTTCAGGCCGCACCCGCCCCGCAGGCCCTATCCACAGAGGCTCCCCCCACTGAGGGGCAAACCTCTGGGCCGCTCTATTTCGACGCTGTGCTGCGGCCCAACCGGTCGCTGGGGCCGACGGGCTTTGTGGTGGTGATGGGGATCCTGACCCTGGTCAGCTTTGTGGCCGGGGTGGCCTTTACCCTCATGGGGGCCTGGCCGGTGTTCGGCTTCTTCGGGCTGGACGTGGTGCTGGTCTATCTCGCCTTCCGCCGCAACTATTACAGCGGCCGCCTGACCGAGACGGTGCGGCTGGACGACACGACGCTGGAGGTGGTGCGCACCCAGCCAGACGGCAGCGCCCGCCGCTGGACCTTCCAGCCCTATTGGCTGCGCCTTACCGAGCCTGATCCCGAGCGCGAGGACAGCCAGATCATCCTCTCCTCCCACGGCCGCCGCCTGATCATCGGGTCGTTCCTCGCCCCCGAAGAACGCATCGAGCTTGCCCGCGCCCTCAAGCTGGCGCTCGCCCGCCAGGGCGCGGGCTGAGGAGGGGAGGGGGGTCGCACCGGAATTCCTGCAGAACGGATCAAGCTTTGGTTGACGCCCGGGCGCAGGATTTGGGGAAATGGCGTGCGGATATTGCACAGGAGCGCGCCATGAAGAAGCTGGCCCTTGCCTTTCTGATCCTCACCAGTCCCCCGGCCCTGGCCCAGACACAAGTCATGCAACCGGGCCAGTGGGAGATCACCTCCACCAGCACCGGCATGTCCATGCCCGGCATGGAGGACATGCCGCCCGAGGCCCTGGCCGCCATGGGCAGTGGCCAGACCACCAGCTTTCGCTATTGCCTGAGCCCCGAGGACGCTGCCAAGGGCCCCGGCGAGGCAACGGCCGCCAGCAATGGCAGCTGCAAGGTGATCAAACAGCAGGCCTCTGGCAACAGCTTCGAGACCACACTTGCCTGCGAAGGCGCCGGCGCCGGCCCCGTGCAGGTCCACAGCAAGGGCACCGCCAGCCCCACCCGGTTCGACGCCACCAGCGAGGTTACCATGGCCAGCGAAGGCATGACCATGGGCAGCAAGGTCAGCGGCAAGTTCCTCGGCCCCTGCAAATAGGGCCTTGCACCCGGCTGGTCGTCGCCTCCTCAGGCGGCGGTGAGGCGTGTTACCGTGATCGCGTCCGCGCGCTCCATGGCCTGCGCCAGATCATAGGCCGCCTGCAGGCGATACCACGCTTCGGCGCCCCCGCCGAAGGCCTTGTCGAGGCGGATGGCCATCTCGGGCGAGATCCCGGCGTGCCCGTTCAGTACGTCCGACAGCTGTTTCCGGCTGACGCCCAGCCCGCGGGCGGCAGCGGTCACACTCAGCCCAAGCGGTGCCAGACAATCGTGGCGGATCGACAAACCCGGATGCGGTGGCCGCTTCATCGCCATGGTAAGCCTCCTGATGATAGTCAATCAGATCCACGTCACAGGGGTCTCCCCGTCTCATGAAGGCGCCGAAGCCCCTTGTGGCGAAAACCGGAGATCATTCCTGTTGTAACCTGTCACCACTCGGCTCTCAAGCCTGAAACAGCTTGAGAGCCGAGCCACATCCCTCACCGGGAAGTCTCTTGTGAAAGGGTTAAGAATTCCCTCCGCCACGGCCCTTCATCTGGATCCGGCCGCCTCGGTCATCTGGTCGACATCGACGCCGGTGGTCTGCATAGAGAGCAAACCCTAGTCCCGGGGTGGGCGGCGGCGGCGTTCTACGATCATGCCGATGACGATCACCAGGGCCATGACAACCCATTCCGCCAGCACCAGAGAGGGTGTCTCGCCAAGGGGGGCGGTGGGAACGCTGAGGTCGACCATGGGCGTCTCTCCCGGATTGACCTGGCCGGGGTCACGGCCAGGGGCAAGGAACATTGCAGACGTGCCGGCACGGGCCACGCGGGCCGGCGGCTGTCCTGCTTGATTTCAACCGCCCAAAGGCGCGCACGCGTTTGGCGAGGCGCGCCTTTGGGCCAGACATCGAGGGCCGGGGTTCAGTCCTCGCCCGCCCCGCCGCCGCTGCCCTTCATCTGGGTCCAGCCGGCGGGGTCGAGCTGGTCCACATCGACGCCGGTGGTCTGCAGGAAGATGGAGACATAGGTGTAAAAGCCGATGGTGTGGAGCAACTCCACCGCCTGGCGGTCGCCCACGGCGGCGCGCAAGGCGGTGAGGGTGGCGGTGCTGACCTTGTGGTCGCGCGCACTTTCGCGGGCAGCGCGCACGGCCAGGCGCCCGGCGTCGCCCAGGCTGGCGTCGTCGTCGCGGTCGGCGGCCAGCGCCTCGATCTGCGCCTCGGTCATGCCGCAGGCCCGGCCGATCACCACATGCTGCGTCCATTCATAGACACTGCCGGTGGCGCGGGCGACGGCAAGGATGGCGATCTCGCGCAGGTCGGCCGGCACCTCCATGGCGGTGAGGATGCGGTTGCCCAGCTTCAGCCAGGCCCCCAGCGGCGCCGGGGCATGGGCCAGCATGCGGAAGATGTTCAGGGGCGGCAGGCCGGCAACGGTCGCGCGCTCACGCTCGGGCAGGTTTGCCGGATCGGCATAGGGCATGTTGGCCAAGGTCGTTCCTCCTTCAGGCCGTCCGGCGCTTGCGGCGGGATCGGCAGCGCCCAATCATGAAGCCCCGGGCGACAAGGGCCAAGTG
>CANCOY010000155.1 GCA_947379865.1 Acetobacteraceae bacterium
TCGACCAGCGAGAGCAGGGCCGCCACGGCACCAACATCACCCTCCACCACCACATCGCCAGAAGCCACGCGGTCGTCGAGGCGCGTCAGACCAAAGATCAGCCCCAGGAAGTCTGCCCGGCGCAGGCGCAGGGTGGCATTGGCCGCCGGGTCTGTGATGCCAGCCTCATGCACCAGGGCGGAATTGGCGAGGCTGATCAGGTGGGTCTCGCGGAAGTCGGTGAGGTCGAGGTTGATGGCAAGGGCATGGCCCCGCGCCCGCTCACCATTGATCCGCACGCTGAGAAAATCCAGCAGCATGGGCGTGGTGGTGGCGCGGATCATGTCGAACGGCACGGTGTGCGCGCGGCCCTTGGCCACGCCGTCGGTCAGTTCCTGGGCACCCGTCAGATAGACATTGCGCCACACCCCGCTTTCCGCCTGGAAGCCCATCTGCCGATAGACCGCCGCCAGCAGATCCTTGGCCGTTGTGTTCTGCGGATCGGCAAAGACCAGATGGTTCAGCAACTGCGCTGCCCAGCGATAGTCGGCCGCCTCGGCCGCCTCCTTGGCGCGGGCCAGCACTGCCTCAGCCCCGCCCATTGCCTCCACATAGCGCGGCCCCAGCGCCTCGGGTGGCAGGGGGTTGAGGGAGGCCGGATTGCCATCATACCAACCCATGTAACGCTGATAGACCGCGCGGGTGTTGTGGCTCATGGTCCCGTAATAGCCACGGTTATAGAACTGGCGCGCCAGCGGCGGTGGCAGGTCGAGGCATTCGGCAATCTCGATGCCGGTGAGGCCCGCATTCATCAGGCGCACGGTCTGGTCGTGCAGGTATTTATAGGCATCGCGGTGGGTGCGCAGGAACCGGCCGATGGGCTCGCGGCCCCAGCGTGGCCAGAAATGCGCGGCGCACATGGCATCTGTCCGGTCGGCGTAGCGTCGGATCGATTCCGTCAGATAATCCGCCCAAGCCTTGGCATCGCGCACCAGGGCGCCGCGCAGGGGCAGCAGGTTGTGCATGGTCGCATTGGCGTTCTCTGCCAGGAACAGCAGCTTGCGGCCGGGCATGAAGAAGTTCATCTCCGACGGCGCCTCGGCTCCCGGCGTCATCTGGAACTCCAGCAGAACGCCGTCCACCGTCAGTTCCTCGCCCGTGAAGGTCACGGTCTCGGTCGGCGCAATCAGGGTAAGCGTCCCGCGTGAGATCGCCGGGCCAAGGCCGGAGGTAAGCTCCCCTTCCGGCCCCCGGGTCAGCCCCTGGCCAAACTGGAAGGTGGCGCGCCGGCTCATGGCATTGCCGGCGATGATGTTTTCGCTGACGGCGTGCTCAAGAAAGCCTTCCGGCGCGATTACCCGCACCCGCCCGGCCTCTACATCCGCCTGCTCCACCACGCCGCGCACACCACCAAAATGATCGGCATGGCTGTGGGAATAAATCACCGCCACTACCGGCAGGTCGGCCAGATGCCGCTTCACCAGGCCATAGGCCGCAGCCGCCGCCTCCGCCGTGGTCAGCGGATCCACAACGATCCAGCCAGTGGCACCCCGGATGAACGTGATGATCGAGATGTCGAAGCCACGCACCTGATAGACACCGTCAACCACTTCAAACAGGCCGTGACGGGTCAGCAACTGGGCCTGACGCCACAGGCTGGGGTTGGCGGTGGCGGGCGCCGGGCCATCAAGAAAGGCATAAGCGGCGAGGTCGCTGACCACGCGTCCGTCATCCGCCCGGATCACCGGATCCTCCAGTGTGGCGATGAAGCCCCGCGCCGCAAAATCGAAGTCCTCGAGGTCATCAAAGGGAAGCGCATCAAGCACGGCGGCATTGGCGGCACGCGTTGCCTCAGATGCTGCCGAGGTGCCAGAGCCAAGGTCGGCCGGGGCAAGCGTGGGACGTGAGGTGCCAAGGTGGCCGACGATGCGCATTGCTGTTTCCCCCAAAGTGTTTCGCGGATGATGTGTGCCCCGGCAAAGCCTGTCCAGCGGGGGTCGGCTTGAAACGCATCGGCGTTGCGCCAATTATGCGGCTCCGGCGCTCTGCCCGGCAGGCCCCGCCTGCCGGGTTAGGTCGTTTCGGGAAACAGACAGATCTGGCCACCTCCATCCGCACAAGGATGGCTGGGGTCGCTCGAAAGGGTGAGTGATGCAGGAAGCGTGGATCATCGACGCGGCGCGCACGCCGCGCGGCATTGGCAAGTACGGCAAGGGCGCGCTGTCGAGCGTCCACCCCCAGCGGATCCTCGCCACCGTGCTGAAGGCACTGGCCGAGCGCAACAACCTCAACACCAGCGAAGTCGACGACGTCATCGCGGGCTGCGGCAGCCAGATCGGCAAGCAGGGCTCGTGCATTGCGCGCATGTCAGCCCTTGATGCGGGTTACGACACCAAGGCGCCGGGCTTCTCGCTCGACCGTTTCTGTGGTTCGGGCCTGACGGCCGTGAACCTGGGCGCCATGGGCATCATGTCGGGCATGCAGAACCTGATCGTCGCCGGCGGCGTCGAGTCCATGTCCTATGGCTCGACCCTGACGCCGAAGCCCTTCATCGACTCCGAGAACATGCACCTGCGCAGCCTGCATCCGCAGCCGCACCAGGGCATCTGCGCCGACCTGATCGCGACCCTCGAGGGCTTCAGCCGCGAGGATACCGAGAAGCTGGCAGTGGAAAGCCAGCGCCGCGCCGACCATGCCATCAAGAATGGCTATTTCGCCCGCAGCGTCGTGCCGGTCTATCACGAAGACGGCAGCGTGGCGCTGGACCGCGAGGAATTCCCGCGCCCCCAGACCACGCTTGAGGGCCTGGCCAGCCTGAAGCCGGCCTTCGAGGCGATGTACAACGCCCCCCTCGACGAGGAAGGCAATTCCTATCGCAAGCTGGTCGAGGCGACCTATCCAGATGTGAAGATCACGCACATCCACCATGCCGGCAATTCGTCGGGCGTGGTTGATGGCGCCGGCGCCATTGTGCTGGCCTCACCGGAATATGCCCGCGCCCACGGCCTGAAGCCGCGTGCCCGTATCCGCGCCATCGCCAATGCCGGCGACAGCCCGGAGCTGATGCTGAATGCCCCCGTCCCGGCCGCCAAGCGCGCCCTGGCACTGGCCGGCATGACCATCCGCGACATCCAGCTGTTCGAGATCAACGAGGCCTTCGCGGTGGTGCCGATGAAGTTCATGCGTGACCTCGGCGTTGACCCCAGCATCGTCAATGTGAATGGCGGCGCCATGGCGCTGGGCCATCCCATTGGTGCGACGGGCGCCATCATCCTCGGCACGCTGCTGGACGAGATGGAACGCCGCGACCTCTCGGTCGGCATGGCAACGCTGTGCGCCGCCGGTGGCATGGCTCCCGCCACGATCATCGAGCGCATGTAAGCAGACAAGAAGAAGGCGCCCCGTCGGTAAGCCGGCGGGGCGCCTTTTTTTGTTTGAGTACTGAGTGCTGGAAGCCTCAGACGAAGGTGAACAGGTTCATGCCCTTGGTGGGGTCGGCCGCCTTGGTCACCCGCACGGCGCGGCCCAGCGGATCCTCGTGCAGCATGATCTGCACCTCGGCACTGCCTGGTGCTGCCGCCGCCATGAAGCGCGCCCCATTCGCCAGGCGGCCCACGATGACGGGCTTGGGCTCACCCGCACCCTGATAATCGATGGTGTAGGTCTCGACCACGCCCTCGCCTTCGGGCTCCTCGACCACCTCGGGCGCCGCCCAGCCGTCGATCTCGGCCTGCAGGGCCTTGCTGTCGTCTGGCTGGTAATGCGCCGGGCGCGTTGAATAGACGCCCACGGAATACTTCGAGAGGAAGCCACCATTGGCGCCAACAAAGCCAAACGCGCCCGGCCGGGCGCGCAGGGCGCCAATGACCTCGGCCAGGGCATGCATGGAATAGTTGTTGCCGGCCCCGCCAAAGAACGGCAGCCCGCCCGTTACCGTAAGGCCACGGGGATCGGCAGGGGAAATCCCCAGACCATCGCACAGGCCAAACACCGCCACGGGGAAGCACGAGTAGAAATCGATGACCCCAAGGTCAGCAGCCGTTATGCCGGCCTGGGCAAGGGCACGCTCGGCTGCGGCGACCGCCGCCGGATAAGCGCCCATGTCCTGGCGGTCCATGACCATGCGTTCCTTCGCGTCCGCATGGCCATGCAAATAGACCCAACGGTCCTCTGGCACGCCAAGGGCGCGTGCCCGGCCCACGGAGGTGAGGATCACCGCCGCGGCCTGGTTCGCCTGATCACGCGAGACGACAAAGCGGGGAAATGGATCGGAGAGCATGCGGTTGCGCTCGGTCGGCGTGGCGATTTCTTCCACACTGCGGGCCTCACGCGACATGGCATGGGGATTGCGCGCCGCCGCTTCAGAGAAGGGCGCAAAAAGGCGCCCCATCTCGGTTGCATAAGCCTCGCGGGAAAGGCCGAGGCGCTTGCGGCGGGCGTTCTCCAGGATCGCATAGATCTGGATGGGCGTGCGCAGGCCATGGCGGAAAACATAAGGCATCCACATGGCTTCAAGCGCATAGCCACGGTCTTCCAACTCACCCTCAACCTGCTCGGACCAATCCGGTGTCTCACCCTTCGACTGGAGATGGCGCACGGTGGAGATGGCTTCAGAGCCGACAAGCAGCACGGTCTCAACAGTGCCGGCCATGATCTTGGCGGCAAATTCGCCAACCAGATGCTGCGGCCCCTGCCCACCCGTTACTTCGAGTACGGCGCGTGCCGGGTTGGCACCAATGCGCCGCGCAACCGAGCGGGGAAAATTGTTCGAGCACCCAAAGGGTGCCACGGCCGCCGGCGTCGAGATTTCAAACTGGCGAATGGAGGCAATGGTATCGATGGCATCAGCCACAGCCGGGCCAGAGCCGGTATCCAGAACGGCGAGCGCCGCAGCGCGCCCGGCAAGGTCTGCGGGCGAAAGCGCGGCATAGTCGGGCGCGCCAATCTGCTCGGAAAACTCACCTACGCCGATGATGATCGGCATCCTGTCGTCCCGCGCCATTTCCGCTTCCCCCTGCCGTGATCAGCCATGCAGCCACTTTGCTGCCTGCTGGCTTGATGCACCGGGGAACAGGCGAAAGCAACCGGCCAGATTCCCGGCCGGTTGCGATACCCTGATTGGCAATCAGGCCTGGGCGCGTGGCCCCCGGCGGCGCGTGGTGACGACCCCTGCTGCCAGCGCTGCGGCGGATGCGCCTGCTGGCGTGCTGCGCCGACGGCCCGTCGCCGGGACTGCCACCTGGGTGCGCGGACGCTTGCCAAGGCCAATCTTGGTTGCAAGCTCCGAGCGCTGGACACTGTAGTTTGGCGCAATCAGGGGATAGTCGGCCGGCAGGCTCCACTTGGCGCGATAGTCACGGGGGGTCAGCCCGTGGCTGGTCATCAGGTGCCGGCGCAGCATCTTGTGCCGCACGCCACACTCAAGACAGGCGACAGAGTCATCGGCAACGGATTTGCGGATGGGCACGGCCGGGCGCTGCGGCGCGTCTGCGACCGCTGCCACAGGGGCCTCGCCCAGGCCACTGACCGCCTCGTGAACCCGGCGGATCAGCCCCGGAAGATCTGCCGACGGCAAGGTGTTGCCGGCAACATAAGCGGCGACAATCTCGCTGACCATGGCAACCACCGCCGGGGTGGAGGCCAACCCAGACATGGCGCTTTCATTGATCACTTTGTGCATTTGCCGTCTCCTGCTGCGTTCTTTTATTACGTATGCCAATCATATTTGCATTGCTTGCGAACCATTGCAATGAGTGTGTTGTTTCGGTTTTCGCGTGGTGTGCAGATTTTTGCTGCTTCAGGCGCCGCCATGGCATTGGCCCGGTGCTTGCAGCCTGCAGGTGTTGTTGCGGATTTCAGCCCCTGCGACAAAGGCCTACCAAGAATTCTAATCGCCCGTAGAATACCTTCATCAGCCAAGTGGCGACCAGGAGGATGCGATGGATCTGGGTCTTGCAGGAAAGGTAGCGCTTGTCAGCGGCGGCGCTTCAAACATTGGCCGGGCCATTTCAATGGTACTTGCCGGCGAAGGCGCCCATGTCGCCATCCTTGACCGTGATGTTATGCAAGCCGAAAAAACAGCTGGCGAGATTGCAGCCGCTGGCGGCAAGGCAAGTGTCCATGGCGTTGACGTAACAGAGATTGCCGCCGTCGACGCAGCTGTTGCCGAGGTTGAAGCCGCCCATGGCGCCCCCGATGTTCTGGTGAACAACGTGGGCTGGAATGGGGATGCCCGCTTCTTTCTGGATCTTGAGCCAGAACGCTGGGAAAAAGCCTATCGCCTGAACCTGTTCCCAACCTTTGCACTCACCCGCGCCGTGCTTGGCCGCATGCGCGACCGACGGGCCGGATCGATCGTGTCCATCGCCAGCGACGCCGCCTTTGGCGAGCATCGTGTGGCCGACTATGGCGCGATGAAGGCAGGCGTTGCGACTTTCATGCGCTCCATCGCCAAGGAATATGGCCGTTTTGGTGTGCGTGCCAATACTGTGGCACCGGGCCTGGTGATCCCCGACGAGGCCGACATTGGCGAAGGCAGCCTTTGGCAACAGCAGGTCGGCTTTGGCCCGAAGGAAATCCAGTACATGGAGGCAAGCATTCCCCTGAAGCGACGGCCCGAGGCCCTGGATATTGCCTGGACCGTTGCCTTTCTGGCGTCTGAGCGCGCCCGCATGCTGACGGGCCAGATCGTCAGCGTCTCCGGCGGCTTCAACATGCCCCGCTGAGCAATCAACACAAAAAGGGAGGACATGACATGACAACGCACCCCACACTCGACGGCAAGGTCATTATCGTTACTGGCGGCGGGCGCGGCATCGGCCGTGAAATCGCCCTCGCCGCCGCAGCCGAAGGCGCCAAGATCGTCGTCAATGATGCGGGCGCCAGCCTCGACGGCACCCCCACCGACGAGACGCCCGCCGCCGACGTGGTCGCCCTGATCCGCAAGGCAGGCGGCGAGGCCATTGCCGACACCCGCGACGTCTCGGAGCCCGGCCCGGCCGAGGCCATCGTGCGCGGCGCGGTCGAGGCCTTTGGGCGGCTGGACGGCGTGGTGAACAATGCCGGCATCCTGCGCGACCGTATGGTCTGGAAGATGTCCTACAACGACTTTGATGCGGT
>CANCOY010000156.1 GCA_947379865.1 Acetobacteraceae bacterium
GCGGTTGGCTGGCTGTGCCAGCCCATCTTGCGTTCCTGCTTGCCGAAGGAGAGCCCGGGGCTGCCCTTCTCCACCACAAGGCACGAGATGCCGCCGGGCCCCTCGGCGCCAGTCCTGACCATGCAGACATAGATGTCAGAGGTCGACCCGCCCGAGATGAAGGCCTTGGTGCCGTTCAGCACATAATGGTCCCCGTCCCGCACGGCGCGGGTCTTGAGGGCCGCAGCGTCTGACCCTGAGCCCGGTTCCGTCAGGCAATAGCTGGCCATGTGCTCCATGGTGCAGAGCTTTGGCAGGAATTGGCGGCGCTGATCGTCCGTCCCGAAACGGTCAATCATCCACGAGGCCATGTTGTGGATGGAGATATAGGCCGCCGTGGAGGGGCAGGCGGCGGCCAGTTCCTCGAAGATCAGGGTCGCATCCAATCGCCCCAGGCCGGTGCCGCCCACATCATCACCCACATAGATCCCGGCAAAACCGAGGGCCGCGGCCTTGCGCAGGGTGTCGACGGGAAAGTGGTGGGTCTCGTCCCACTCGGCTGCAAAGGGGGCCATGTTCTCGGCCGCGAAGTCCCGGGCCACGTCCTGGAAGGCCCGCTGCTCTTCGCTTGGCTCGAAGTCCATGTTGTTTCTCCGTTTTCGCCTTGGCTCTGGGGATTAGGGGTCATAGGAAATGCCGGGTGCAGTGTCAATTCGGGCAGGCTGCCGAGACGGGCAGCGCGCTGATTGACTTGCCCCCGGGCGGGCCTTAAGCGAGGGCATCCGCCGGGGCAGGAACGCATGGTCCATATCATCGATGCACTGGTCCCGGTCTTCGTGCTGATCGTGCTTGGCTTCGTGCTGAAACGCACGGGCTTTCCCGGCACCCCCTTCTGGCCAGCCCTTGAGCGGCTGGTCTACATGATCCTGTTTCCCGCCCTCCTGGTCCACGACCTTGCCCTCGCAGACCTCGGCGGGCTTGAGTTCAGTCGCCTGCTGGCGGCCTCGCTTGGCGGGATCGTGGTGATGGCGCTGCTGACCTTCGCCCTGGCACGCCCGCTTGGACTGGGCGGGCCGGGCTATACGTCGCTTTTCCAGGGGGCAACGCGCTGTAACGGTTTTGTGGCCCTTGCAGCGGCAAAAGCCCTTGCGGGCACCCCTGGCCTGTCGATGATGGCGCTGGTGGTCACGTGCATGGTTCCGGCGGTCAACCTGCTTAGTGTGCTGCTGCTGGCCCGCTTTGGCACAGCCCGGGCCGGCCTTCTGGCAACCCTGCGGGATGTCGCCACCAATCCGCTGATCCTGGGCTGTCTTGTGGGCATCGGGCTGAACCGGTTTGGCCTTGGCCTGCACCCCATGGCGGCTCGCACGCTTGAGGTGATGGGCGGGGCGGCCCTGCCCCTTGGCCTGATGGCCGTGGGCGCCGGCCTTGACCTTGCGCTGGTGGGCAAGGCAAGGGGTGCGGTGATCCTTGGTGCCCTTGCCAAGTGCTTTGTCTTTCCAGCCCTGATCTGGGGCATGGCAAAGGTGACGGGGCTTGGCGGCCAGGCCCGCGCCAGCCTGATTCTCTTCGCCGCCATGCCCACGGCGCCGAGCGCCTTTATCCTGGCCCGGCAGCTGGGCGGCGATGCGGCCCTGGTTGGGGCGATAACAACCCTTGCCACGCTGCTGGCGGCAGGCTCTGTTCCTCTTGTCCTCCACTGGCTTGGCTGACTTGTCTTGCCCGCTGGGGCGCCCGCGTGTAGGGAATATCTTGATGACACTCCCCCGGCTCGCCTCCTATCCGCACCGCCATCTCCTCGGCATCGAGGGATTGGCGCCTGATGCCATCGAGTTCCTGCTCGACCTTGCCGACGAATATGTCGACCTGAACCGCCAGGTCGACAAGAAGCGCGGCACGCTGAAGGGCCGGACACAGATCAACCTGTTCTTCGAGACGTCCACCCGCACCTCGACCTCGTTCGAGCTTGCCGGCAAGCGCCTTGGCGCAGACGTGATCAACATGTCGGTGGCGCGCTCGGCGGTGCAGAAGGGCGAGACCCTGCTTGATACGGCGATGACGCTGAATGCCATGCATCCCGATGTGCTGGTGATCCGCCATCAGGATTCAGGGGCCGCCCAGCTGCTGGCCCAGAAGGTAAGCGGCTCCGTCATCAATGCCGGCGACGGCACCCACGAGCACCCCACCCAGGCACTGCTGGATGCCCTGACGATCCGGCGCCGGCGCGGCAAGCTGCAGGGCCAGATCGTGGCCATCTGCGGCGATATCCTGCACAGCCGGGTGGCCCGCTCGAACATACATCTGCTCAACGCCATGGGCGCCTATGTCCGCGTCGTCGGCCCGCCGACCCTGCTGCCGACCGCCATCGAGCGGCTGGGCGTGGAAGTGCATACCGACATGGAAAAGGCGCTGGACGGCGCCGACATCGTGATGATGCTGCGCCTGCAGCTGGAGCGGATGCAGGGCGCCTATGTGCCAAGCTTCCGGGAATACTTTCACTTCTACGGCCTTGACCACCGCAAGCTGGCCCATGCCAAGCCAGACGCGCTGATCATGCATCCCGGCCCCATGAACCGGGGTGTGGAGATCGACAGTCTGGTGGCCGACGACATCAACCGCAGCGTCATCCGCGAGCAGGTCGAAATGGGCGTGGCCGTGCGCATGGCCTGCCTCGACGCCCTGACGCGCCATCTGCCGGACACCGGCGCGGAACCCGCCCCATGAGCGCCGAGTCGAAGAACCCGGGACTGAAGTCCGGATCCGGTGGCGAGCCGGGTCGTCTGGTTGCCTATCTCAATGCCCGCCTGGTTGATCCCGCCAGCGGGCTTGACGCGCCCGGCGCCCTCTTGACCGTCGGCGGCGAGATCAAGGATTTTGGCCCCCGCCTGTTTGTCGACGGGCCACCGTCGGGGGTTGCCAGCGTCGACTGCCGGGGCCACGCCCTGATCCCCGGCCTCATCGACACCCGCGTTTTCGTGGGCGAGCCAGGCGCCGAGCACAAGGAAACCCTGGCGTCAGCCAGCGAGGCGGCGGCAGCGGGTGGCATCACGACGCTGCTGTGCATGCCAAACACCAGCCCCGTGATCGACGAGCCTGCGATTGTCGAATATGTCGCGAGGCGCGCGCACAACACCTCCATCGTCAATGTCTTCCCCATGGCAGCGGTAACCAAGGGCCTGGGGGGCAAGGAGATCGCCGAACTGGGTCTGCTGAAGGCGGCGGGTGCCATTGCCTTTACCGACGGTGACCGGGCGGTTGCCTCTGCCCTGGTGATGCGCCGCGCGCTTTCCTATGCCCGGCGCTTCAACGCCCTGATCGTTCAGCATGCCGAAGAGCCGGCTCTGTCCCGTGATGGCGCCATGAACGAGGGCGAGGTGGCAACGCGCCTGGGCCTGCCCGGCATTCCGGCAGCCGCCGAGACCATGATGATCGAGCGCGACGTGCGTCTTGCCAAGCTGACGGGCGGGCGCCTGCACATCGGCCAGATCAGCTGCGCCGAGAGCATCGAGGTGATTGCCCGGGCCAAGGCCGAGGGGGTTGAGATCAGCTGTGGCGTCTCCCCCTATCACTTCGCCCTGAACGAGACGGCGGTGGGCGAGTACCGCACCTTCTGCAAGACCTCTCCGCCCCTTCGCCCCGAGATGGACCGCCGTGCGGTGGTGGCGGCGATTGCCGATGGCACCATCGATGTGATCGCCTCCAGCCACGACCCACAGGACGTGGAAAGCAAGCGCCAGCCCTTTGCCCAGGCGGCCTATGGCATGGTGGGGCTGGAAACCATGCTGCCCCTGGTGCTTGAAATGGTGCATGGACGCAAGGTTGATCTGCTGACCGCCCTCAAGGCCATGACGGCCACCCCAGCCCGGCTTTTCGGCCTGCCTTCTGGCGCCATCAGGATCGGTGCCCCGGCAGACCTCGCCCTGCTGGATCTGGATGTGCCCTGGCGCATCGATACGGAGCGTTTCCGCTCCAAGTCCAAGAATGCGCCTTATGATGCCAGGCCCGTGCAGGGCCGCGCCATCATGACCATTGTCGGCGGGCGCCTTGTCCATGACCTCTACACGGCCTGAGGAGGCCTTTCATGCCTGAACCCATGGGGGGATTTGCCTTCACCTGGCCGTTCTGGGCGGCGGGGGTGATTGGGTATCTGCTGGGCTCCATCCCGTTCGGCCTGGTGCTGACACGGCTGTTTGGCCTGGGCGACATCAGGTCGATTGGCTCGGGCAATATTGGCGCCACCAATGTGCTGCGCACCGGCAACAAGCCCCTGGCTGCAGCCACCCTGCTGCTTGATGGCGCCAAGGGTGCGGTTGCCGTGCTGATCGCCGGACAATGGGGACCGGACATGGCGGTGATCGCCGGGGGTGCGGCCTTCCTTGGGCACATCTTCCCCGTCTGGCTGGGCTTTAAGGGGGGCAAGGGCGTGGCCACCTTCCTTGGCCTGATGCTGGCCCTATCCTGGCCAGTGGGCGTGGCCTGCTGCGCCACCTGGCTGTTGGTGGCGGCCGTCCTGCGCTATTCGTCGCTCGCCGCCCTGATCGCCGCGGGCCTGGCACCAGTCTACGCCATGATCTTTGCCGACCCGCAGCGCGCGGAACTGGCGGCGGCCTGCCTGGTCCTGATCCTGATCCGCCACCACGCAAACATCCGCCGCCTTCTGGGTGGTACCGAGCCGCGCATCGGGGCCGGGAAAACTGAAGCAGGAAAAACCGAGGCCGGGAAAACCGGCGCCGGAAAAACTGGCGCGTGATCCACATCTGACAGGCGATACGATCCCTCATTCATGCTACTCTTGAGGGATGACGCCCCGATCCACCGTCCTTTCCCCTGCTGACAAGCTTGACTGGGTCCGCCTGATCCGGAGTGAGAATGTCGGCCCCGTCACCTTTCGCGAACTCGTGGCACGCTTCGGCACGGCCACAGCAGCCCTTGAGGCGCTGCCGGAACTGGCCCGCAAGGGTGGCCGGCGCAACGGGCTGCTGATCCCGTCCCGCGCCGAGGCGGAGCGCGAGCTTGCCGCCATCGCAAAGGCAGGCGCCCGCCTGATCGCTTTGGCCGAGGCTGATTATCCGCCCCTGCTTGCCGAGGTTGAGGCGCCCCCTCCCCTGATCAGCATGAAGGGCGATCCGGCCCTGCTTGGCCGACCCACGGTGGCCATTGTTGGCGCCCGCAATGCCTCGGCCGCCGGCGTGCGTTTTGCGCGCGATCTGGCGCGTGACCTTGGCGGGCGTGGCATCACCGTGGTCTCTGGCCTGGCGCGCGGGATCGACGGGGCGGCCCATGAGGGCAGCCTGCCCACAGGTACCGCTGCGGTGCTGGCCGGTGGAATCGACGTGGTCTATCCGCCCGAGCACAAGGCCCTGCAGGAGCGTGTCGGGGCGGAGGGCGTGCTGGTTGCGGAAATGCCCGTGGGCACCATTCCCCAGGCCCGCAGCTTTCCCCGCCGCAACCGGATCGTGGCCGGCCTGTCGCTTGGCGTGGTGGTGGTGGAGGCGGCCCTGAAGTCGGGCTCCCTCATCACCGCGCGGATGGCTGGCGAACATGGGCGGGAGGTCATGGCCGTGCCGGGCTCCCCCCTCGACCCCCGCTGCAGGGGTGCAAACGACCTTATTCGTAATGGCGCCGTGCTGGTGGAATCGATTGACGACGTGATCGACGCCCTGCCACCCAGCATGGCTCCATCGTTCGGGGAAAGACACACCGAACACGGTCTTGAAGGGTATCCCACCATGCCGGCAAGCGAGGCTGAACTGGATCTGGCGCGGGCGCGGATCGAGGCACTTCTGGGGCCGACACCGGTTGATATAGATGAACTGGTACGGCAGGCCGATTTGACACCACCTGTGGTTTTGACCATTTTGCTTGAACTCGAACTGGCTGGCCGTCTGGTACGGCACGCCGGAAACCGCGTCGCCTGGGCCTAAAACCAGGGTTGGACGCATTCCGGGGTCCAGTCTCAAGTCAGAGATCGTCTGGTCCGGCCGCTTCATCCGAAGCGCGCCTTGGCCGCCCACGCCAGGAAACGAGTGCAGAACGTCCATGAACGTCGTCGTAGTCGAATCGCCCGCCAAGGCCAAGACGATCAACAAGTACCTCGGTACCGACTATGTGGTGCTGGCGAGCTATGGCCATGTCCGGGACCTGCCATCCAAGGACGGGTCCGTGCTGCCCGACCAGGACTTCGAGATGCTGTGGGAGGTCGATAGCGATGGCGCCAAGCGCGTCAACGAAATCGCCCGCACGATCAAGGAGCACGCCAAGGCCGGCCCGACCCGCCTGATCCTCGCCACCGACCCTGATCGCGAAGGCGAGGCGATTTCCTGGCATGTCCTGGAAATCCTGAAGGCCAAGGGCGTGATCAAGGGCGTTGAGGTCGAGCGCGTCGTCTTCAACGAGATCACCAAGAACGCGATTCTTGATGCGATGACCAAGCCGCGCGCGGTGCATGGCGAACTGGTCGACGCTTATCTTGCCCGCCGCGCCCTCGACTATCTGATCGGCTTCACACTTTCGCCCGTTCTCTGGCGCAAGCTGCCGGGTGCCAAGTCGGCCGGCCGTGTTCAGTCTGTGGCTCTGCGCATTGTCTGCGACCGCGAACTCGATATCGAGAAATTCCGGGCACAGGAATACTGGTCCATCGAAGGCATGTTCAAGACCCTGGCTGGCGACCTGGTGACGGCACGCCTGACCCATGTTGGTGGCCGCAAGCTCGACAAGTTCAGCCTGAGCAACGAGGCAGAGGCCACGGCGGCCCTGGCGGAGATCAATAGCCGCGCGTTTGCGGTCGCGGAGGTTGAGAGCAAGCCAGCCAAGCGTAATCCGGCGGCGCCCTTCACCACCTCCACCCTGCAGCAGGAGGCCTCGCGCAAGCTCGGCTTCTCGGCCTCTCGCACCATGTCCGTTGCCCAGCGCCTCTATGAGGGCGTCGATCTGGGTGGCGAAACCGTCGGCCTGATCACCTATATGCGAACCGATGGCGTGCAGATGGCCGGCGAAGCCATTGCCGGCGCCCGGCGTGCCATTGAGGCGAACCACGGCGCCCGCTATGTGCCCGCCGCCCCGCGCCAGTACTCCTCCAAGGCAAAGAACGCCCAGGAAGC
>CANCOY010000157.1 GCA_947379865.1 Acetobacteraceae bacterium
CATCCCCGCACGGATTCGGTCAGCCGCGGGTTTTACGAGAAGGGATGGCGCGGGGTTCACGTTGAGCCCGTCCGTTTCTATGCCGACCTTTTACGGCAAGACCGCCCCGATGAGGACGTTCGCGAGGTTCTCGTCGGGGCGAGTGAGGAAGTCCACACATTCTTCATCGTTCCCGACACGGGATTGAGCACTGCCGATGAAGGCGTCGCGCTGGAGAATGCCAAAAAGGGATTCCGGTTTGAGCGGCGGGAGGTGCCGGCGATACGTCTTGCTTCCCTGCTCGACGCATTCCGGGAAAAGGACATTCATTGGCTGAAGATCGATGTGGAGGGATTTGAGAGCGCTGTCGTTGAGGGCTGGACCCCTTCAGAGGTACGCCCCTGGATCGTCGTTATCGAGAGCACAAAGCCATTGACACGGGAGCCATCCCATCAGGAATGGGAACCTGTGTTGATCGGGCTTGGTTACACATTTGTCTATTTTGACGGTTTGAATCGCTTCTACGTCAGCGATAAGCAGGCGGCACTACAAGATGCATTTGGCCTGCCGCCCAATGTGTTTGATAATTATATTCGCTTCGACCTGGGCGCGCAGCAGCAAATCAGCCAGCTTGCCAATCAATTGGCGCGGCTGAGAGAGCTCAATAACGATCCGAACAGCAGGACCGCGAGGGACGTTATCAGATCGATTCTGCGCGACTCGTTTTTGCTGATATCAAAAATCAGGAAAAAGGGTGTGGTGTCCCTGATACAGTGGGTTGCTTTGAGGGTTATTTTGAAGGTTGCACGATATGCGGCATCGCTCCTCAGGCCCGTCCTGGTCAACAGGGCTGGCAGCATTCGCAGAAAAGCACGTTGGCTGGTTCTTGGCAGGCGCGGCCAAGTGAGATGGATATTCAGCCGTCTCGTTCCGGCAGAGGTTTCGGGAGGAACTACAAACGCTGGTTTTGCGTCAGAGGCGCTTGCGGATGGTATTGAGAAAAACATTATGGATAACATTACGCTGCGGAGAGACTAAATGCGGATTGTCATCGATTTCCAGGCGACGCACACTGAAAGCCGGCGTCGCGGTATCGGTCGATACGCTGGTAGCCTGGTGCGGGAACTGATTACCAGTCGGAGAAATCATGACTATTTTGTTTTAGTTGATGGATTTTATGCAGATCAGATTCATCATTTAATAAAAAATCTGAATGGAATTTTGCCGAAAAATCAAATTTTTGCATATCGAAAGCCATTTAATGTTAACGCTGCGTGCATCAGAAAAAAAACGGCCCAGCTCATTAATGAAATAGTCAGAGAAGATTTTCTTTTGTCGCTCGATCCAGACGCGGTATTGATCACCAGCCTTTTTGAGGGATTCTCGGGTGAGGCGACCACAAGCATTGGCCGTATTCCAACCCGTGCGAAAACAGGCGTTATTTTCTACGATTTGACGCCGCTTCACTTTGAGAATGACGTGCTTCCCACACAGGAGTTACGGGACTGGTATCACGAAAAGCTTGAAAATTTTGCACGTGCGGATCTGTTTCTTGCTATTTCCGAAGCCACGAAAACTGATGGCAAACGGTTCCTGAAACTTGGCGATGACAAGATCGTAAATATATCTGCGGGGCCATCAGATGTTTTCAAACGCGAAAACATTTCGCCGGACAGGTGTCTCGCCACCCGTCGCAAGCGGGGTCTTGATGGATCTTATCTGCTTTATTATGGCGGTTTTTATCCGCATAAAAACGTATCCCGCCTCATAGAGGCCTATGCGCTTTTGCCAGCAGACGTTCGCCGACGTGCACCTCTGGCTCTGGTTGGTCAGCCCAATGGACTGCTTGAGCCGCTCTATAAGGCAATCGCCGCCTGTGGGCTTGGGCCGAAAGAGGTCCGCTTCATTTTCGACGTCGGAGACGACGAGCTGGTGGACCTGATCGGCTCCGCAACACTGGTGGTTTACCCGTCCCTTTGGGAAGGGTTCGGTTTACCTGTGCTTGAAGCCATGTCGCTCGGTGTCCCCGTGCTGTGCAGCAATGTCAGCAGCATGCCTGAGGTCATCGGACGGGCAGATGCAATGTTCAATCCCGCTGACCCACGGGAGATGGCGGCGCAAATTGAGCGCGTGCTGGGCAACGCGGCATTCCGCGAAGAACTTGCGGCCTATGGTTTGCTGCGGGCAGCCGAGTTTTCCTGGCGCAAGACCGCAGAGCGCGTCCTCGATGCCTTTGAGGCGCTGGTACCAGAGCGTCCCGGGACCCGTCTGGATGGTGAGGGTGGCAGCGATCGCAAGACCGCCAATGATCTGCAGGTGCTAGGGGCCCTGGCGGACGATGCCGAAAGTCAGCCACGCATGCCGCCCCAGGCCGTCATCGACGCGCTTTGTAATGCCATGACTCCCACTCTGCCCCGTACAGCAATTACCGACATTGCCCGTGCGCTGGCGGCGAACTGGATCCCCCCAGGCCCAGGTCGTCTGCTGGTAGACATGACACATTGCCTTGGCATGGGTACCGGCGGCATCCCCCGAACGGTTCAGTGCATCAGCCAGTCTCTCAAGGAGATGGGCGGAGATGGCCTCGAAATCCTTCCCGTAGAGATTGATAACCTCACGCTTGTCATGCGTGAGTCCGATTGGGTTGGGATTGATGAGACGCATAACGGTGCCTCTGTGCAGACGGAACGCCGCATTATTGATATTCGGCGGGGAGATTGCTTTCTGCTGCTCACCCTGGGGCACGAAAGCCAGTATCTTACGGAACTCAGGCGCCGGTTACACGAGGTCGGCGGGACGGCTATGGCGCTTGTTTATGATCTTCTCCCGATCCAGCACCCAGAATGGTTTGCGCCGGGGGTTGGTGAACGCCACCAGAAGTATCTGCTTTCACTCACCAGTTGGGACGGACTTGTCGCCATTTCGCAGGCGGTTGCGCAGGACCTTGCGAGCTTTCTGGCCGAGCACGTGGAGAAAGATTACACGCCAAGAATAGACTGGTTTCATCTGGGTTACGATTCGCTGCCCGGTCAGCAGGAGGTGGCGCCACTGAACCTGCCGGGCCGGCCCACGGTTCTGCATGTGAGCCAGATTTATGCACGTAAAGGGCATCAACAGACGTTGTGGGCGTTTGAGCACCTTTGGCGGCGCGGCGTTGCGGTGAACTACGCCATCGTTGGGCGCCGGGGTTTTGGAACTGATGATGTGCTCTGGCAGATCGACACGCATCCCGAACTTGGGAAGCGGCTGCACTTCTTTGAAGATGCATCCGACGCCATGCTTGCCCAGCTCTACCAGGCAGCCGCCGGCGTCATCATCCCCTCGGAGGCAGAGGGTTTTGGCCTGCCGCTGGTAGAGGCCGTGCGGCTTGGCAAGCCGGTCCTCTGCCGAGATCTTGCGGTATTCAGAGAGCTGGTTCACGACGGGGCGACGTATTTTTCGGGGCCTGACCCGGAGAACCTGGCGGCATGCATAGGTCAATGGCTGAACGACCTATCCGCAGGGCAGGCGCCCCTTGCCGACCCCACCAAGCTGCCAAGCTGGCGTGAGGCAACCGGCAGGCTTCTGGAGATCGTGCGTTCGGTAGCCGAATTCTGATATGTAATTGGGAGTGTGCCGTGATCAAAAGGTCCATAAAGAGCCTTCTTGGAAGACTTGGATACAGGCTGGTTCCCTTGGATCCCTTATTCAATGGTGGCAGGGCCTTTGAGTTGGCTGATCGCACCCTGGACTGGCTGCGCCATCAACAGGATATGCTTAAGCACCCGGCGGGCATGCTGACCGCCGGCGAGATGGGCAGTGTACCGGCCATATCCGGGGGCCTGTTTTTCCGCTCGTCACTGTGTACCGCCGCAGATTTTCGGCATCCGGAGTTCAAGAGATGGCTCACCCTTCTGGGCGAGGCGCCAAGGCTTCATCGCAAGATCTGGGAGCACGTTTTTATCGCGGCACATGTGGAAGCTGCAGGGCTCCTTGCGCCGGGAAACCGGGGCCTTGGCTTTGGCGTGGGGCTCGAGCCTCTTCCGTCGGCCTTTGCCAAACATGGCGCTGCGGTTCTCGCCACGGATGCGGATGTGGAACTGGCCGTCAACGCTGGGTGGGCCGCAACCGGACAGCATTCAAAAACGGCTGCAGAGCTTTTTCAGGAAAAGATCTGTGACCGGGAGTCGTTCGACCGGCTTGTCGAATACGAAACCTGCGATATGAACCATATCAGCACGCATTTGCGCGATTTCGATTTCTGCTGGTCCTCGTGCAGCCTGGAGCACTTGGGCTCGCTTGCGGCAGGTGAGGCGTTTATCAGAAATTCTCTCGCTACCCTGCGGCCTGGTGGCATTGCCGTTCACACCACAGAATATAATATTTCCTCTAATGAAGAGACAATTGATAATAACCCGTCACTTAACATTTTTCGCCGTAAGGACATTGAAGGAATTGTGTCGCGCTTGGCAAAAGACGGGCACAGCGTGGCGCCGGTCTGTTTTGACGTACTGAGTGAGCCGGTCGATTTTTTCGTCGATATTCCGCCCTATAAATCGGATGCCCACCTGCGATTGGCGCTGGGGCCGTTTGTGTGCACATCGATTGGACTTGTGATTCAGAAATCGCGTTCCTGAGGCGCGCCGCTTCATCAGGCGGTGGGGGCGCCACCTGGGCGAGGGGCAATTCCCACCAACGGCGCCCCTGTTGCTAACGTCCTCCCGGCGCCAAGGGGGATGCGGCTATGGGTCGCCCGCCTGATCGGCACGTGATTTCTGGCCTTCGCCTGTTGGTTCGGTGTCCGTCGCCTCTCCCGCTTCGGGGGCTGGGGCGGCGGCATCTTCGGCCAGGGCGCGGCTGCGGGCCTTGCGGCGGCGCAGATTCTCCCGCAGGGCGGCGGCGAGGCGGGCTTCTTCATCAGGTCGCATGACGGGGCCTCGGATAGGGTGCCGGTGACAGGGGGCAGCAGGCAGGGAGCAAGAGGGGGCGGCTACCATTTGCTGCGGGAGTGGACAAGAATGCCGCCCAAACGACAACGCCTTCAGGAGGAAGCGCATGTATCCCGGAGCCCATGCGGCAAGCACCCCCGACAAGCCCGCTTATATCATGAGCGGCAGTGGCCGGGTGGTCACCTATCGCGAACTCGACGAAGGGTCGAACCGCATTGCCCAGCTGTTCCGCAGCCTTGGCCTGACCAAGGGCGACAGCGTCGCCATCCAGCTGGAAAACCATCCCGACTATTACAAGATCGTCTGGGGCGCCCAGCGGGCGGGGCTTTACTACACCGCCATTTCCTCGCGCCTCACGGCCGGCGAGACCGCCTATATCATCAATGATTGCGGCGCCCGCGTCTTCATCACCTCGCGCTATCTGGAAAAGAACGCAGCCGAAGTGGCGGCCGAGACGCCCAAACTCATCCGCCGCTATATGCTGGACGGCGCCACGGCCGGCTATGACGCCTTCGAGCCGGTGGTGGCCGCCCAGGCCCCCACCCCCATCGCCGACGAGTGCGAGGGCGGCGACATGCTCTATTCCTCGGGCACCACCGGCCGGCCCAAGGGTGTGCGCGTGCCCCTCGACTTTGCCCCCATCGGCACGCCCAGCGGTCTGCTCGGCCTCGTGATGGCGCTCTATCAGGGCAATGCCGACGCGGTCTATCTCTCGCCGGCGCCGCTCTATCATGCGGCACCCTTGCGCTTCAATCTTGCCATGCAGCGCCTGGGCGCCACCTGCATCATCATGGAGCACTTCGACGCCGAGGATTACCTGCGGCTGGTGGAGAAGTATAAGGTTACGCACAGTCAGCTGGTGCCGACCATGTTCGTCCGCATGCTGAAGCTGGAGCCGTCGGTACGCGCCAGATATGACCTTTCCAGCCTGAAGGTTGCCATCCATGCGGCCGCCCCCTGCCCGATCCCGGTCAAGGAGCAGATGATCGCCTGGTGGGGCCCGGTGATCTTTGAGTATTACGCCGGCACCGAGGGCAATGGCTTCTGCGCCCTCAATTCCGAGGAATGGCTGGCCCACAAGGGCTCTGTCGGCCGCGCGCTGATGGGCATCATTCATATTGTGGATGATGAGGGCACGGAACTGCCAGCGGGCGAATCCGGTACCATCTTCTTTTCCGATGGCACGCCGTTCGAATACCACAATGACCCCGACAAGACCGCCCAGAGCCGCAATGCCAAGGGCTGGTCGACACTGGGCGACATTGGCTATGTGGACGCGGAGGGGTTCCTCTACCTCACCGACCGCAAGGCCAACATGATCATCTCCGGCGGCGTGAACATCTACCCGCAGGAGGCCGAGAACCTGCTGGTTACCCACCCCAAGGTGGCCGATGTCGCCGTCTTTGGTGTGCCGAACGAGGAGTTTGGCGAAGAGGTGAAGGCGGTGGTCCAGCCCGTGAACATGGCAGACGCCGGCCCCGCCCTGGCAGAGGAACTGATCGCCTTTTGCCGCCAGTCGCTGTCGGCCATCAAGTGCCCGCGCTCCATCGACTTCGAGGCGGAACTGCCGCGCCATCCCACCGGCAAGCTCTACAAGCGCCTGCTGAAGGACCGCTATTGGGTAGGCCATTCCAAGCGCATTGCCTGAGGAACATAGTAAGTTACAACCAGCCAAGGGGAGAGACGCCCATGTCCGACGCAGAGCTTGTCCTGATCGACGATCCCGCACCGGGCGTGCGGCGCCTCACCCTCAACCGCCCGGCCAAGCGCAATGCCCTGTCCAACGGCCTGCGCACCGCCCTTTATGCGGGGCTTGAGGCGGCCGACCGCGACAAGGCGGTGCGCGTCTCCATCATCCGGGGGGCGGGGCCGTGCTTTTCCGCCGGCTATGATCTGGGCGAGAATCTCTACAAGGACCAGCCCTTCTACACCGCCGGGGGCGATGGCCAATGGGCGCGCCATGCACTCGACGGCATGTTCCGCGTCTGGGATCTGGCCAAGCCGGTGATCGGCCAGGTGCATGGCTATTGCCTGGCCGGGGGCTCGGAACTGGCGGCGGCCTGTGACCTCGTTTATGTGGC
>CANCOY010000158.1 GCA_947379865.1 Acetobacteraceae bacterium
TGCAGCGCCGCGCTCCCGTTTATGACAAGGCGCAGGAGGGGCACTACAACCTGATCAGCGCCCTGCACAAGTCGCTGCGGGGCTCAGACCCTGATGCCGGCCTCTATTATCTGGCACGGATGCTGGGGGCAGGTGAGGCACCGCTTTACATCCTGCGCCGCCTTGTCCGTTTCGCGGTGGAGGACATCGGCCTTGCCGATCCGAACGCCCTTGTTCAGGCGATTGCAGCGCGTGAGGCCTTTGACTTTCTGGGCAGTCCCGAAGGTGAACTGGCCATCGCCCAGCTGGTGGTCTATCTGGGCACGGCGCCCAAGTCGAACGCGGTTTACCGCGCCCATAATGCCTCTGGCGTGGCGGCGCGCGAACATGGCTCGTTGATGCCGCCCAAACACATCCTCAACGCGCCCACCCGGATGATGAAGGATCTGGGCTATGGCCGTGGCTATCGCTATGACCATAACGAGGCCGAGGGCTTCTCAGGACAGGACTATTTCCCCGAGGAGATGGAACGGATCGAGTTCTATCAGCCAACCGGCCGAGGCGCGGAGCGCGAGATTGCCGAACGCCTGGCCCGCTGGCGCCAGATCAGGGCTGGCAAGGCGCCGGACTAGGCAGCACAGCAGCTATTTGCGCACCCAGCCGCCGCTGGCGCCCTGCACATAGGCCCCCTTTGGCAGGCGGGCGATCAGCCGTTCGGCGGTGACGGCAGCCACGGCATCGGGGGAGGTGCCGTTCTTGGCGGCAATATCGCCATAGGCCGCCCGGCGACGCGCGTTCACATCGGCGACCATGGCATTTGCCTCGGGCGAGGGGGCAACAACCCCGATATAGCCATCGGCCTGCTCGCCGATCAGACCCTGGGCACGGGCCTGCTCAAGCTCGAGCGCATGGGCAGGGCCGGCCATGGTCAGGGCCAGCAGCACAGAGACGGCAAGGATGCGGACAGCGCGAAACACGGCAGCTCCTAGAAGAGTTCGCGGCGGTCGGCCAGAAGCTTGTCCACATCGCGCTCTACCCGGATGCGGACCTCCTGCTCGATCTTCACGTTCAGATTGATCACGATGGGCTTGTCGGGCGCCTCCAGCCTGACGGTCGGGGCGCAGGCACCAAGGCCGGCAAGGAGCACGAGGATAAGGGTCAGGTGAGGCGTCATGGCTGGGGCTGACCACTGGATCCGGAGGTTGAGGAAGCTTTCAGCTCTCGCTGTATATCGTCGGGGACCTGCCAGCCTGCAAGGGCTGATCTGGCGATCTCATCAAGCCGCCCTTCCAGATTGAGATTGAACTCAAGCGGCGCACCCCCGCGCAGGGCCGGATTGCGGCCCTTCATGCTCAGGCGCAGCGTGGCCTCGCCACCGGCTTCCCGGCTGAGCATGAGGGTAAGGCGCTCGTACCGCATGTCGCGCAGGGCCGTGACCGCCAGACGGATCTTGGGATCGTCACCCTGGAGAACGCGCGGCAGGACATCTGGGGCATAGCGCAGCCACCCGGGGGCAGCGGCGGCCAGATGGGCCTCGGGGATTGCCACCCCGGCAGCTGAAATGATGACCGGCACTTCTCCGCCAAGTTTTCCTTCGCCAGCGAGGCCCGGCAGCCCGGCCAGTCCCAGCACCTGGCCAAGATCCAGGCCTGCTACATCAAGAGCAAGGTTCAGTGGCAGATCGAACGGGCGCAGTGTGGTCTCGCGCAGAGACACCTGCCCGCCGGCCAGGCCAAGGCTGGCCCGGGTCAGAGCCAGCAGGCCCGATGGGTCGAGCGCGAAGTCAAAGCGCCCATCGGTCAGGGGCACGCCCAGATTGAGGCCTGCAAAGGCGAGATGCTGGTCGGGCTGCGTGGCGAGGGGCCAGAGGCTGGCCAGATGCAGTACCCCGTTCCCCCGCGCCAGTACCGTGGCGCCAAGGTCGAGGTCAACATCTGACAGGGAAATCTCCCCGCCTGTCGTCATGCCTTCGGGGCTCCAGGTGCAGGACAGGTGCAGCCCAATCTGCCCGCCGGCCGATTTCACGCCACCACCCAGCCCGGGCGCCAGCATGTTGAGATCAAGGGGGGCGCCAAGGCCAAGGGGGGCCAGTTTCAGGTCTGCTCGGCCCTGGCCCGTAGCGGGGTCGTGCTGTCCCGACAGGGCGAGATTGAGGGTGGCATCGGCAGATCTGAGACTGCCAACAAGCTGCGCCGTGCCGCTGGCGTTGCGCGCGATGCGGGCATCCAGCAGCAGGGGGCCTAGCAGGGGTGGTGCCGCGCGGGAGACCACCCGTCCGGTCAGGTGCAGATCGTCGAGGGCACCTTGAAGGGCCATCCCCTCAAGGCTGACACTGGCCTGTCCCAAGGCGACATATCCTTCCCTGGCGTCAAGCCGGGGTAGGGGTGTGGTCTCAAGGGTTGCGGCTGGAAGGGTGATCTCCACATCGGTGCCAGCGAGGCTTGCCGTCATCGGGCTGGGCGCCAGGGTCAGCGTTGCCTGTTCAAGCAGGGCAAATCTGAGGTCCAGCGGTTTTGACAGGCGCAGACCAGCCAAGGTGCTGCCGGTTCCAAGGTGCGCAGAGGCGGTGCCCAGCGGGCCTTCCACCGCATTACCCAAATCGCCCTCAAGGCGGCTATCGGCCACATCAAGTGGACCGAGCGACAGATGGGCAGCCTCCGCCAGCCAGATCAGATGAAGCATCCTGTCAGGATCCGGCGCCACGCGGATGTGGCCGGCAACCTGTGCTGCCCTGGTCAGGTCGTCGCCCGGGCGGATCTGGAAATCGAGGCTGCCGCTGCCATCTGCAGCGCCACCAAGCATGCCGCCGCCGACGATCTCGATCGTGCCTGCCGGGGTGGTTACCTGCAGCACGGCGTCGTCGATCTCGATCCGCTCGGGCAGGGGCGGCGTGGCATTGCCTGTGCCATTGCCTGAGCCTGTCGCGCGGCGTGCCATCAGCCCGGCCAGGCCGTGACTGTCGACGTGGCCGTCGGATGTGACGCCAAGCCCGAGGCGCAGGCCCTCCACCCTGAGAAGGGCAAGGCGTGGCCAGTCCGAGGTTGAAAGAACCGGCTTGAGGCTAAGGCGCGCCACCCGGGTGGTACCATCGCCAAGGCTGATATTGGCAAGCACCAGTCCGCCGCTATCGAGGCTCTCAACCTCAAGGGAGGTGAGCTGGACTTCCCAGGCGGCAAGTCCGGCCTCGATCAGGAAACTGGCAAGGGGTCGGCGTGCCACCACAAGGGCGACAAGACCGACCAGCACGAAAAGGACAAAAAGAAGTGCAGCCCGGCGGCCGCCGCTGGATCTCTGGCGGAATCCCCGCCGCCTGCGCCGCCGGGCCACCGTCTCAGCCTGCGTCGCCGATTGTGACGCCGCCGTCGATCACCATGGTGTGGCCGGTGCAGAAACGGCCTTCGTTCGACGCCAGATACAGGGCCGCACCGGCAATCTCGTTGGGCTCACCAATGCGGCGCAGCGGGCAGTTGCGCGTGGAGGCTTCGTAGATCTTGGGGTTTTCCCAGAGCGCGCGGGCGAAATCAGTGCGGATCAGGCCCGGCGCAATGGCATTGGCGCGGATATTGTGGGGGCCAAGTTCCACCGCCAGGTTGCGCACCAACTGCATGTCGGCGGCCTTGGAGATGCAGTAGACGCCGAGCTTGTCGGAGCCGCGGAGGCCGCCGATGGACGAGACGATCAGGATCGCGCCGTCCTTGCGTTCCTTCATCTGCGGGATCACCTGCTGGCAGAGCCACAGATTGCTGCGCACATTGGAGTTCATGATCTTGTCATAGGCTTCGTCACTGATCGATTCGATCGGACCAAAGTAGGGGTTCACCGCAGCGTTGCAGACAAGGATGTCGATCTTGCCATAGTGCGCCGTGGCCTCGGTGATGAGGCGGGCGCAGTCATCCTTGGAGCCGATGTTGCAGGGGATGGTAATGGCGTCGCCGCCGGCGGCGCGGATGGTGGCGACCACCTCGTCGCAGGCCGGCGCCTTGCGGCTTGAAACGACAATCTTGGCGCCAGCCTTGGCGTACATTTCGGCGATGGCGCGGCCGATGCCGCGGCTTGATCCGGTGATGACTGCGACCTTGCCTGTCAAATCGAACATGATGCTCTCCTCCCCCCTCGGGTCTGTCGTGGCGTGCATCCGCCATCCATGCTCCGGTTATACCAGCCGGGCGTCTTGCCGCATCCCCCCGCTCGCAGTGATCCGCGAATCGTTTAGGGTAGAAGAATGCTTGCCTGGGATGATCTGCGCCTGTTCCTAGCCATTGCCCGCGCCGGCAGCCTGACGGCGGCGGCGGCGCAGGTTGGCGTCAACCAGTCCACCATGAGCCGCCGCCTTGCTGCCCTGGAAGAGTCCGTCGGACAGGTTCTGGTGGAGCGGGTGCCCGGCGGGCCTGGCGGACACGGTGTCTATGTCTGCACCCCGGCGGGCGAACGGATGGTGCGCGCCGTCGAGCGCATCGAAGGCGAGGTTCACGCCATGATGCGGGATCTGGGCCTTGGCCCCGTGGGTCTGGAAGGGGCTGTGCGTCTTTCGGCACCCGAGGCCCTGGCAAGCCATTTTCTTGCCCCGCGCCTGCCGGCACTGAGGGCCGAGCACCCTGGCCTTGCCATCGAACTGGTCACCGACGAAAGGCCAAGCCTTGGCCGCCGGGATGCTGATCTTGGCCTGACACTGGGCCTGCCGACCGAGCCGGACCTGTTCGTGCGCAAGCTGGGCGAAGTTGTCTTCGCGGCCTATGCGGCCAAATCCTATGTCGCGGAACATGGCTGGCCTGAAGCGGGCGAGGCGGGGCCAGGATTGGGTGGCCATGCCGCCATTGGTTACACCGATGATCAGGCGGATCTGCCCGAAGCGGCCTGGTTCAACCGTCTGGCCAAGGGTGCCCGCCCCGTGCTGCGGACCAGTGCCATCCTCAGCCAGTTCGAGGCGGTACGGGCTGGCGTGGGCATCGCGGCGCTACCCTGCTATCTGGCCGATCCGGCTGGCAGCCTTGTTCGCCTCACAGATCCTGCACAGGGCCCGCGGCGCGAGATCTGGCTTGGCGTCCACCGCGACCTGCGCCATGCCCCACGCCTGCGGGCCGTGATCGAGTTTCTCTCCGGCATGGTAAGGCGCGAGCGCAACCTGCTTGGCGGGGCCTGAAATTTTCACAAATACGCGTATACGAAATATAGATTTCACTTTATATATGCAGAATGTAGATTATTGCCGGAGGTCATCATGGCGCTCGACCCCGTGGACAGGCATGTCGGCCAGCGTTTGCGCGCAAGGCGGCTAATTCTGGGTCGCTCTCAGCAAAGTGTTGCCCAGGCTGCAGGGTTTACCTTGCAGCAGATTGGCAATTATGAACGTGGCGCCAACCGTATCAGCGCCAGCATCCTTTATCGCCTCGCCCTGGAACTGGACGTGGCGCCGGAATACTTCTTTGAAGGGCTGGCGCTCGCCAGCGGCGCCCGCATGGTTTCAACCATAGAGCAGCGCGAAGTCGGCGTGCTGACCCGAAGCTTCGAGGCTATCCAGAGCCGCGATGTGCGGCGCCGTCTGCTGCGGGTGGTGGAGGCTGTGGCAGAGGCGCAGCCGAACCGCCGGTTGGTGGCAGCGAAAACCCGTTCGCTGCCACCCCGACGACAATCCTGAGGTTCAGCCAAGCGCTGTCTTGAGAATGGCCGCACAGTCCGCAAGGGCGCTGCGGCCGACATCAATGACGCCGCCCATGTTGATGAAGCCGTGAATGGCGCCGTCATAACAGGTATGGCTTGCCTGCACCCCGGCCCGGTTCAGGGCCTCCGCATAAGCGCGGCCTTCGTCCTTGAGGGGATCAAAACCGGCGGTGATGACGTGGGCGGGCGGCAGGCCGGCAAGGCTGGGCGCCAAGGCGGGGGAGAGCCGCAGATCGGTCGGATCAGAGGTACCCGGCAGGTACTGCTGCATGAACCAGGTCACTGTATCGGCATCCAGCATGTACCCCTGGGCCAGGGCCGTCCGCGACGGGTGGTCGGTGACCATGTCCACCGCCGGATAGATCAGCAGTTGGAACGCCAGATTGACGTCTGCCTCGTCCCGGAAGACTTGCGCGACAACGGCGGAGAGATTGCCGCCAGCGCTGTCACCGCCGACCGCGATACGGGTGGGATCAATGCCCAGCGTCGAGGCATTGCGTGCAACCCAGCGGGTGGCGGCAATGGCATCCTCGGTGGCGGCCGGGAAGGGGTGTTCCGGGGCAAGGCGATAGTCGATGGAAATCACCCGCACCCCTGCACCATTTGCCAACTGGCGACAGGGCGCATCGTGGGTATCAAGGCTGCCGATCACATAGCCGCCACCGTGGAAGAAGATCAGCGCCGGCAGCGGGCCTGAGGGGGCTGCAACCGGCGTATAGATCCGATAGGCAATGTCGCCGGCTGGCCCGGGCAGGTGCCCGTCTTCCACCTTGCCGATGGGAACGCCCTGGGCGTCGAGCATCTTGGCCGACATTTCATACATCTGCCGCGCCACCTCGGGCGTCGACTGGTGCAGGCGCGGCATGGGCGAGGCCGCGATCTGGTCGAGAAGGGCCTTGGCCTGGGGATCGAGGGTCATGGTCTCTCCATTGGTCTTGAAAGGGGCGAGGGGCCGTTGGGCGATCAGAACAGCGAATAGCCGCCGTCGATCAGGAAGGTGTCGCCGGTGTGATATTGCGAGGCGTCGGACGCGAGATAGACGGCGATGCCGCCAAAGTCTTCGCTTACGCCAAAGCGCCGCATGGGCACGCGCGGGATGAC
>CANCOY010000159.1 GCA_947379865.1 Acetobacteraceae bacterium
GCAGCTAACCCGCCTGACACGGCGCTGATGGAGTTGCATCGCGCCGGAACGTTGCTGCTTTTGCATCAACCAGGCAAAATCCGGGAAGCGGATGATGACGTGGTCGTGCAATTTCAGGGCACAGTTGTCCACAGCCCGCCTAAGGCCGATACGGTGGAAGATTGGCTTGAGCGCTTCTTTTCCGAGCTGGGAGAGAGATGGCCTAGAGAAAACGCGCTCCGCATTGCCGCGTTTTCGCTTTGGATGATCAGTTGGATCCATCCGTTCAAGAATGGCAACGGACGAACAGCTCGCGCCTTTGCCTATCTTTGTCTCTGTCTCAAGCTGGGCTTCGAGCTGCCAGGCAGAAAGACCCTTATGGATCTCATCACTAGCAACAAGGTTGAGTTTGAAGGCGGCCTGCGGGTGGCCGACCGGACATTTGCGGCCGTGGGTGTTGCCGACACCTCCGTCCTTGAGGCGTTTCTGGCAAGACTTCTGGCGCTTCAACTGAGTTCGATCGACGCCGATGGCGGCGTCTAGGTTGTCAGCGGCCCACCCGGCCTCCTGCTACACAACCCCCTCCGATTGACCCCCGTCCCCCCGCTTCCTATCCTGACGCTGCGCCGGAATGGTGCGGGTTGGCGGGTGTGATGATTCAGGAGCTGAACGAGCGGTCGCGGCAGATTTTCAGGCACATCGTCGAATCCTATATGGAGACGGGTGAGCCGGTGGGGTCGCGTACGCTGTCGCAGCGCCTGCGGGGCGGGCTTTCGCCGGCGTCCATCCGCAATGTCATGGCCGACCTTGAGGATGCGGGCCTGTTGTTTGCGCCCCATGCCTCGGCCGGGCGGCTGCCCACGGACGTGGGCCTGCGCATCTTCGTGGATGGCCTGCTGGAGATCGGCAATCTGGCCGATGACGAGCGCCGCACCATCGAGACGCGGGTGGCGTCCGAGGGGCGCAGCCTGGAAGAGGTGCTGACCGAGGCAACGCGCATGCTCTCTGGCCTGTCGCAATGCGCCGGGCTGGTGGTCTCGCCCAAGCTGGACAAGCCATTGCGCCATATCGAATTCGTGGGGCTGGGGCCAACCCGGGCGCTGGTGGTCATCGTCACCGAGGATGGCACGGTGGAAAACCGCGTGGTGGAACTGCCGCCGGGCATGAACGCCTCCATGCTGACGCAAGCCAGCAATTATCTGAACGCCCGGCTGGTGGGCCGCAGCATTGCGGCCGCCACCCGCGAGATCCTGACCGAGCTGGAACAGAACCGCGCCGAGCTCGACCAGCTGACCGCCCGGGTGGTGGAAGCGGGCCTTGCCAAATGGGCCGGCGGCAGCGAGGCGCCCACCCTGATCGTCAGCGGCCAGTCGCATTTGTTGGGAGACCTGTCGGTCGCCGCTGATCTGGAGCGCATCCGCCGCCTGTTCGATGATCTGGAAAACCGCCGCGATCTGGTGCAGCTGCTGGAACTGGCCAATGAGGCCGAGGGCGTGCGCATCTTCATCGGTTCAGAGAACAAGCTGTTCTCGCTGTCGGGCTCGTCTTTGATCGTGGCGCCTTATGCCAACAGCCGCGACCAGATCGTGGGCATGATCGGCGTGATTGGGCCCACCCGGGTGAATTATGGCCGGGTGATTCCCATGGTTGATTACACCGCCAAGGTAATCGGCCGCCTGATGGGCTGAATTTGTCCCCGGCCACCACCCGGCCGGTTGACCTGAGCCCCCGGATACCCCAAGTCCTGTCATCTCCAGTCCGGCGCACACCAGTTCCAGAGGTCGTCATGAACGAAGCTGAAGGCAATCCCCAGTCCGAACACGACGATGTGGCCGCAAATGCCACGCCAGAAGCCGCCGCCGAGGCCGCCGCACCCGAAGCCACGGCCCCGGGCGCATCGCCGGCCACCGGCACCGAGCAGGACGCGGCCCTGATCGCCGACCTGAAGGACCGCCTGCTGCGCGCCCTGGCCGAGGTGGAGAATGTCCGCCGCCGGGGCGAGCGCGAGCGCGAGGACGCCAGGCTTTATGCCGCCACCAATTTTGCCCGCGACATCGTGCGCGTGGCCGACAATCTGCGCCGGGGCCTGGAAAGCGTGCCCACGGGTGCGCGTGAGGAAAACGCGGCGCTGGCCACCCTGCTGGAAGGGGTCGAGTTGACCGAGCGCGACCTGTTGTCGATCTTCGAGAAGCACGGCATCAAGCAGGTGGCCCCCATGGGCCAGAAGTTCGACCACAATCTGCACGAGGCCCTGTTCGAGGCGCCCGGTACCGGCCAGCCCGGCGGCACCGTGATCCAGGTGATCGAGACCGGCTATACCATCAACGATCGCCTGCTGCGCCCCGCCCGCGTCGGCGTTGCCGCAGCCGAGCCGACCCATACAAAGGTTGATACGTCGATCTAACTCTGAATTCACTCCCCTTGATCCCGTTGCAGGGCTGGAGCCTCTCACCTATATACCCCTCAGACACGCGGGTCCGCCCGGACCGCTATAGCCAAGGGGGATCAGGCCGGTGCCTTGGGGCCGTCCTGATCTGCCACGAAGGAGTCCAATATGGCCAAAGTTATCGGTATTGACCTCGGCACCACGAATTCCTGCGTCGCCGTGATGGAAGGCAGCCAGCCGAAGGTTCTGGAGAACTCGGAAGGTGCCCGCACCACCCCGTCCATGGTCGCCTTTACGGCGGATGGCGAGATTCTGGTGGGCCAGGCAGCCAAGCGCCAGGCGGTGACCAACCCCGAGAACACGATTTTCGCCGTGAAGCGCCTGATCGGCCGCAAGTTCGACGATCCCGTGACCGCCAAGGACGCGGGCATGGTCCCCTACAAGATCACGCGCGGCGACAATGGCGATGCCTGGGTCGAGGCGCGCGGCAAGAAGTACAGCCCCAGCCAGATCTCGGCCTATATCCTGCAGAAGATGAAGGAAACCGCCGAGAGCTATCTGGGTGAGACCGTCACCCAGGCCGTCATCACCGTGCCCGCCTATTTCAACGACGCCCAGCGTCAGGCCACCAAGGACGCGGGCAAGATCGCCGGCCTTGAAGTGCTGCGCATCATCAACGAGCCCACGGCGGCAGCCCTTGCCTATGGCCTCGACAAGCAGGATGGCAAGACCATTGCCGTCTATGACCTGGGCGGCGGCACGTTCGACGTATCGGTGCTGGAAATCGGCGATGGCGTCTTTGAGGTGAAGGCCACCAACGGCGATACCTTCCTCGGCGGCGAAGACTTCGACCTGCGTCTGGTCGACTATCTGGCCGACGAGTTCAAGAAGGAGTCGGGCGGCATTGACCTGCGCAAGGACAAGCTGGCCCTGCAGCGCCTGAAGGAAGCCGCCGAAAAGGGCAAGATCGAGCTGTCGTCCTCGGTCCAGACCGAAATCAACCTGCCCTTCATCACCGCCGACCAGTCCGGCCCCAAGCATCTGACCATGAAGCTGACCCGGGCCAAGCTTGAGGCCCTGGTGGATGACCTGATCGAGCGCACCCTGCCGCCGTGCAAGTCCTGCCTGAAGGACGCCGGCATGTCGGCCGGTGAAGTGGCCGAAGTGATCATGGTCGGCGGCATGACCCGCATGCCCAAGGTCACCGACACGGTGAAGAGCTTCTTTGGCAAGGAGCCGCACAAGGGCGTGAACCCGGACGAAGTGGTGGCCATGGGCGCCGCCATCCAGGCCGGCGTGCTGCAGGGCGACGTCAAGGACGTGCTGCTGCTGGACGTCACCCCCCTGTCGCTGGGCATCGAGACGCTGGGCGGCGTCTTTACCCGCCTGATCGACCGCAATACCACGATCCCCACCAAGAAGAGCCAGACCTTCTCCACCGCCGAAGACAATCAGAGCGCGGTGACGATCCGGGTCTTCCAGGGCGAGCGCGAGATGGCGGCCGACAACAAGCTGCTGGGCAATTTCGACCTGCAGGGCATTCCCTCCGCGCCGCGCGGCGTGCCCCAGATCGAGGTGACCTTCGACATTGATGCCAACGGCATCGTGAACGTCTCCGCCAAGGACCGGGGCACGGGCAAGGAGCAGCAGATCCGCATCCAGGCCTCTGGCGGCCTCAGCGACGCCGACATTGACCGCATGGTCAAGGAAGCCGCCGCCCATGCCACGGAAGACAAGCGCAAGCGCGAAGTGGTGGAGGCGCGCAACCACGCCGACGCCCTGATGCACTCGACCGAGCGCACCCTGAAGGAACATGGCGACAAGGTAAGCGCCGCCGACAAGGCCACCATCGAGGCAGACCTGGCCGCCCTGAAGGCCGTGCGCGACAGCGAAGACCCGGACGCCATCAAGGCCAAGATGGAAGCCCTGGCGGAATCGTCCATGAAGCTGGGCGAGGCCGTCTACAAGGCCGGGCAGGAGGGCGAAGACGCCCCCGGCGGCGGCTCGGGTCCGTCTGGCAGCGGCGGCGACGACAAGGACGACATTGTTGACGCCGACTTCGAAGAGGTCGACGACACCAAGAAGAACCGCTGAGCCGCAGGCCCAACACTTCTGATCGCAGGCGGATGGCCGGCCCGGATTTGCCCGGGCCGGCCCGCACCGTACACGAACCCATTACCGGTATGGACGGGGAGCCATGGCAAAGGCCGATTATTACGAGCTCCTGGGCGTTGAACGCGGGGTCTCGGCCGACGACCTGAAGAAGGCGTTCCGCAAGCAGGCGATGCAGTGTCATCCGGACCGCAATCCGGGTAATGCCGACGCGGAAAAGAAGTTCAAGGAAATCAACGAGGCCTATGAGGTTCTGAAGGACGAGCAGAAGCGCGCGGCCTATGACCAATATGGCCACGCCGCCTTCGAGAATGGCGGCCGCGGCCAGGGTGGCGGCGGCTTTGATTTCTCGGGCAATTTCTCCGACGTCTTCGACGACCTGTTTGGCGATTTCGTGGGTGGCGGGCGACGTGGCGGTGGCCCCGCCCGGGGCGCCGACATGCGCTATAACCTCGAGATCACCCTGGAAGAAGCCTTCAAGGGCAAGAAGACCGCCATCCGCGTGGCCGGCACCGTGGCCTGCGAAGGCTGCGAGGGCTCGGGTGCTGCGCCGGGTTCCCAGCCCGTCACCTGCCAGACCTGCCGGGGCCAGGGCAAGGTGCGCGCCCAGCAGGGCTTTTTTACCATCGAGCGCACCTGCCCCTCGTGCCAGGGCCAGGGCCGCATGATCAAGGATCCCTGCACCTCCTGCCGTGGCGCTGGCCGCAAGCAGAAGGAAAAGACCCTGAGCGTGAACATCCCCGCTGGCGTGGAGGATGGCACCCGCATCCGCCTGACCGGCGAGGGCGAGGCGGGGCCACGCGGCGGGCCGCCGGGTGACCTCTATATCTTCCTGTCCTTGCAGCAGCACCAGTTCTTCCGCCGCGACGGCGTGAACCTGTTCTGCCGCGCCCCCATTCCCATGACCAAGGCGGCCCTGGGCGGCCAGATCGAGGTGCCCAGCATCGATGGCAGCCGGGCGCGCGTCACCATTCCCCCCGGCACCCAGACCGGCCGGCAGTTCCGCCTGAAGGGCAAGGGCATGCCGGTGATGCGCGGCGCCGGCGTGGGCGACCTCTATATCAACGCCATGGTCGAAACGCCCATGAACCTGACCAAGCGGCAAAAGGAACTGCTGCAGGAGTTCGAGGCCGCCGGCGGTACCAACAACAGCCCGGAATCCGAAGGCTTCTTCTCCAAGGTCAAGGAATTCTGGGACGATCTCACCGAATGACCGCCCCGGAAGACACCTTGCGCATCGGCCTTGTGGGCGCTGCCGGCCGCATGGGGGCAACCCTGGTGCGCGAAATCACCGGCCGCCCCGGCGTGCGCCTGTCTGGCGCGACTGAGCGACCAGGGGCAGAGGCCCTTGGCCGCGACGTGGGCAGCCTCGCCGGGCTGGAACCCTTGGGCCTTGCCATCACCGCTGATGCCGCCGCCCTCTTTGCCACGTCAGACGTGGTGATCGACTTCACGGCGCCGGCCGCGACCCTGGCCCATGCGGCCCTGGCAGCGGAACACGGCGTGCCCCTGGTGATCGGCACCACGGGGCTGGACGCGGCGCACGAGCGCCAGCTGGCAGAGCACGCCCGCCGCGTGGCCATGGTGCTGTCGGGCAATATGAGCCTCGGCGTAAACCTGCTGGTGGCCCTCACCGCCAAGGTGGCCGCCACCCTTGGCCCCGACTTCGACATCGAGATTGTGGAAATGCACCACCGCCACAAGGTGGATGCGCCCTCTGGCACCGCCCTGATGCTGGGCCGCGCCGCCGCCGCCGGGCGCGGCGTCTCGCTCGACGATGTCGCTGATCGCGGCCGCGACGGCATCACCGGCGCCCGCACCCCTGGCGCCATCGGCTTTGCCGCCCTGCGCGGCGGCGATGTGGTGGGCGAACACACAGTCCTCTTCGCCGCCGACGGCGAACGCATAGAACTCACCCACAAAGCCACCGACCGCCGCCTCTTCGCCCGCGGCGCCGTCACCGCCGCCCTCTGGACCCGCACGCGCCCCCCGGGCCTCTACGCCATGGCCGACGTGCTGGGGCTGGGGTAGGCAGCGCTCTCTTCCTCCGCAATCAGACGTCCGCGCGACACTTGGCCCTTGTCGCCCGGGGCTTCATGATTGGGCGCTGCCGATCCCGCCGCAAGCGCCGGACGGCCTGAAGGAGGAACGACCTTGGCCAACATGCCCTATGCCGATCCGGCAAACCTGCCCGAGCGTGAGCGCGCGACCGTTGCCG
>CANCOY010000160.1 GCA_947379865.1 Acetobacteraceae bacterium
CCGGCAGGCCATCGCTTTCCCGGCATTGTCGGCCCTGGCGAGGCCGTGCGGATCTTTACCGGCGGCATTCTGCCCCAGGGCGCCGACGCCGTTGTGATCCAGGAAGATACACAGACCCTTGGCGACCATGTCGAAATTCGCGAGGCCGCACGACCCGGCCGCCATGTGCGCCTGGCTGGCATAGATTTTCGCGCTGGCGAGGCGGGCCTGCCTGCCGGGCGGCTGCTGAGCGCCCGAGACATCGGCCTGCTGGCCGCCATGAACGTGCCCTGGGTCAGCGTGCGCCGGCGGCCGCGCGTGGCCATACTGGCTACCGGTGATGAACTTGTCCGCCCGGGTGAGGCCACGGATCCCGACCAGATCGTCAGTTCCAACAGCCTTGCCATTGCCGCCATCATCGAGGCGCACGGCGCCGAAGCGCTGGACCTTGGCATTGCTGGCGACAGCGAGGCGGCCCTCGTGGAAGCAGCCAGGCGGGCGAGCGGGGCAGATATTCTTGTCACCATTGGCGGCGCCTCGGTGGGCGACCATGATCTGGTGCGCTCTGCCCTTGGCAAGGTCGGCCTCGACGTTGATTTCTGGAAGATTGCCATGCGCCCGGGCAAACCACTGATGTTTGGCCGCCTGGGTGCCCTGCCCGTGCTGGGCCTGCCGGGCAATCCGGTGTCGGCCATTGTCTGCACGCTGCTTTTTCTGCGCCCCATGCTGGATTGCCTGACCGGGCTGGTGGCGCCGCCTCAGCCGCGCGCCACGGCACGCCTCGGCACCGCCTTGGGCGAGAATGATCGTCGGCAAGACTATCTGCGCGCCCGTATCGAGCCCGATGCCCAGGGCCGCGCCATTGCCTTTCCCGCGCGCTCGCAGGATTCGTCCCTGGTCTCGGTGCTGGCAGACGCGGACTGCCTTGTAGTGCGGCCGCCCCATGCGCCGGCGGCCGCCGTGGGTGACGAGGTTGATATCATTCCCCTTGGCCTTGGCCAGGTTGGCGTCTAGGAGAAAAACGTTGCAGCGCGAGCTTTTCCCCGAGATCGAGCCTTATGAAAGTGGCCTTCTGCCGCTGGATGGCGTCCACACCATGTATTGGGAGCAGAGCGGCAATCCGACGGGTACCGCCGCCCTCTTCCTGCACGGTGGCCCGGGGGCCGGCGCCAAGCCGTTGCACCGCCGCTTCTTTGACCCCGCTGCCTATCGCATCGTCGTCTTCGACCAGCGCGGGGCAGGTCGTTCCAGCCCCCTTGGCTGCCTGATCGACAACACCACGCCCCATCTGGTTGCCGATATCGAGCGGCTGCGGGTCCATCTGGGGATCGAGCGCTGGGTGGTCTTTGGTGGCTCGTGGGGCTCGACCCTGGCGCTGGCCTATGCCCAGGCGCATCCGGAACGGGTAATCGCCCTTGCCCTGCGGGGGATCTTCCTCTGCCGCCCCTCGGAGATTGACTGGTTCCTGCGCGGCATGGACGAGATCTTTCCAGAAAACTGGCGTGCCTTCTCGGGCTTTCTGCCCGAGCATGAACGCGGCAATCTGCTGGCCAATTACCATCGCCGCCTGACGGACGCAGACCCATCAGTGCATATGCCAGCCGCCCGCGCCTGGAGCCTCTATGAGGGCGCCTGCTCCACCCTGCTGCCTAACCCGGAAACGGTGAAGACGTTTGGCGAGGATGTGATGGCGCTGGGCCTTGCCCGCATCGAGGCGCATTATTTCAGCAACGACAGCTTCCTTACCGAGAACCAGTTGCTGCGCGGCGTTGACCGCATACGGCACATTCCCACCCATGTGGTGCAGGGCCGCTATGACATGGTCTGCCCGATCCGCAGTGCCCAGGACCTGCACGAAGCCTGGCCCGAGGCGCATTACACCGTGGTCCCCGATGCCGGGCACAACGCCCTGGAACCCGGTATCCGCACCGCCCTGATTGCCGCCACCGAGGCGTTCAAGACCCTGCGCTAGGCTTCTGGCTGCGGGTTTTGGGGGCCTTCTTGCGGCGCGTGGTCTTGGCCGGCTTGCGGGCGGCGACGGCGGCAACTACCGCCTTGTCCGCCCAGAGCCTGAGATCATCGGGGTCGTCGAACAGATGTTCGGGGACCTCCATATAGCTCATCACGCTGCGCCGGCCGTTGGACGAGACATAGACAAAGGGCTCCATCCCCTCATCCTCAAAGTCAGCCCGGTTAGCCGGCCCCACCTTGAAATACAGGCGCTCATCTGCGATCAGCGCGAACATCACGGTTTCGTAATAGATCCCCGTGCCGCCAAAGAGTCCGCGCGCGCTGACGGGGCCGAGCGGCCCCAGCAGATCCATGACGAAATCACGATACTGCCCACTCATCACCGGGCCTCGTCGAGGCCCATCTGCCAGAACGCCGTCTCGAGGCGGGTGGCCTGGGAAAAGGTGATAACCAGTTCGTCGAACCGCGCCGGCGTCAGGCGCCGGGCCGCCAGTCGGTCCAATTCCGCCAAAGCCCCATCCATGACCGCGCCGTACTCAGGTCCGGCATACATATCGATCCAAGAGGCATAGGGATTGCCCTCGCGCCGCGTCGCCGGGTCAGCAGCCAGACGGCGGCCGATTTCGCCATAGCCCACCACACAGGGCGCCAGTGCCACATGCAGGTCGAGGACATCGCCCGCCAAGCCTTTCTCCAGCACATAACGGGTATAGGCCATGGTTGCCGTCGCCTCTGGCAGGGCCACAAGCGCGGCAGCGTCCAGACTCCAGCTGGCGCAATAGCTGAGGTGCAGCCCCATTTCGACATCCAGCAGGCCGTTAAGCGTGGCACTGGCCGCCCGCATGCCCGCCAGATCCCCCGCCTTGTAAACGGCAAGCGCCCAGGCGCGGGCAAAATGGATCAGGAAGAGATAATCCTGCGCCAGATAATGGCGAAAAGCAGGTGCCGGCAGGGTGCCATCTGCCAATCCACAGACAAATGGATGTTCAACATAATGCCGCCAGTCACCAGCGGCGGCCTCTCTGAGATCGGCGAATAAACCCACGGCGCCCGTCCTCACCAGTTCTCGAAGTGGGCCACACCTAACGCAGCCCTCTGCATTTGGTGGCCATGGCTGAACCTGCCACAGCATCCCTCGCATCACCATGTTCCAGATGATTCACCGGATGGTGTGTCGCCACAACGGCAGACCCATCTCAGAGTTGATTGATCCACTCTGGATGGAAACGACCTATTCAATCCATCCTGCAGATTTCTGCGTTTTTATCCATATCCGATCTCGGCATCGCAAGATATCGTCAGTCATTTAAGCCAATAAAATATACACTTTTCATACATATTCCACATTGGAAAATTAGTTAGCAAAATATTAACCATGTTTCTGTAATGATTCGCTCGCTTACCGCGAATGCAAGATATTAATGCATCCATTTTGCATCAATATCTGCCCGAAATGCTGGTCATGACAAATGCTTGATTCCATTACTGCAAAGCGCCTCCGCCCCTATGTTCTCCTCTCCGGGGGCAGGATGACCAAATGGAAGGGACGGGTTGCAAGCCTGTCGCCCCATATCGGCGGCCTTTCGCACAGCGTTTCAGCCATAGCACTCGCCGGTTTTGCTGCTTTTTGGAGCGGCAGCCTGCTTGGCCCGAATATCTCACTTGCCGGAAGTTGTAGTGGCAGTGGCGGAACCTACAGTTGCTCCGGCGCTGCAAACAGTACGACAGATACAACCCAATCTATTTCTTCAGATACTCTTTCTGTTACAACAAACACAGGTTTTGGCCAGTCAGTAGCATCCGGCAACGGCCTATTCCTCTACGCGGTAAATGGCCTGACGTTTACCGACACGCATGCTTCATCCATTACAGGATCAAGCGATGGCTTGCGGGTACAGAATGGTGGTTACACTTACGACTATGGATACAGGGGTGGCGGTTCATTATCTGTAACCACAACCGGCGTAATTACCGGTAACACTGCGATAAGGGCTTATAACCGGGGAACCAACCTGAGCCTTGCAGCGGCAACCGCCACAGGGGCCTTTAACGGCATCTATACTATAAATCAGGGCGATGGTGCCCTGACGGTTAATGCCACAGGAACTGTTACGGGAACTAATAACACCGGCATCCTGGTATTTAACCAAGGCACCAGCCTGACCATTTCCGCAGCGGCCGTGACCGGAGGCTCCTACGGCATCAAGGCACGAAGTTACGGTAGCGGTGATCTCACCATCACCAGCACTGGAACAGTGCGTGGCGGCGATACCGGGATCCAGATTACCAATCCATACGGAAGCAATGTCACCATCAACACGGCAGCCGTGACAAGCGGCATCCGAGGAGTTGATGCCACCAACTCGGGCGGAGGCGACCTGTCGTTTACTGCAACCGGAACCATTACCGGCACTGCTGCAGGCGGCATTCAACTCACCAATCAGGGAGGCAAGAACCTTTCAATCAACACGGCAGCCGTCACCAGCAATAACGTTGGCATATCTGCCTTAAACACCGGAAGCGGAACACTCTCAATCTCGGCAACAGGGGACATTACGGGAACCAACTACAAGGGTATTATCGCCAGCAATTTAGGCACCAACCTTACAATCAATGCCACCTCCGTCCTCGGCGGATCCTATGGTATTCTTGCGTATAATACCGGCACTGGCACACTTTCCATTACAACAAGCGGCACCGTATCAACGTCTTCAACTTCCGGCTTCCTTTTCACAAAAGGAATCCAGGCCACAAATCTTGGCACCGACCTGACAATCAGTGCGAATTCTGCATCCGGCTCCCAAAACGGAATCTATGCTAATAACAGTGGCACTGGCGCGCTCAATCTGACGGCAACCGGCAGCGTCAGCGCCACTTATGCTAGCGGCATCTATGCCAAAAATGCGGGTACCAGCCTGACTCTCAGCGCCGCAGCCGTGACAGGCGCAAACGGCGCTATTTTTGCAGATAATAACGGTACCGGCGCCCTCTCCGTAACATCCACAGGCACCGTGACCGGGACAAGCGGCGCCGGCATCTATGCCAGGAACTCTGGCACCAGCCTTGCCGTCAACAGCGCAGCCGTCTCAGGCGCCACAACGGGAATTAATGCACGTAACTATGGCAGTGGCCTGCTCTCTGTCACGGCGACCGGAACTGTGGCCGGGACATATGGCGCGGGCATAGATGCGCGCAATATCTCCGGCAGCGGCCTGACCATCAATTCATCTGCCGTTACAGGAAACACCACTGGCATTTATGCTCGCAATTATACGGCAGGCGCTCTTGCGCTAACCTCCACGGGTGGCATTACCGCAACCGGCGGCAATGGCGTTTACGCCCGCAATGCCGGCACCAGCCTTACCATCAATACGGCTGCCGTAACGGGTACAACTTACGGCATCGCCGCGCGCAACACGGGTACTGGCGCACTTTCAATAAAGGCAACAGGAAGCGTATCTGCCACCGATGATGAAGGCATCTTCGCGCGGAACACCGGAACCAGTCTTACCATCGACTCAGCCTCGGTTTCTGGCGGGTTGCGCGGCATCTATGCGCTAAACCTGGGCACAGGCCCCATATCCGTAACAGCAACGGGCGCTGTCACAGCTACCGCAGGAACAGGCATTGAAGCCAACAACAGCTCCAATGGCACCAGTGTCTCGCTTAATGCCGCCAGTGTCACAGGCTCCACCATTGGCATTCGTGCGGTCAACTCCGGATCTGGTACGGTTCAGGTGGTCGCCACTGGAACCGTTACCGGATCAGGTGGCTATGGCATATCGATCCAGGATACCTCAGGTTCTGGGGTGACCCTGTCCGCCGCTGCCATCAGCGGCAGTTCCGATGGCGTCTATGTCCAGAAGGTCGGGTCCGGTGCCCTCTCGTTGACAACAACCGGTCTGGTTACTGGCACAAGCGGCAGCGGCATTAATGCCGCAAATTTCGGCGGTACCAGCGCAACACTGTCCACCACCAGCGTGACGGGTGGCACCTATGGCATCAGGGCCAGAAACTATGGCAGCAGCGCCCTGTCCATCACCGCTACGGGAACCATTACCGGCACAGGCAAGAGTGCCATCTATGCCCTCAACAGCGGCACCAGCCTGTCGGTCAATACGGCTACGGTTAC
>CANCOY010000161.1 GCA_947379865.1 Acetobacteraceae bacterium
TCGGCCGTCAAGAACCTTGCCCCCGAACACGTCGCCATTGTTGACGCGCAGGGCAATCTTCTGGCGCGTGGCGATGGCAACGAGCAGACAGCAGCCTCTTCCGCCCTGTTTGAGCGCAAGGCCGAATACGAGCGACGCTATCGCGATTCCGTAGAACGGCTGCTCGAACAGTACATCGGCCCCAATCGCGTCCGGGCGGATGTGACGGTGGAACTCGATCTCGCCCAGGTGAAACGCACGAGCGAGACCTTCGACCCCAAGAGCCGCGTGGAGCGCTCGATCCAGACGGTCGACGAAGGCTCCAACCGCAACGACAGCCGCGCCACCAAGGACGTGTCGGTGCGCCAGAACCTGCCCGAAGGCCAGCAACCGGCAGGCAACGGGCAGAACACCCAGGAAGCCAACAACCGCACGGAAGAAACGACGAATTTCGAGGTTTCGAGAAATCAGACCCAGGAAACCATTGAGCCTGGCACCGTGCGCCGTGTCTCGGTCGCCGTGATGGTTGATGGCAAGCGGGGAACGGACGCCAATGGCGCCAAGACCTATGACCCCCGCTCTGACGAGGAACTGAAGCAACTCGAACGGCTCGTGCGCTCGGTGATCGGTTATGACGAGAAGCGCGGCGACCAGATCGAAGTCGTCAGCCTAAGGTTTGTTGCCCTGGATGCGCCGGAGGAAGTGCCACCGGGGGCGCTGGATTTCACCAAGGACGACATCGTGAAGATGGCCCAGGTGGGCTTTCTGGCCCTGGCCGCTGCTGTCATCTTCTTCTTTGGCGCCCGACCGATCATCCGCATCCTGATGCCGGTCAGCAACGTGAATGTCGAGGAACTGATCGCCACCGAAGGTGTCAGCACCCTGCCCGCCGTCATGGACGAAGTTGATGAGGTGGCGAGCCTCAAGGCCGAAATTGAACGCGAAATGAAGGAACTGGAGACAAAGCGCTCTGCCCAGCTCGCCGACATGATCGACATCGACAAGATCGAAGGCCAGGTTCAGGCCTCGACGGTGCGTCGGATCACCGAAATCTTCGACAAGCACCCTGAGGAAGGCGTCCAGGTTATCCGCAACTGGCTCGCCCAGCGCGGCGGCTAGGCTCAGGACCTGAGGAGGGCCCCGTGGAATTGAAAGATCTGATCCGCTTCGCCGACGAAATGCTGGCGATCATCGAAGGCCCGGAAAGTCCGGCACGGAAATTCGTCATGCTCGACAAGCATCTGACCGAGGGCGAAGCAAAACTTGGCCGCCGCGATCTTGTTCAGGGCCGTGGCGCCCGGAGCCGTTTCTGATGTCTGCAACCCAGAACAAGGCAGAGCGGGTCTTCTGGACCACGGCCTCCGAGATACGCCGCATCATTCGCAGCCCCGGTTCTCATGCCGAGCGTCTGATGGAGATCGAACAGCTGCTTCACGACATGCGTGAAGATGCCGTCAACTCCGCGGCTGAAGAGCCTTCGCAATAAACGATTGCAGGATGACCGAGTTGGGCACAGGTACGCCCGGCTCCTGGAGAACGCGTCGCACGATCAGGGCCTGCAATTCACCTGGCTCGAACGGACGGCCATTTTTCTGGGTGAAGGCCCGGTAGCCTACGGTGGTCGTGATGATGATATCACGGTATTTGGGGACATAGGCTTCGCCGCTGGCCTTTCCCGCCGCGTCGAAGAGGAGCAAGGCCGTGAAGGAATACACCACCTCTTCCGTGTCGTCGTGGCTCATTCCAGGAACGACGAAGCGTTTGAGCTCCAGAACGCCGGGCGATGGCGCCTCGGCCAGGGCCGGCAGCACAGGTAGCAAAACCATCAGCATGCTAATTGTTTGCAGGGCTCTCTTGGCGAGTTTCATGGTACTTGCCATGTTCTCAACACCCGCCGCTGCAGGCCAGGATGCCAAGGGCACCCCGTGCAAGGCCGAGGCCGACTTTCCAGCCACCCCCAGCCAGTTCGATGTCGACAAGACCGACGAGTTTGATCGGGCCGGGCGCCTGAAGGGGCGTGAATTCGTTGCCCCAAATCAGCGGCTTTATCTCAGGATCGCCTGCTTCACGCCAGCCGACCCTACGCCCATCACCCTCGAACGCGACAAGGTCATCCAGGTGTTCTTCGAGAGCACCAGAAAGCTTGGCGTCTTTGGCCAGAAATACTTCTTCCGGCACTACCCCGACCGCACATATCTGACGGTAACGGGCACGCGGAAGGTCAATGGGAAGCAATTTGTGGTCCGTATGGAGCAGCATTTCTTCCCCTTGCGCACGGTCTCCCTGGTTGCCAGTTACCCCGAGGGCGACGGCAACGCATTCGACCTTGCAACGGCCTTCTTCGAAAGCTTCCGCGCCTCGCGCCTCGGCTCCTGAGGGGCACCTTAGGCTCACGCCCCGACGCCTCCCCACAGCCGGCCGCACAGCTCAGATCTTGAGGTCGGTACGACGGGTTGTGGCAGCAGCCTTGCCGGCAAAGTCGGCCAGGCTCGCATCGCTGAAATCAATGGTGCCTGACAAAGCGGAACTGCGATTTTCCGACGCCACAAGTTGGGCCACCGTCATGGTGCGCGCTGGCGAAACCGCCGCCGCTGCCGTGCGTCGTGCCGCCTGCTGATCAGCGGGGGGAGCGGCATAATTGAAGGGCGGGGGAGGAGGAGAAGAGATACGCATGATCGACCTTCCGATTGTTCTTTATACCACGTGGGTAGAGGTGGGGGATCCGGTTTTCTGACGCTGCTCAAGATAGGCACTCTGGCCGCGGTCGCGGTTGACGGCACCCATTTTCAGGCCTGCAAGGATGGCCATGTCGGCCAGGTCCGTGACGAGATTGCGGAAAGGCGTGGCCGCCTTCAGAACGGCATCCGGCCCCTTGCCACTGGCCGCCGTGGCAATGCCCTTGGCCTCGCCTTCGGTGCCCGCATAGGCGGTCTCGAAGCCGCTCTCTATGCGGTCGCGCACCTCGGTTACGGTCCTTGGGCGCGCACCATCAAAGAAGACGGAGCGGTTTGCATGTGCGGCGGCGGGCAGAAGATCTGCCGCCTTGGTGCTGCCACAGGTCTGGCAGGCCTTGATCATGTCGGCAGCCCCACGGGCGCCAAGAAAATGGGCCATGTAGACTTCGCCATTGGACGGTTCCCGGCCAAGCGAGCCCCGCAGGCTGGTGCGGTTGTCCGAAGCCAGGGCCGCTGCCATGGCACTCGCCGCCTTGGGATCGCTTCGCAGATCGAGAATGCGCTGACGTGCGACGGGATCGGTTACCGTCAGCTTGCCACCAGCACCTGTTTCTATATGACCGGCTTCCTCGGCAAAGCCGTTCTCGGCGCCGTTGTTCTTCATCATGCGCAGCCAGGTCTGCTCGGTGAACTGGAAGAGACCGTGAGCTGACGATCCTTTGGCGCGAGCCGTGGGGTCAAGTCCGCTTTCACGCGTGGCGGTGGCCATGAGGTAGCCGAAATCGGCCTTGCCCCCCTTGCCTGCCTGCCGCATGGCAGCAATCACACCCTCTCGATGAACCGCAGCGACGGTCAAGATGTACCTCCTGGATAGGTCCTGCCCACCCCTAGCAATGTCCGTGCCAAGACGGATGCCCAAAATTTTGGTCTGGCACGCTGCTTGCAAGCATCACTGCGTGTTCCGTCGCGAGCCGATTGAACGCAGACGGATCAGGAGGCAACCATGGCATTGAACGTCATCTCGAACTTTGCAGCGAATATCGCGCACCGGAATCTTCAGGCGTCCGACCAGCAGGCGACGAGCTCACTCAACAAGCTGTCGTCGGGTTCCCGCGTGCCGACTGCCAAGGACGACGCGGCATCGCTCGCGATCGGGTCCGCGCTGAAAGCGGAGGTGATGGCGTCTACCCAGGCAACCGTTAATGCGCGCCAAGCCGGAAGCCTGCTGCAGATCGCAGACGGTGCCATGGCCAACGTTTCCGAAATTCTTGTGCGCTCCAAGATGTTGGCGGTGCAGGCCTCCTCTGGCCAGTTCTCGGGCGCTGAGCGGCAGATGTTCGATAACGAATATCAGTCCCTGCTTGCAGAAATTAATCGTATTGCCATCACGACCAAATTCGCCGGCAATCTGCTGGTGAATGGCACCGTGGAAGTGGGCAAGCAGGTCAACGGCCTGAACTATCCATCGAACAGTTCGTCCTACATGAACTATGTCTCGCCCGAGCGCGGGTTCGAGAACATCACGTTCGAAGAGGACGTGCCGAGTTCGGTCTATCGCTTCTCCTATAACCAGGTGACGCGCGGCCTGACCGTGAAGAACCTGGATAACAGCACAAGCCAGACCGTTATCCTTGCCAACCGCAGCATCGTTCAGGGCCAGCCGGAGGTTGTCAAATTCTCCCAGATGGGTCTGACGATCACGCTGAACAACCTCTTCCAGAAGGGCCAGAGCGGCTTTCCGACAGCCACCGGCTTTGATCCGGAGTTGGAAAAAGGCGCTGGCTATTCACCGCTTTTCATTGCCGACAGCCGCAAGATTGATATCTCGACCGCGACGCCGGCGGTGCCGAGTAGCTATGCCTACACAATCAGTGATGCTGAAGCCGCCACGGTCGCAACAGCAGCCATTGCCATCACCGGCACAGCGCCCAATGGCTCGGTAGACACGACTGGATCACCCACAGCGCTGTCGGGGCTTGCCGACGGTGCTGCCCTCGCAACCGCCCTGCAAACCGCCCTGCGGGCTGCCGATGGTGGGGCCTCCAATATTGCGGTTACCTATGGATCTGGTGCCATAACGGTAACTGATAGCCTGGGTCGCGCCATGTCAGGCTTTGACCTGGACGACGGCTCGGCCACGGTCGGCACGGCGGGCACGGCGCCGGCATCATCGGAATCTGCAACGGCGTCAGTCACGGGAAAAACCTTTTCCGTTACAGTAAATGGTGCCTCCGTTTCCTACAGCGCCGTCAGCGGCGATACGGCAACGGAAATTGCTGCCGGCCTGGTAACGGCCATCAACGCTTCCAGCGATTCCGCCATTCGTTCTGTAAGCGCGGAGACGACATCCGGCGGGCTGATCCTGACACCCCGCAGCAATGGCGTTGAACCCAACGTCTCGCTCACAACTGACGCGACGGCCACATTTGCCCTGGAGTCCTCTGCCACCAAAATGACCCGGGCGACGATCGTCTCTCCAACCACTACGACCAATGCCTCAGGCGCTTACAAAATCACGTTCTCGGCCGGCGGCGGTGGCCCGGTGCCGCAGCTGTCCAAAGATAACGGAACCTCCATCAGTGGCACCCTCGTTACGAACAACGGGGTTACCGAGGCAACATTTGATGCGGCTGATATAGCGAGCCTCGGCTTCACGACCGATCTTGTCATTGGCATCAACGGAACGGCCAATCTGGGAGATTCGATCGATTTCAGCATCAATGACAAGCCTGATGGCTTTTATGATCTGCAGAACCGTTACTATCCCACGTCCAATACCGCCAATGATCTGCGCATCCAGCAGACCAAGAACGAGGCGGAAGGCATCAATGTGATCAGTGCCGGCGCCGCGTTCTCGCTTCTGCCGCCCGTGCTGAAGCTGTCCACCTATAATGGCGGCTTCTATGTCTATGGGACCAACGAGGTTGAATCGCCGTCGAAACTCGGCACAACCGACCTTGGATCAATCCTTAACACGACGAAGGCAACCTACAGTTCGGTGACTGAGGCCGGCACCCGCAAGGAACTGGGCCTGCCGGTCGCCCCGCCGCGCATCTATGGCACGCTGACCAGGGACGGCAATGTGTACACCGCCGAACTGCGGGACATGACGATCTCCAGCGAAGGTGACCGCAATGTGGTTGCCACCATCAAATTCGTCTCGCAGAACGAGGCGAATTCGACACAGAACATCGACTACGGATCAATCGCCCTCAATTCCCTGTCGCAGATGGTGGGCGCCAACAACCAGACGGTCAGCGAATCAAAGACCTTCAACTTCAAGCTTGGCACCGCCTCACGCGATACCGACGTGCTGAAGTTCCAGATTGACGGCGTCACCACCCAGGCCCTTGGCCTGAAGGGAACCAGTGTGGCGACCGAGGCTGAATCAAA
>CANCOY010000162.1 GCA_947379865.1 Acetobacteraceae bacterium
CCACCAGGGAACTGGCGGACCTGAGCATCGCCGTCGCTCAGGCTATCAAGGGCGGATTTCATGGCTTTGATCTCCGGAGCCGGATCAGGTGCCCTGGAGGGCACGATCGAAGGGGCCGCGGTAACGTCGCCAAGCCTGACAACGGTGTCGTCATCCCTGACAACGTCCGTCAGCACCAACACATCATCCGGCTCTTCCTCGAATTCCAGTTCCTCCTCATCCAGCAGATCAACAGGATCTTCCAGGAGGGAGGCTGGCGAAGAAGGCTTGGAGAAGGAAGGTTCCGCGAGAGAGGACACGGCAAAGTTTGGCTTTGCCGGCTCAGGGGCAAAAGCGACCTCTGACGCCTTCTCACCGTCGTCACCATCTTCGGATATGATTCGGCGAATGGAGGCCAGGATCTCCTCCATCGTCGGTTCTTGCTGGGTTCTGGGCTCGCTCATCGGCGTTATCCGCGTGTTTTTGCGGCTGGAAACCCCTGCCGCAACCAGCCTAGGCTAGCATCCAGACCCTTGCCAACCTCTTAAGGGAGAATCGACTCTCCACCTGTCTCATCATTTTTGTAGCCAATCCACTGCCCGCGCACATCCTCATAATTCACGGCCGGGTCATAGACCTGCACATCGAGCTTGAGATTTGCCGCATTCAGGCGGCCAACCGCCGACAACAGCTGGAAGCCGGCCACATATTCCTCGCGCTGGGCGCGCACCAACAGCACGCGTGCGTTCAGCAGGGTCTGTTCCGCGTCCAGCACATCGAGTGTCGTGCGGCTGCCCACGGCTGCTTCCTGGCGCACACCATCCAGCGCTATTTCATTCGCCCGCACCTGCTCCTTGCTGGAGACGATGACCGCGCGCGCAGCCCGCAGCTGCTCCCAGGCGTTGGTCACGCCTTCAATCACCTGGCGTTCGGCAGAGGCGATCAGCACCCGGCGCTGGCTGTGGGTCTCCTGCGCCTGACGGATCTGGGAATATTCGGCGCCAGACTGATAGAGCGGTACCTGCACCTGCGCCGCAATACCTGCCGACGTGGCATTATCCCGTTCGTAAGTCGTGTCATAGGCCCGCGACAGAGTGCCGACGAGGGCGGCACTGGGCAACAGGCTGCCCTTTGCCACCTTGACCACATCGGCTGCGGCCAGTTCAGCCAGACGGCTGGCGGCCAGATCAGGATTTTCCGACAGAGCTATGGTCCGCGCCTCGTCTTCCGACGCCGGCAAGGCCGGCAGGGCCGGCGGCGTCTCAAGCTTATCAGGCAGACGGCCAACAACGCGCTGATAGGCGGCACGGCTGGATGTCAGCGTTGCCTCGGCCTGGGTGCGGCTGGAAATGGCGCCAGAGACGGCGGCTTCCGACTGGGCCACATCGGTGCGGGTGATTTCACCCACCCGGAAACGGTCGTTCGAGGCTTCCAGCTGGCGGCGCAGCACTTCCTCATTGTTGCGGTTCAACTCCAGCACGGCCTGGTCGCGGATGACATCCACATAGGCCGCCACCGCACCCAGCAGAACACTCTGTTCCGCCGAGGCCAGGGTGGCCCGACCGGCCAACACGGTGTTTTCCGCCTGGGACGTGCCGTTCATGGTCTTCAAGCCATTGAACAGCGGCTGGGTGATCTGCAGCGAGACCGACTTGTTTTCCAGATCCTGCCGCTTTGACAGAAGACTGGACGAGCGGCGCTCGCGCCCCACTTCGCCCGTAACCGTCACCGTGGGGCGCCAACCGGAAAGTGCCTGGGGCACCAGTTCATCGGTGGCGCGCAGGCTGGCGCGCTGGGCATCAAGGCTGGGGTTGGACGAATAGGCCGTTGCCAGAGCTTCGTTCAGGGTCTCGGCGGCAACGGGCCAGGCCGTTGTCGACATCATCACCGCCACAAACCCAAGGGCCAGGCCACGGAACGTCTTTGCGCGTGTCATCAACCAACCTCGATCCAGAATGCCGCCCCAAAGGCAGCACCGATAATACGTGAGCGAAAGGTGCAGGGCAAATCCGCCCCCCTGATCCCTAATAGACGGCCATGCCCGGCTCAACCCGCCGGGCCCAGGCATCGATTCCACCGGTGAGATTAAGCGCCGCCCCATAGCCCCGCGACAGCAGGAAGTTGACAGCACTCTGGCTGCGCGCCCCGTGATGGCAGACCAGCACCAAAGGCAGATCGGCGGAGATGGCATCAAGGCGGCCCGGCAGGCTGCCAAGCGGCACATTCACCGCATCGGCCAGGGCGCAGATCTCAACCTCCCAGGGCTCGCGCACATCAATGATCTGCATGGCAACACCCTGGCGGCGCCAGTCGGCGAGTTCCTCGACATCAAGACGGCCGGGCTGGCGGGGTGTGGGAGTGGTCACAGGATCCTCAGAAAACGAAGCCCGGCTCCCGTGCGAAGCCAGGCAGGGCGGGAACGCCCGCATCAAAAAGGGGACGGCCACTGACAGAACCTGGCGTCCGGGTGAAGAGCGTTGCCTCACCCACCGGCCCCTGGCCGATGATGGCAAGGATCCGGCCACCCATGCGCACCTGCGCCGCCAGCGCCTCGGGCAGGTCGGGGATCATGCCCGAAATCAGCACCACGTCGAAGCCGGCGGCCCCAGGGGCGCCCTTTGTCAGGTCGCCCTGGACAATTTCTGCCGCCACGCCAAGGGCCTTCAGAGTTGACCGGGCGGCGGTCGCCAGAACCGGATCAGACTCCAGCCCCACGACAACGGCACCCATTTCGGCCAGCACGGCCAACCCAAAGCCGGTGCCGCAGCCAACCTCAAGCACACGCTCCCCCTCGCGCACGCCCGCTTCCTGCAGCAGGCGGCCAAAGACGCGCGGCTCCATCAGATAGCGGCCGGGGACGAGTTCGAGATCTTCATCCACATAAGCGACCTGGCTGAGATACTCAGGCACAAAGCGCTCGCGCGGGACGGTTGCCATGGCAGCCTGAACGCGGAGGTCGGTTACCCGGTTCGGCTTGAGCTGGCTCTCCACCATGTTATGGCGGGCGGCGGCCTGGTCAGTCATCGCTCTGGTCCGTCTGATATGCGGGGCGGGCGCACCCGCCGGGTAGAAACTTATAGATTTGCAAGCCCAACTTTACAATGACCAAGCCAGAGCCATTGATTTGATTGAGAAATCAAAAGTAACGCCCCGCCAGCACGAGGCCGGCGGGGCGCGATTCCCTTGAGCGTCAGGCGCTGCGCTTCAACGTGGCCGGGGCCTCGGCACGGTCGGCACCACAATCATAAGCGAATTCCTCGCCATCAAGGTCGATGGCGGGCATCTGGTCTTTCTCGACCCAATAGTCCTGGGTGTGGGCCCATTCCGGCTTGTCGCCACGCTTGGGCAGCAGGTGCATGCCGCGCAGAATATAACCGGGGTTGAAGTTCTCGGTATCGATCCACGGTTTCAGCGCCATGTCCCGGTCCTCGGCCCTGAGCCTTGGCACCACGGCGCGGGCACCAATGGCCTTCATGTGCGTCAGCAGGCGGCAGACGAAATCGCCCAGCAGATCCACCCGCAGCGTCCAGCTGGCGCGGAAATAGCCAAATACCCAGATCATGTTGGGCACGCCGGTGAACATCATGCCGCGATAGGTCACCGTCTGGGCAAAATCCAGCGGCTTGCCATCCACCGCAAAGGCAATATCGCCCAGCACGCTCAGATTGAAGCCCGTGGCCGTCAGGATGATATCAGCCTCAAGCTCCTGCCCCGACTTCAGCAGCACGCCCTTTTCCGTAAAGCGCTCGATCTCGTCCGTGACCATGGACGCCTTGCCAGACTTGATGCCCTGGAAGATGTCGCCATCAGGCACAAAGGCGATGCGCTGGCGCCACGGCAGGTAGGACGGGGTAAAGTGCTTTTCCACGTCATAGTCGGGCCCCAGATAGGCGCGCACGCCATCCAGCAGCTCCTTCTTCACCGCCTCCGGCTCCTCGAAGGAGCGCTTGGTCAGCAGGGCCTGGTCCTTCAGCACCTTGCGGCGCACGATCTCGTGGATCCATTCCTCGTTGACCTCAAGGTCGCGCAGCTGGTTGGCCAGATCGTTTTCGTTCAGGCCCGGAATGAAATAGGTGGGGGAGCGCTGCAGCACCGTAATGTGTTCGCAGTCTGCCGCCATGGCCGGCACCACCGTGGCCGCCGTGGCGCCAGAGCCGATGACCACCACCTTCTTGCCCTTGTAGTCGAGGTTCTCGGGCCATTCCTGCGGGTGGATGATCTGCCCCTTGAAATCGGCCATCCCGGGCCATTCCGGCGTGTATCCCTTGGCATGGCGATAGTAACCCTGGCACATCCACAGGAAGTTTGCGGTAAAGCGCAGGGCCTCGCCCGTGTCGGTGCGCACGGCATCAATGGTCCAGGCCGCAGCCTCGGACGACCAGCTGGCTGAGAGGATCTTGTGCTGATAGCGGATGTGACGGGCGAGGTCGTTTTCCTCGATCACCTCACCCATGTACTTGCGGATCTCCTCGGCCGCCGCGATGGGCGGGCCAACCCAGGGCTTGAAGCGATAGCCGAAGGTATAAAGATCGCTGTCAGACCGCACACCGGGATATTTGTGCACCAGCCAGGTTCCACCAAAACTCTCCAGCGTTTCCAGCACGGTAAAGCTGGTGCCCGGGCACTGCTTGGTGAGATGGAAGGCAGCACCTATGCCTGAGATGCCCGCACCAACGATGAGAACATCGAAATGCCCGGCCGCAGCCGTTGCCGTCCTGGCGATCGCGGATTTTGTGTTCATCGATCTGTCCTCCTCCGGTTTATCTGGCGGTTGTTCTGGCTTTCTCCGACTGTAACCCACGCCGATAACAGCGTCCAAGGGGTTATCGGCCTTCGGACATTATCACGCAGTCGCCCGCAGGGGTGACAGCAGCATTGGACAGGCAAACCGTTTCCCCGCCCGCCCGACCCATGATCGCGACCATGCGCCGCGCCCTGTGGCGTCTCAGGCGGCAAAAAAACCCACCCCCTGACATTGGCGCCCGGAGGCCAGCCCCGCGTACAGCCCCGGCCACAGCCCACCCTCGCGCCAAGACCGCTTATGGTTACGAAAATTTCAAGATGTGGCGTTCCCGCACTCAACCCGCGCCGCCCGCCCCCGTCAGCCCGGCGTGACCGCAACCAACCACCCCTGCCCCGCCATCCACTCCCGCGCGTTGCCCCGGCCGGGCGGCTTTGCTATACCCCTGCCCAGAGGCCACGTGGCGGAGTGGTTACGCAGAGGACTGCAAATCCTTGTACGGGGGTTCGATTCCCTCCGTGGCCTCCAGATCTCCAGCATTGGCGCCAGTTTTGGCGGCGATGGCCAGCCATTCCCACCGCTTGATGTGCAGGCGCCCGCACAGCTTATCGCTGGCGGGGCGCCTTTTTCGTTTTACAGCGCTCATGGCAAGGGCAGCGGTCGGCCGGTTGGCAACCGTCCCTAGGTCGGGCTCCCCTTAAAACCCCGGGTCCCGCTTCTCTATCCCGCCGGTCTCCACCAGGCGCAGCAGGTCGTGCTGCCAGGGGCCGGGGCGCAGGACGATGGGGTCGGGGGGATCGGTGTTGTCCCATTCGAGGCAGGCGACCTTGCCCAGCAGGCGCCACCAGATTTCCAGGCCATAGGCCCGCTCAACAGGCGGGGTCACGCCCCAGCGGCGCATGTCGCGTTTGATCTGGCGCGCCTCGTCCAGGCTGCGGGCGCCAATGCCAAAGGGCGTCCAGTGCCACAGCACAAAGGCGCCCACCTTGGCCACCTGGCCGCGCACCGGGCCAATCTGCTTCCAGCCACCATGGGCCACCATCAGCGCCAGACCGGCGGTGCGGATGTCGGTTGCGGATGGTTCCGTCATGGCACGCCTCCCCTGCCGGCCGGGCTCTGCGCCCCAAGCATTGCACCCCTGCCGCCCGCTCTCTAGCCTCTGCTTTTTGTCGGTACACTGACAATAAGGCGGAATGGCAATGAAGCGTTACTGGATCTGGCCCGGGCTTATCGTGGCTTTGCTGGCAGGGGCGGCCGATGCCAGCGCCAAGACGCGCACACCCGCCGCCGCACCGGGCG
>CANCOY010000163.1 GCA_947379865.1 Acetobacteraceae bacterium
CCGGCATGATCACGCTGATCAGCGGCCGGTGTGCCGCCTGCGCCACGGCAGTGCCCAGGGCAGCCAGGTCGTCGCCCGCCTGCGGTTCGTTCTGCTCGATCCAGCGCTGATAGGTGTCGCCGCTGTCAGTGCCGTAATTGTCACCGCGCACGACTGCCGCAAGCCCGCCCAGCCCGCCCCGCCGCAGAACCCGCAGCACCGCGGCGGCCAGGGGCAGAACGCCGCCAGCGCGGCGAATGTTGCTGCCGGCGACCGTGCTGATGCGGCGGGCGTAATATTCGATGCGTGTCAGCTTGCGCAGGCGCACGCCGTGCAGCGGAATGATCTTTTCCTCCCGCCCCAGATCGATGGTCAGGTACCGGGTGGCGGTTCGCAGCGCCAGCGCCCAGATCATCTGCCTGGGGCCGATGGCCGCCGTGGTCAGGGGCACGGGAATTTTGCGGCTGCCCACCTGGCCCCGGATATGGCAGACGGCGCGCTCCATTGCGCTGGCGCCACCGGGCGCCGTGACCTCAAGAAAATAATGCCCGGCCGGCAGGGGGGAGCCACCTGGCAGGCCAATATCGAACTGGTCGGGATAGCCCTCGGGCAGGCGCAGGGCCGCCTGGCCCTGGGCGGCGAGTGCCGCTTGGCCGCCAGCCATGGGCCGCAACAGGGCACGCCTGCCAAAATACAGCAGAACCCGGTCAACCACAGTCTCGTCTGTTACCGTCAACGCTACCGGCCTCCTGCCGTCATTCTACGCACCATAGCGCCCCTCTCAGGATGGCAGGTAAAGGACTGGATCCAGATACAGTTCCAAAAGACCCTCATGACGGGATCTTTGCAGCGTATCGGGTTCGATCTGGCTGCAGAATTTTATGTTTGCGGCGCTCCGGTGCGGCAATGCCAAGACGGGAATCCCCGTTTAGCACCAACCTTCAGATCTGTGAAGATGACCGGGGCAGACACAGAAAAAATCGGCCAGAACCCGGGTGCCCGTTGGGCACCGATCCTGTCACCGATTTATCTGGCTGAAAATTGGAGCGGGCGATGAGATTCGAACTCACGACCCCAACCTTGGCAAGGTTGTGCTCTACCACTGAGCTACGCCCGCTTCCTGGGTAGGCGGGACATGCCCGCGCCGACGTCGGGTTTATGACCCATCGACGACGGGATTGCAAGCGCCCCCTTGCAGGCCTGCCAAACACCTGCGGCGGAGGTTCCTTCTCAGACCTGACTGCATCCAGCGCCTGCGGCGACGTGGACAGTGCAAGACCCTTTAGTTAACAATTGGAAATGATTTTTTCCTGCCAATTTCTGCGGCGCCTCCGAAATCGTCTGGTCCGCCCGGAGCATCAGGCGCTTGCTGAGCGCCTTGTTTTGCTTGAGGTGGCGTTGATCGATGCCCTGGAAGTGGAGTCACCAGCCCCACCGCCGGATGCACGCGTTGTGCCTACCATCTCGATCATCATGCCTGTCCGGGATCGGAAGGACCTCGTCGCGGCGGCAATCCGCAGCGTTCAGGCCCAGGGTCTTGCGGACTGGGAATTGCTGGTGGTCGACGACGGGTCGACAGACGGCACCACGGCGGTGGTCGAGGGCTTCCTGGGTGATCCGCGCATCCGCCTCCAGCGCCTGGCAGCCTCTGGTCCCTCACCCTCTGGTCCTTCACGGGCACGCAACCTGGGTCTGAGCATCGCCCGGGGTACCATCATCACCTATCTCGATTCCGACAATCTCATGCTGCCGGGCTATCTCGCCGGTCTGGCGCATGCCTTTGCCACGGATCCAGGCGTGCGCTGTGCCTATGGGGCATTGCTGCTCGACAAGGGCGCAGATCCAGCCTCGCGCACCTTGTGGCAGCCCTGGGACCGGGCCGCGCTCCTGCAGCAGAATTTCATCGACCTCAACGTCTTTGCCCATCATCGCAGCCTGGTGGCAGAGGTGGGTGGCTTTGATGAAACCCTGCCACGCCTTGGTGACTGGGACTTCATCCTGCGGTGCACGGAACAGCATGTTCCCCGGCGTCTGGTTCTGGGTGGTGCCTTCTACAGGTCGCTGCATGCCGACCGGATCACCAACCGCGAGGAGCTGGGCAGAAACCGCTTTCGCGTTCTGGCCAAATGGCTGCCGCCGCTGCCCCGGCCCCTGCGTGTCCTTTATGCCCTGTGGCATTACCCCCAGCTCAGCGAAACCTATGCCGAGGCGGAAATCCGCTCCATGCAGCGCCGGGGTGTGGAGGTCGAGGTCTGGTCCGAGAACGACCCCATCTCGGATCATCCCGCCACTGCCCCCGTGCATCGCGGCACGCTGGAGGCGGCTATTGCGCAGTTCAAGCCGCATATCGTCCATATCCACTGGCTCCATGTCGGGGCGCAATATGGCAAGTTGGCGGCCGCCAGTGGCCTGCCGGTAACCGTGCGCGGCCACAGCTTTGATGGCTCGCGCGACCGGCTGCGCCATCTGCTGGCCAAGCGCGGCATCAGCGGCGTCTATGTTTTTCCCCATCATCTCGCCACTTCACGCCTCAGCAATCCCCGCCTGCGGCCCCTGCCGGTGGCCTTTGACACAAGCCTGTTCCGCCCGGCGGCAACACGGGACCGTCGGCTGGTGGTGCGCACCGCCGCCGCCCTGCCGAACAAGGACCTTGCCCTGTTCTTTGCCCTCGCCCGGCGCATGCCTGATTTCCACTTCGTGCTTGCCGCCGCCACCGCCTTCCAGAAGGAGGCCTATGTCGATGACCTGCGGGCCATGGTGGTGGCCGGTGGCTCTGCCGTGGACCTGCGGGTGGACATGCCACGCGCCGAAGTTGCGGCCCTGCTGGGGCGGGCGGGCATCTATCTGTCGACCGTCCTGCCGCCCGGGGCGCCCGGCGCCCATCCTGTGGGCATGCAGATCGGCATTGCCGAGGCGATGGCCTCTGGTGCGGTGCCGGTGGTGCGCAATCTGGCGCCCCTGCCCGACTATGTCGGGCCGGCAGGACTTCTGTACGACGATGAAGACGGCGCCGAGGCGGCGATCCGGGCCACCACAGCCTGGGACGACGCGACCTGGCGAGAAGCCAGCCGCCGCGCCCTCGACCAGGCCTATCTCAACCATGCGGATGATCTGGTGTTGCAGCCCCTGCTGGAGCACTGGCTCAGCCTTGTGGCGCCCAGCAACTGACCACGCCCCAAATCCGGCGCACAACCCCACCAAACACCGGCGGCGAGGGTCGCATCAGGGCGGCGTGCGCCCTATTCTGGCAGGCGGCGCGCCCGGCCAGGCCCGGCCGGAACCGTGCCGTGGGGAGACCCGAGGGGGAGGGGAGACAGCGTGCCTGCCAGTGAAGCCGATCTGATGGCCCGTCTTGCCGATCTGGGCATTGCGACCACCACCCTGCGCCACCCGCCCCTGTTCACGGTGGAGGAAAGCCAGCGTCATCGCGGCGACCTGCCGGGGGGCCACGCCAAGAATCTTTTCCTGAAGGACAAGAAGGGCGCCCTCTGGCTGGTGGTGGCCCGGGAAGACCTGAAGCTTGACCTCAACCGCCTCGACGGCCGCCTTGGCTCGGCCCGGCTGTCGTTTGGCAAGCCAGAGCTTTTACTTGAGGTCCTCGGCGTGGTGCCGGGCTCGGTAACGCCCTTTGCCCTGATCAATGACACCACCCAGCGGGTGACTGTGGTGCTGGATGCCGGGCTGATGGCGCAGGATCCGCTGCACTTCCACCCCCTCACCAATGAGGCGACGACGCGCATCGCAGGCCCAGACCTCTTGCGTTTCATTGCCGCCTGCGGCCATGTCCCCCGCACCCTGCGGCTTGAGGGCTGAACGCCTGCCTTGCGGCCTGGCTCTGGATCTGGACGCCCGGCGCCCCATCTCTTGATCTGACACGCTTGAGGAACACACCATGGAAACGCTGATCGGACAGGGCCTTCCCCAGAGCGGCGCCGGCCCGTCCCCGGCCGAACTGATCAAGGACGCCACGGTCCAGACCTTCATGGCCGACGTCATCGAGGCCAGCCGCGAGGTCCCGGTCATCGTCGACTTCTGGGCGCCCTGGTGTGGCCCCTGCAAGACCCTTGGCCCCCAGCTGGAGCGCCATGTGCTGGCCGCCAAGGGGGCGGTGAAGCTGGTCAAGGTCGACATCGACCAGAACCAGGAAATCGCCCGCCAGATGCGGGTGCAGTCGATCCCCGCCGTCTTCGCCTTCTTCAATGGCCAGCCGGTGGACGGCTTCGTGGGCGCGGTGCCGGAATCCCAGATCAAGACCTTCATCCAGCGCCTGTCCACCATGGGCGGCCCGGGTGCCGATACCAAGGCCCAGATCGACGAATTGCTGGCCACCGCCACGGCGGCGCTGGCCGAGGGCGACCTGCAGCAGGCGGGCGGCATCTATCAGGAACTCATCGCCTTTGATCCGGCGCTCACCGCCGCCCATGCGGGCCTTGCCCGGGTGGTGATGGCCATGGGTGGCCCCGACATGGCGGCCACGGTGGAGCAGGTGCTGGCACAGGTCCCGGCCGAGATCGCCACCCATGCCGACATCACCTCGGTGCGCACCGCTTTGGCCCTTGCCGTGGAAGGGGCCAAGGCTGCCGAGGGACTGGGCGCCCTGATGGCCCAGGTCGAGGCCAATCCGGCCGACCATCAGGCCCGTTATGATCTGGCGCTCGCCCGGCTTGGCGGCGGCGATCGCGAGGGTGCGGTGGACGAACTGCTCACCATCATCCGCAAGGACCGGAAGTGGAACGATGAGGCGGCCCGCCAGCAGCTGGTCAAGATGTTCGAGGCCTTTGGTTATTCCGATCCCCTCAGCGTCGATGCCCGTCGCCGCCTGTCCACCATCCTGTTCAGCTAGGAGAGACCCCCCTTGAGCAGCCGCGACCTACCCGCGATCATCCCGGTCTTTCCCCTGTCGGGGGCGTTGCTGCTGCCGCGCGGCCGCCTGCCGCTCAACATTTTCGAGCCGCGCTATCTGGCCATGGTGCGCGCAGCGCTGGCGGCCGAGCGCGTCATCGGCATGATCCAGCCCCAGGATGGCGACAGCCGGGCCAAGGTGCCCCTGCTCTATGGCACGGGCTGCGCCGGGCGCATCACGGCCTTTACCGAAACCGATGATGGGCGCTTCCTGATCACGCTCACCGGCGTGTCGCGCTTTCGCGTGGCCGAGGAACTGTCGTGCGTTACCCCCTATCGCCAGGTGGCAGCGGACTACGCGCCCTTTGCCCACGATCTTGAGACACCCGAGGTGCCCGAAGGCACCGATGTGGAGCGCGAGCGCCTGCTGCCGGCCCTGCGCACCTATCTGGAACTCAATGGCATGGCCGCCGACTGGCAGGCCATTTCGGACGCCCCCAGCGAGACCCTGATCAATGCGCTGGCCATGATCTGCCCCTTTGGCCCCAGCGAGAAACAGGCCCTGCTGGAAGCCCCCGGCCTCGACGACCGCGCCCGCGTGATGACCGCCCTGATCCAGATGGCCGTGGCCCAGTCCAACACCAGCGGCGACCTGCCCCTGCACTAGCAGCATCCCCGTTTCCTTTGCGGCCTGATTGAATGAGACGTTGCGCGATGCAGCGTTCGTCCTGATAATCAGGCCGACGATCGGTCAGACCAAGTGGCCAAATGAAATGGAACGCGACGACAGCATCACCCTGACACTCCATGGTCTGGCTGTGGACGATGGGATGGTGCGCGCAGATGTCTTTCTCCAGAAACTGCGGGCGCTGCTCGACAGTCTTGAGATCGCCGACAGGATCCTCAACGGCAGCAAGAGCCATGAGGTGATCATCACCGATCTGAGGATGGGCAACGCCATGGCCCGGCTTTGCGAAAAGCCCAGCGGCGGCAAGAAATCCGCCGCCTTCGGCTCCCCCCTGCTGGAGAGCGCCTTGACGGCGGCAAGCCATGACGACCTGCAGATTGACCGGTTTCCGGTGGAACTCATCAAGAGCCTCGCGCCCCTGAC
>CANCOY010000164.1 GCA_947379865.1 Acetobacteraceae bacterium
GGCGCTGGCCCGCGCTTTGGCCCCGGGGCCGGCCCTGATGCTGATGGACGAACCCTTCTCGGGCCTCGACATCCGCCTGCGGGACCGCGTGCGCGACGAGACCCTGGCCCTGCTGAAGGAAAGCGGTGCCGCAACCCTTTTGGTGACCCACGATCCTGACGAGGCCATGCGTATGGCCGACCGGATCGCCGTCATGCGGGCCGGGCGCATCATCCAGTCCGGTCCCCCGGAAGAACTCTATGCCCGGCCGGCAGATGCCGGTGTGGCCCTCTTTTTCAGCGAGATGAACAGGTCCCGGGGGCTTGTAAAAAATGGCAGGGTGGCAACCCTCTTTGGCGACTTTCCAGCCCCCGATGGTGCAGGCGAGGGGGCTGCGGTAGAGATCCTGATCCGCCTTCATGCCTTCCGGACGGACCCTGCGGGCGTGGCCGTGCGCATCAGCCGGGCGCGGGTATTGGGGCCTGATACGCTGGTTGAGGGGATCCTCGAACAGGATGGGGCACAGGTGCAGGCGCGGCTGGCTGGCGCTGTTGCGATCCCGCCGAATGGCATTCTGCACCTGGGCGTGGACCCCACCCACGCCTTCACCTTTCCGGCTGACACGGCATTGGCCACGGCGGATGGGGGGCTTTCGTGATCATTGGGTGCGTTGCGCCAGAAGAGCCCCATCGGCACAATAGGCCATGGGGCCAGCGCGGCGCCGACGCCGTATTTTGGCTTGAAGGCTCACATGTTTGACATTGCTTGGTCTGAACTGCTGGTCATCATGGTGGTGGCCCTGGTGGTTATCGGCCCCAAGGACCTGCCGCGCGCCCTCAGGGTTGCGGGGAGCTGGGTACGCCGGGCACGCGGCATTGCGGCGCAGTTTCAGGGCACGGTTGATGCCATGGTGCGCGAGGCCGACATGCAGGATGTCCGCCGCGACCTGCGCAAGGCCCAGCAGGATTTCGAGACCTTCAGCACCGATCCGGGGCCCATACCCGCAGGCGCGCCAACAGCAACGCCAACCGAAGGTCCTGCTGCGATCGAGGCAGAGGCTGAACATGCCATGATGCCGCCGCGTCCCATCGAAACCCCGGAGCCAGTCAAGACCCCCCAGGATGCTGACGCACCCTTGCCGCCGCCGCCGAATGCAGGATCGACACCATCATGACAGACGCTCCCAAGGCTGCGCCTGATGACGATGTCGAGGCCAGCCGCGCTCCCCTCATGGAACATCTGACGGAACTGCGGAAGCGCCTGATCTATTCGCTGATTGCGCTGGCGATTGCCTTTGTTGGCTGCTTTATCGTTGCCGACCACATCTATGCCTTCCTCACCCAGCCCCTGGCCAACCTCATGGGGCCGGACCGGAAGATGATCTATACCGATCTGACGGAGGCCTTCTTTACCTATGCCAAGGTGGCCTTCTTTGGCGCCGCCTTTCTTTCTTTCCCGATCATTGCCAGCCAGGTCTACATGTTTGTGGCGCCGGGCCTCTACAAGCACGAGCGGCGGGCTTTCCTGCCCTATCTGGCGGCCACGCCGGTACTTTTCCTCTGCGGCGCAGGACTGCTTTATTACCTCATCTTTCCCATGGCCTGGCACTTCTTCCTGTCCTATGAGAAGGGCGCCGGGCCGGGCGGCATGGGCATCGAGTTGATGCCCAAGGTGAACGAATATCTGTCGCTTGTGATGTCGCTGATCATGGCCTTTGGCATCAGCTTCCAGCTGCCGGTGCTGCTTACCCTGCTGGCGCGCGTTGGCATCGTGACGGCGGATTCCCTGCGCAAGTCGCGGCGCTATGCCATCGTGGGCGTATTCGTGGTCGCCGCCGTGCTGACCCCGCCCGACCTGATCAGCCAGTTCAGCCTGGCGATCCCGCTGCTCATTCTCTACGAGCTGTCGATCTTCTCGGTGGTGTTTGTCGAGCGCGGCATTGCCGCCCGTGCCGCCGCCATGGAAGCCGAAGCCGGGATGGATCCGCCGCCGCCCTGAGGGCAGCAGCGGTTCTTGCTTAAAGCGTGCTGGCGTCGGTTGGCTGGCCCAACAGAACCCGGCCGGTCAGTTCCCACGTCGCCGGGGCAACCATGATATGTGCCGTCATGGTCTGGGCATCGCGCAGGCGGCGCTGAAGGGTGTTTTCCAGGAATACGGCAGCACCACCCGCCTCATCATGAAGCGTGCGGACATAAGTGGCTGCGGTGCGCGCCATATGGGTTGCCGCCAGGCGCAATGCGGCGCGCTGCGCCATGGAAACAGCGCCGCCCTGTTGCGCGCCGGCCCAGGCGGCCTCGACTTCCTCGAACAAAAGGGCACGGGCGCCGCGCAGGGCCGCCTCTGCCTGGGCAAAAGTTACCTGCACCGGGGCGCGCTGGGCCAGGGTCTTGCCCCCGGCAGCCGTCTTCTTGTTGGCAGCAAGGGCCATGAACTCCGCCGCCGCCCCCCGCGCATTGCCACTGGTCACCGCAGCGATGCCAAGGGCCAATAGCCCGAAGGCCGGGAAGGCATAAAGCGCGCCTTCCTCCACCGGCTTGTCCACCAGCAGCGAGACCGAGCGTGCCCGGGGAACCCGCAGGCCCTTTACCTGCATGTCGAGGCTGCCGGTGCCGCACAGGCCGGCGGTGTGCCAGGTGTCGATCAGTTCCGCCTCTGCCGCAGGGAAGATCATCATGCGGTGGTCGGGCATGCCATTGGGCAGCATGCGCATCTGCCCGTCTTCGATGATCACGGCACCGCCGCCAAGCCAGCCGCAGTTCTGCCCCCCCGATGTCCAGCGCCAGCGCCCTGTGACGGAATAGGTGTCATTTGCCAGGATGGCCTTGCCCATGGGTGCCACCACGCCACCGGTGATCATCATGGGATCGCCATAGATGTCCCGGGACAGGTCGGTGGGCAGATAGGCAGCCAGCAGGCCGGTGGTGGAGCCGATCATCACACACCAGCCCGCCGATGCATCCGCCTCGGCAACGGCTTCGATGGCCTCCAGGATCGCGCGCACGTCCAGTTCCAGTCCGCCGATGCTGCGCGGCACCAGCATGCGAAAGAGGCCAGCCTCGGCCAGGTCATGGGCAAGGCCCGACGACATGCGGCGCTGCTGTTCAGCCTCATTGGCGGCAGCACGGATGCGGGGCTGAAGGCTGCGGGCGGCGGTGACGGCAGATGTCATGAGGGCACACTCCACGGGGGGTGAGGTTTTCTACCCGATCCAGGGATCAGGCTGACGCATTTCAGGGTCTTGACGCCAGTCTAATTTATAGAGAACATAACATGAACATCTGAATGAGGGCAGAGGATGACGCGGACTGAAGCGGGGGTGCGCATGCTGATCGGGGTGCCGCCGGGTGGCCTTGGGGCACAGTTGCCCGCCATGCAGGCCTGGCTGGACCGGGAGGCGGGGGCGGGATCCTATGCCCTGCAGCAGGGCGACGGGCCCGCAGGCACCCGGGCGCTGCAGCTTGATCTTGGGGACGAAAGGCTGGCACGGGCATTTGTTCATCGCTGGGTCGTGGCACGGGTGGAATTCCGGTAACCCCGGGTCCTTTATTCCAAAGCCTTGACCTAAACGGGAACTCTTTTGCGACGGCAGCATTACCCTGATGTCGTGATGCACAAGCCACGCATCAGATTCAAGAGAAGGGGAAAAACATGTCGGCAACAGGCTATGAAACACAGTCGGACGGTATGCGCCTGCGTGAGCATGCCGCGCGGCTCGACAAGGATGGGAAGTCCGTCGTTGCTTCCTTCTGGCGTGACATGGCGGATCGCATAGACGAACGCAACGCCAATCTCAACCCCGTCCGGCGCGTCGTCCGGGTAGGCTGAGACAGGGCTTATCACGCTATCTGCTTTGGCCCGGTCCCTGGCGTCATGGGGCCTGGACGATAACGGCGGCGGCGATTTCGGCTTGGCATGTGCCCGGGGCTGCTCTGGCCCTTCCATGGCTTAGGCTCGGAAATCGCCCCGCAGGGCAGCCACCGGAATAGTCCCCTTTGTCTGGTGGCCCGGTAAAGTTCATGCTCTTGTCGCCTGAACCATGGTGACAAGGGGCACGCGCATGCCGGGATCTGCCAGCCACATGAAGGCCTGGGTCTGCCGGGCCTTCAGGGAGCCGTTCGAATTGGCTCTGGAAGACGTTCCCATCCCCGTTCCTGGCCCCGGCCAGGTTCAGATCAAGGTGGCGGCGGCGGGCCTCAATTTCGGCGAGACCCTTGTGCTCAAGGGCGCCTATCAGAAAACCCCGCCCTTGCCCTATATCCCCGTCAGCGAAATGTCGGGGGTGGTGAGTGCCTGCGGCGAGGGCGCCACCCGCTTCCAGCCCGGCGATCCCGTCTCCGTCTTTTCCTTTGCCCTGGAAGGCGGTGGGCTTGGCCAATATGCCGTGATGCCCGAGGCTTGTGTATTTGCAAAGCCAACCGCCATTTCTCTGGTCCAGGCAGCCGCCTTTCCATTCAATTATTGGACGGCCTTCAATGGCCTTGAGCAGCGGGGGAACCTGCGCGCGGCTGAGACCCTGGTGGTTCATGGCGCCACCGGCGGCATTGGTATTGCGGCTGTCGCCATCGGCAAGCTGCTGGGGGCACAGGTCATTGCCACCGGCAGCGACGACGCCCGCCTGGCCCGGGTGCGGGCCCTTGGCGCAGACCATGTCATCAACCTGCGCACGGAAAACCTGCGCGACCGCGTGCATGCCCTGACCGGCGGGCGCGGCGCCGATGTCTTTCTCGACCCCGTGGGTGGTGAGGTGTTCGACCTGTCCACCCGTTGCATCGCGCCGGGCGGCCGTATTCTGGTGGTGGGCTTCACCTCAGGCGTCTGGGCACAGGCGCGCACGAACATTCTGCTGGTGAAGATGGTCTCGGTCATTGGGGTTGAGGCGCGGCTGGCTATTGAAACGACAAATGGGCGGGGCCTTGCCGACTATCTGAGATTGCTGGACCTGATTTCTGCCGGCCATGTCGTTCCCCATGTGGGCAATACCTATGGCTTTGCTGAGGTGCTGCAAGGCTATGACGACATCATCGCCCGGCGTCATGTTGGAAAGTCTGTGGTGATTGTGGATCCCTCCTTGTGTTGAGCGGCCTTCCTGCATGAAGATAGCGGGACCGCTGCCGTTCAGGCCGGATCAGACAAGCCGCAGTCCACAATGCGGCATCATAGGGAGTACACCGGATGAGCCAACGTCTGCGCTTCGGCATTTTCCTCGCGCCCTATCACAAGCCCGGGGTGAACCCCACCCTGGCCCTGCAAAATGATCTGGAGCTCATCCAGATGCTGGACCGCAATGGCTATGACGAGGCCTGGATCGGCGAGCATCACTCGGCAGGATCGGAAATCATCGGCAGCCCCGAGATTTTCATGGCAACGGCAGCGGAGCGGACCCAGCGCATCCGCCTTGGCACCGGCGTGCTGAGTGTTCCCTATCACAATCCCCTCTGGATCGCCGACCGCCTGATCCTGCTGGATCACCTGACGCGGGGTCGCGTGATGCTGGGCGTTGGCCCCGGTGCGCTGCCAACAGATGCGGCGATGATCGGCCTTGACCCCACCCAGACGCGGCCGCTGCTGGAAGATGGCCTTGCCGTCCTCATGAAGCTGCTGACGACCGAGGAACCGGTCACGTTCAAGAATGACCGCTGGACCCTGAACAACGCCCGCACCCAGTTGCGACCCTATTCAAGCCCCATCTTCGACATTGCGGCGGCCGCCGTGGCCTCCCCGGCAGGGGCGCGGCTTACCGGGCGCCATGGCATCGGCATGCTCTCCTTTGGGGCGACAACGGCCTCAGGTTTTGACGCCCTGGCGCATCACTGGAACATCGCCGAGGACGAGGCACGGGTGCATGGCAAGACCATTGACCGTGCCAAATGGCGGCTGG
>CANCOY010000165.1 GCA_947379865.1 Acetobacteraceae bacterium
AGGCGAACCACGGCGCCCGCTATGTGCCCGCCGCCCCGCGCCAGTACTCCTCCAAGGCAAAGAACGCCCAGGAAGCGCATGAGGCCGTGCGCCCCACCGACTTCTTCCGCCGCCCAAAGGACGTCGCCCGCGCCCTCGATAACGACCAGCTGCGTCTCTATGAGCTGATCTGGAAGCGCGCCCTTGCCAGCCAGATGGCCAGTGCGGAGCTTGAGCGGACCTCAGTCGACATCGCCTCGCCCGATGGCACAGCCATGTTCCGGGCCACCGGCACGGTGGTGCTGTTCGATGGCTTCCTTGCGCTCTACCAGGAAGGCCGCGACGACGCGCCCCTGGATGACGATGAGGATGGCCGCCTGCCCAAGGTGACCCGTGGCGAGGCCATGGCCAAGGACGTGGTCAAACCAAGCCAGCACTTTACCGAGCCGCCGCCCCGCTTCAGTGAGGCGAGCCTGGTCAAGAAGCTGGAAGAAGAAGGCATCGGGCGCCCATCCACTTATGCGTCCATCCTGCAGGTCCTGCGCGACAAGGCTTATGTGCGCATGGACAAAAACAGGTTTATCCCCGAGGACAAGGGTAGGCTTGTGACTGCATTCCTGGAGAATTTTTTCAGCAGGTATGTCGAGTACAAGTTTACTGCCTCTCTTGAGGAGCAGTTGGACAAGGTTTCGGCAGGTGAACTTGACTGGAAGGCCGTGATGCGGGCCTTCTGGAATGACTTTTCGACTGCTGTCGATGCGACAAAGGAACTGCGCGTTCGTCAGGTTCTTGATGCGATCGACGAGACATTGGGTCCCCACATCTTCCCCGACACTGGGACCGGTGCCGATCCCCGTCTGTGCCCCACCTGCGGCAACGGCCGTCTTGGCGTGCGTCTGGGCAAGCTTGGTGGATTTGTTGGCTGCTCCAACTATCCCGAATGCCGCTACACGCGCCCCTTCTCGGTGGGTGAAGGGGACGGTGCCGAGACGGGCGACCGCGTGCTGGGCGTCGACCCGGAATCTGGCCTGACCGTTGGCCTGAAGAAGGGGCGCTTTGGCCCCTATCTGCAGCTTGGCGAGGCTGAGACGCCCAAGGACAAGCCAAAGCGCTCCAGCATCCCGCGCGATATTCCGCTGGAGACGGTTGATCTTGAGCTTGGATTGCGGCTGCTGTCGCTGCCCCGCGTCATTGGCAAACATCCCGAGAGCGGCGAGGAAATCTCGGCTGGCATCGGGCGCTATGGCCCCTACATTCTGCACGAGAAGCGTTACGTCTCGCTTGGCGCCTCGTCCGAGGCCTTCGAGGTTGGCCTCAACCGTGCCGTCGCCTTGCTGGCGGAACCACCCCGTCGGCGTGGGCAGTCCAGCACGGAGCCCTTGCGCGTTGTGGGCGCCCATCCCACCGATGCAGCCCCCATCAATCTGATGAAGGGCCGCTATGGCAATTACCTGGCCCATGGCGGGGTGAACGCCACGCTGCCGCCCAATATGGAGCCGGAATCGGTTACCATTGAACAGGCGGTGGAACTGCTCGCGGCCCGCGCGGCCAAGGGCAAGGCGACCAAGAAGGGCAAGGCCGCACCCAAGGCCAAGGCTGCGCCCAAGGCGAAAGCTGCTCCGAAAGCAAAGGCTGCGCCCAAGGCCAAGGCGGCCGCAAAGGATGATGCCGAACCCAAGGCAGCAGCAAAGCCCAAAGCTGCAACCAAAGCCAAGGCGGCCGCCAAGCCGAAGGCTGCGGCAAAGCCGAAAGCTGCGGCAAAGCGCACGGCGGGCTGATGGCCCGCCTGCCCGGCGCCCCGGATACCGGCAAGGGCCCAGGCCCGTCTGCCACTGAAAAGGCGGCCACACGCCCCCTGCCCTCCAAGGCGCAGATCCTCGACTGGATCCGCGAAAATCCTGGCGAGGTTGGCAAGCGCGAGATCGCGCGGGCCTTTGGCATTCGCGGCGATGCCCGGGTCGAACTGAAACGCATTCTTGCCGAACTCGCCGCCGAAGGCAGTCTTGAGCGCGGGCAGCGCCGCCGCACGGTGCGCACCGAAGGCAAGCTGCCGAGCATCGCCGTGATCGAGATCATCAGCGTAGATGTTGATGGCGAACTGGAAGGTGCCCCGGTGCGCTGGGATGATCCCCTGCCGCCGCCGCGCATCCTGGTGGCACCGGCGCCAGGGGCCGGCCCAGCGCCTGGCCTTGGCGACCGCGTGCTGGCCCGCATCATCAGGCTGGAGGCCAACGAGGGCACCGACGAGATCGAGGATGCGCCGCGCTATGAGGCGCGCATCATCCGCAGCCTGGCGGCCGAGACGGCACAACTCATTGGTGTCTATGAAAGTGGCGGCGGCGTGGGGCGGATCATCCCCACGGATCGCAAGATCAAACTCGACTACATCGTGGCCCGGGAAGATGCCAATGGCGCCAAGGATGGCGAACTGGTGCTGGCCGAAGCGCTGCCCGGCCGCCCCCTGGGTGCCCGTCGGGCACGGGTGCGCGAGCGGTTGGGCCATATGGGCGACCCCCGCACGATCAGCCTGATCGCCATTCACGCCCACGGCATCCCCACCACCTTCCCTGCCGCCGCCCTTGACGAGGCCGAGGCGGCACAGCCCGTGGAACTGGGCACACGGTCTGACCTGCGTGATATTCCTCTTGTTACCATCGATCCTGCTGACGCGCGCGACCATGATGATGCGGTTTTTGCCGAACCGGACACCGACCCCAGGAACCCCGGCGGCTGGCATGTGATCGTTGCCATTGCCGATGTGGCGCATTACGTGCGGCCGGGCAGCGCCCTTGACCGGGCTGCGCGGGAGCGCGGGAACTCGGCCTATTTCCCCGACCGCGTGGTGCCGATGCTGCCCCACGACCTGTCGGCTGATCTGTGCAGCCTGCTGCCGGATGTGGAGCGTGCCTGTCTTGCGGTGCACATCTGGATCGATGCGGCGGGCGAAAAACAGCGCCATGAATTTGTGCGCGGCCTGATGCGCAGCCACGCCAATCTCTCCTATGAACGGGTGCAGGCTGCCATTGATGGCATGGCCGATGCTGAAACCGCACCGCTCCTCGACCCCGTGCTGCGCCCGCTGTGGTCTGCCTGGGGTGCGGTGATGAAGGCCCGCGCCGTGCGCGAGCCTCTCGACATCGACTCGCCCGAGCGGCGCATTGCCCTGAGTGAGAGCGGCGAGGTTGCATCGGTTGCCCCCCGCGCCCGCCTCGACGCCCACCGGGTGATCGAGGAATTCATGATCCTCGCCAATGTCTGCGCCGCCGAGACGCTGGAGGCAAAGCGCCAAGCCTGCATGTATCGCGTGCATGATCAGCCAAGCCTTGCCAAGCTGGAATCCCTGCGTGATTTCCTGCAGACGCTGGATATTCCCCTGGCACGCGGCCAGGTGCTTCGGCCCCGCCACTTCAACGCCATCCTTGCCCGCGTCGTGGAAACACCCCATGCCCGGGTGGTGAACGACGTGGTGCTGCGCAGCCAGGCGCAAGCGGTCTATAGCCCCGATAATCTGGGGCATTTCGGCCTTGCCCTGCAGCGCTATGCCCATTTCACCTCGCCGATCCGGCGCTACTCCGACCTTCTGGTGCATCGCGGCCTGATCCGAGGGCTGAAGCTTGGCGAAGACGGCCTTACCGCTGACGAGATCGAGGGCTTCCGCGATACGGCAGAGCACATCAGCCATACCGAACGCCGCGCCATGGCGGCCGAGCGGGAATCGACCGACCGCTATCTGGCCGCCTTCATGGCCGACCGGGTGGGTGCCACCTTTGGCGGGCGCATTTCGGGCGTGGCCCGCTTTGGCCTGTTCGTCTCGCTCGACGAAAATGGCGCAGACGGCATTGTTCCCGTCTCGACCCTTGGCACGGATTACTACGTCCACGACGAACGCAACCATGCCCTGGTAGGCGAGCGTAGCGGCAGAACCTATCGCCTGGGCGACAACATCGTGGTGCAGCTGCGCGAGGCCACACCCGTGACGGGGGGCCTCGTATTCGAGGTGATCGAGGCAGAAGGCAGCGACCCTGCGGAAAACGCTGGCGTACCTCCCCGCCAATTGGCCCGCCGCCCGGCCGGCGGCCCTCCCCGGAAGCCCAAGGGCAAGGTTGGCCGCAAATCAGCCGGCAGCCGGGGCAAGCGCGGGAAGTAGCCACAGACAAGCGCGGTCGCGGGAAACCATTTGTAGACGGCCTTTACAAACATCAACGGCTCAATATTTTAGGTGTCCCAGCAGCCGAGGTGTGCCCAGACGGTCACCGTTGAATAGCAAAAGACGTCCACATGATGTTCCGAAGGTCTGCGCCCGCCATTCTGGTGGCCACAATCATTATGTCGCTTAGCGCCACGCTGGCTGTTGGCCATCGCATCTCGGGGCATCTCGAGGAAGGTTATGATGCCGATGAATTCCGGCTGATTGGGGAAATTACGGCAGCGCAGTTAACAAAAACGGAATTGCAGGCCCTTTCCGCAGCCGAGTTCATTGTAGCCTTGCCAGCTGTGCGCGCCTCCTTTGCAGCGCACCAGCAGGACAAGCTGCTGGCGGCTGTGGCGGACCCCTTCAACGTGCTGAAGCAGAAATATGGCGTCACCCAGGGGCTGTTTCATACGGCGCCGGCAACCACTTTCCTGCGCCTGCACAAGCCCGAATATTCCGGGGACGACCAGTCTGGCTGGCGGCTGATGGTGGTGGACGCAATCAGGTCTGCCAGTCCACGCAAGGGTATCGACATCGGGACAACCGGTGTCGGCATATTCGGAACTGCACCCGTTATAAGCTCTGATGGCAAGGTGATAGGCAGCTTCTCCGTCGGACAGGGCTTTGACAGCCTGCTCGACGAAATCAAGATGAATTTCGGGCTGGAAGCGGCAGCCTATTTCAATGAAGACAAGCTGCGCGAAACGGCCACCGACATCAATCCCGAGATGCTGGCAGAGCACAATCGCGTCGGCTCGTTCATCAAGATCTATGCCACGCATCCCACACTCATGGGATCCCTCGTTACAGACGATGACATCGAAGTAACCGAGGCCGAGCACTATCTGAGAACTGTCAATGGCAAGACCTATGGGGTGCTACTCGAACCACTTTACGGCCCGGCGAAAACCCAGATCGGTGTTCTTGCCACGGTGAAGGAATTCACCGAAGACCGGGCGGCCTTCAAGAAGGCCTTCATCAACCAGCTATGGGTCGACCTTGCGGGTGGCGTGTTCATCATTGCCATGATGCTGCTGGTCCTCAAGGGCATGGTGCTGCGCCCTCTCGCGGTGCTGGGCCAACATCTCAAGGCCCTTGCGGGCGATGAAGCCGGGGCCGTCGACAAGCTCGATCCCGACGATCGCTGGTGCGAAGAAATCAGTGACGCCATAAGATATGCCGATCAGGTGCACCGCCGGGCATCGCCTCCCTCCCAGCGTGGCGAGGGCTGAGATGCGCCTCGTGCTCCGTACCCTATGGATTGTCTGTGCACTCATCGCGATGGCACCCGTACAGGCCATGGCATCAACACTCGACACGCTGGTGATTGGCCGGGTCGGCGACGCCGAGGCGGCGATGCCGACGGGGCTGGGACTTCCAATCAAGGTCCGGACGGCGCTGTTCTTTAATGAGATCCGGTCCTTCAACGAACAGACCGGCATTTTTCAGGCAACAACGGACCTGCGCCTGACCTGGAAGGATCCCGGCATGCGTTATGCCGCCCAGCCCGGAAGCCATGGGTACCGCGAATTCCGGGAATCTGTTGCCGATGCGGAAATCGCAAAGATATGGACGCCAAAGATCCGCTATCTCAATCTCCTGAGCGAGATCAATTCGGCCGAGCGCCGCCTGCGCGTCTACCCTGATGGCAC
>CANCOY010000166.1 GCA_947379865.1 Acetobacteraceae bacterium
GATCCAGTACCCCCAGTCACGGTTCCAGTTGCGGTTACGGTAAGGTCAGCAGTGCCAAAGTTTCTGGCGGTGATGCCGTTGTCAGAGCCCGTGACCGCCGCCGCCGAAATACTCAGGCTGGTGGCGGCGCTGCCATTTCTGCCGTAAACGCCCGCTTGAGAATTCCCGACCACCAGCCCGGTTGATGTGATCGACATGGCGCCAGAGCCAAGGTTGGCGCCAAACACACCATTAACATAACCTTCTACGGCAGCTGTATTTATGGTGATGCCGGCCCCGGCACCTTTAACCTGAACACCCTGCCCACTGCTGGAAGTAACCGTGCCGGTTGTGGTTACAGAGGTTGTGCCAGTGCCATAATTCCTGGCGTAAATACCGTAGCTTGTGGTTGACAGGGATGCAGCATTGATCGTCAGGTTTGTCCCGGCGTAATTGACTGCAAATATGCCTGCGCTTGTGGTTGCAATGGTACCGGTTGTGGTCACTGAGAGTGCGCCGCTTGTGGAATTTGCCGCAAAGATGCCAAAGCCGGCCGCGCTGATTCCTGAGGTGTTGTTGTCGGTGAACGTGAGCCCGCCCTGGCCAGACAGATCGAACGCTCTTCCCGTTGTCGTCTGGATGCCAAAGCCGGCACTGGTTGTCACGGTGAGTGCGGATGATGAACTGAGGGTCTGCGTAACATCGGAAGTTGAGTCCGCAGCGCCCGAGCAGGTGTAGGTTCCCCCAGTGCCGCTGCAACTGCCCGCCACAGCCAAGCCCGGCGCCAGAACCAGGCCCCCCGCCACGGCAAGGGCACCGACAAGCGCAGCCAGTGAAACACCCCCCCGCAGATCCGCCACATGGGGCGACAGGCTTGCCACCCGGCCCTTCCATTTCGTCATCCGGCCGCCTGACAGGATAAAGGGGGAAAATGCGGGGTTCGTCTGTCGGGGATGTGTCATGGGGCGCCAGTGCGGGGGATCACGACCCGCAGGAGCGCAGACCGCAGGCATGCCAGGATCTGCACGCCGCCCTGATCGAGATTTAGAGCTTTTCCCGTTCGCGTCTTGGTGTGTTAACGCCAGTTTGGCGGCACTTCAGATAACCCGGGCGCAGCACGGCGGCAGGATAGAGGGCCGCACCGCAAGCATCATCCAGAATGGTGTGTTACAGAATAATCATTGTGGCAAAAGAAATACCCTTTTCTGCGTCGGCTCAGGGTTTTGATCTAACGCATTGGCTACCGTTGTTAATAATCAAAGATCAGACAGCGCGCGGCGTGCCTGCTGAAAGGCAAAGGCGTGGGCGACCATGTCCTTTAACTCCACAAAGCGTGGGCTCCAGCCCAGCTCGCGGGTGGCGCGCGCGTTGGAGGCCACCAGGGCGGCGGGATCGCCGGGGCGGCGGGAGCCACGCACAAGGGGCACCGTGCGGCCGGTGACGGCCTCCACTGCGGCAATCACGTCGCGCACAGAAAATCCCTGCCCGGTGCCAATGTTGAAGGCGCGCGAGGGCCCACCTGCAGCCAGATGGGCAAGGGCACACAGATGCGCTGCCGCGAGATCGGTTACATGCACATAGTCACGCAGGCAGGTGCCATCAGGCGTGGGATAATCATCCCCAAAAAGGGTCAGGGGCGGCCCCACCCCCAGCGCCGCGGCAAGCGCCAGGGGGATGATGTGGGTTTCCGGGTCGTGCCGCTCCCCCAGGCGGGCGAGGGGATCGGCGCCGGCCGCATTGAAATAGCGCAGGGCCACATGGCGCAGGCCAAAGGCCGCCTCGCAATCGGCCAGCAGGCGCTCCACAAACAGCTTGCTCTCGCCATAGGGATTGGTGGGGGCGGTTGGCGCATCTTCAGTGATCGGCAGGCTTTGGGGATTGCCAAAAATCGCCGCCGTGGACGAGAACACCAGCGTGCCAAGACCAGTCTGGCGCATGGCCTCAAGCAGGCTGACGGAGCCTCCCACATTGTTGTCGAAAAAGCGCAGCGGCTCCCTTACCGAGACGCCTGCCTCGATGAAGGCGGCAAAATGGATAACCGCCTCCACCCCGCTGCGGCTGATGAGGGCGGCAAGTTCAGTGGTATTGCGGATGTCGACGTTGTGGAATTCACCGGCCAGCACCGCATCACGATGGCCATTGCCAAGGTTGTCCACCACCACGGTCTGGTGCCCGGCCTCCTGCAGCGCCAGCACCGTGTGCGACCCGATAAAGCCAGCCCCGCCCGTCACCAGTACTTTCATCGCACTCACCCCATGGGCGCATGGCTGTTGCGCCGATATTGTCTCTACAGGGACCATGAGCCAGCGGGCAGTGCAAGCGCATCAGATGTCTGGCTTAGCACAAGCCCCGGGGGCGGTAACGGCGAAGTGCCATCCCTGGCGAACATTTGGATGGAGGCTGCCATGCCGCCGATGTTCTTGTTGGCAGGCTGATAAAACTGTAGCGTTCACCGTCTTGCACGCCCCCTTGCGGCCAGGCTGCTCAATCCTGCAGCGCCGGCCCCCGGTCTGGCTGGCGCTCCTGCCGATGGGATAGGAACGACTTTTGTCGAGACACCACAGTATTGCCTTCTGCGACCTTGGCCCTGCCCTTGCGCCAATCCGGCGGGACATTGATGCGGCGATAGCGCGGGTGATCTCGAGCGGCTGGTTCCTGCGCGGGCCAGAGACGGCGGCCTTTGAGGCGGAATGGGCCGCCTATTGCGGGCAGGCCTATTGCGTGACGTGCAACAGCGGCACTGATGCCCTGACCATTGCTGCCATCGCCCTGAACCTTGCCAGCGCCACCATCCCCGCCAACACCCTAGCCCTTACCGGGATCGGTTTGCACCGCGGCGGCGCGCGGGTTCATCTCTGCGATGTCGATGCGGAGGGGCGCATGCTGGCGGCAACCGCGCCAGACCGTGTGTCCGTGCTGTTGTTCGGCCATCTGCCCGAGACCTCTGCGGTGCCGCCCGTTCTGGTGGATGCCGCCCATGCCCATGGCTGGAAGCCCACAACAACAGCCGCCTTCAGTTTCTACCCGACGAAAACCCTGGGAGCGCTGGGCGATGGCGGCGCCGTAACCACCAATGATGCGGCGCTGGCGCGGCACATGCAGGAACTCTGCGGCCGCGACGACAGGCTGCACGACGGCCGCCAGATCACCTCGCGCATGGACGAGATCCAGGCGGCCGTGCTGCGGGTAAAACTGCGACATCTGGATCGCTGGCTGGAAGAGCGCCGAAAGATCGGGGCGCACTATCAGGCGCGCCTTGGGCCACGCGGCCTCTGCCTGCCACAGCCCTCGCTGCATCATCTGTTCGTTATTCAGGTCACTGACCGCGACAGCCTTGCCGCCCACCTGGCCGAGGCGGGGGTTGAGACCAAGGTACACTGGCAGGCGCCGCTGCACCGCCTGCCAGGCCCGTGGAGCCATACAGGTTCCATGGCAGGAACGGAGCGCTGGTGCGCCCGCATCCTCAGCCTGCCGTGCTATCCCGGTCTTGCCACAGATGAGATCGATTACATCTGCGATCTCATCGAAGCCTGGGATGGCCAGCGGAGCCCCCGCCATGCAGCCTGACCTCGATCCTGCAGCAGCGCAGGCGCAGCTGGAGCACCTGGTGGCAGCCGCCCTCAGCCTGCCTGGTTGGCGGTGGGCAGACGATCTCCGCCGGCTTGGGCGCGAAACCCTGGCCCTCAGGGAGCAGGCAATCCTGGTGGAGATAGGCTGCTTCTTTGGGCGCAGCGCGCTGGTTCTGGCAGGCGCCCTGCAGATGCGAGGCTCTGGCATCCTCCACTGCATCGACCCCTTCGATACCAGCGGGGATGCCTTTTCAACGCCCCACTACACCCGCCTGCTGGCAGCCCAGGGCGGCGGCTCAATGCGCGATCACGTCACTGCCATGCTTGAACAGCATGGCCTGCTGCACAGGGTCCAGCTTCACACAGCCCGCGCCACCGAGGTGGACTGCGATGCCTTTGGTACCCTCGACCTGCTGCTGCTTGATGGTGACCAGTCGCGGGCGGGGGCACAGGCCGCCTATGGGCACTGGGCGCCAAAACTGCGCGCCGGTGGCCTGCTGGTGGTGGGAAACAGTGCGGTGCGCGCCTATGAGGCCGATCACGACGGCCAAGCCATGGTGGTTGAAACCTGCCTGGTCCGCGACGGCTTCACCAATATTGAACGCGGCGACACCACTTTTGCCAGGGCCGGCGAACAGCGCCACCCATGACGGTACATCTCTATACCCTGTGCTGGAATGACGGGCCGCGCCTGTCGTTCTTCTTTCGCCATTATGACGCCATCGTGGACCGCTATGTGATCTATGACGATGGCTCAGACGCCGCAACGCTCGCCCGCCTAAGGGCACATCCCAGGGTGGAGATCCGCGCGTTTGTGCGCAGCGACCCCACCTCCTTCGTACGCTCGGAACAGCAGGTCTCCAACCAGTGCTGGAAGGAATCACGCGGCGTGGCGGACTGGGTGATCGTGGCTGATATCGACGAGCTGCTCTGGCACGCCGACCTGCCAGCCTATCTTGCCCGTTGCACGCGCGACGGCATTACCGCCATCCCCGCCCTGGGGTTCCAGATGATTGATCAGAGGTTTCCACCAGAGGGTGCCAACCTTCCGGCCAGCATTACCAAGGGCATGCCATGGTGGGAGATGATGAAACTGGCGATCTTTGATCCAACCGCGATTGAGGAGATCGACTTTTCCCCAGGGCGCCACAAGGCCACCCCCACGGGCCACGTCATCTATCCGCCCACCGATGAACTGCTTCTGCTCCACTACAAATATCTCGGGCTCTGGCAAACCTTTCGCCGCCACCGGGCACTGGCCAAGGGGCTGGGGCCATTCGACATCACGCACCGCATGGGGTTCCAGTACCTCTGGAGCTTCCCAGAATTCCTGAAGGCCTGGCACGATTTCTTCCGCCGCAGCGTCGACTACCGCACCTTTGCCAACGGCAACACCGCCACCTTCCCCATCCCCCGCTGGTGGCGTGAGACCTAGACAGATCCACCCAAGGTCGAGACATTGGCACGGCAAAAGCCCTTGCACGGGAACTACGGGAGGTGACCATGGCAAGAACTGTTACAAAGCCCTGGGATCCGGCCGAACATCTCACCAGCGAAGACGACATGGTCGCCTATCTGGACGCCGCCCTGGCCCTGCAGCGGCACGCCTCGCCCGCTGGGGACAAGGCTGTGGCCTGATAGCGGGCTACGGTAAAGGGAAAGTCTCCGTGCGATGAAACAGGCTGGCCAGCGGCCTGCGTTGATACAAGGTGCATGTCACCGGGTTGGAGGGTTTGCCATGGCGTCGGCATCGAAGCGTAATCCGTACAAGCGCGCCGCCATCTGGACCGCGGCGGGCGGGAAAGCCTGATACTTGGACCGGATTGTGGGCTGTGCAGGTCGGCGAACCCAGGATTTTTTCGTTTCGACAGTCTTGGCCAGATCAATGGCAGAGCTGGAAAGATCAGGTCCCAAACGACTGTCGATCCGCAGACTTCGCTTTAGCCGGCGCCACAAGTTTCCGAACGCCATAGCTCAGAGTGGGCAGCTTTGTTCAACAAAGCTTGACGGAAATACCGCAGGCCCATAGGCTGACTGGATCCAGTAACCGTGGTGAGACCCCGATGGAAGTCGTTCTCCGAAAGTACGGAAACAGCACCGTAGCCGTGCTGCCCCCGGCCGTTCTCAAGGATCTTGGCCTCTCGGCCGGCCAGGCGATGTCTCTGGAGACAACCGAACAGGGCCAGATCGTGCTGTC
>CANCOY010000167.1 GCA_947379865.1 Acetobacteraceae bacterium
CGGCGGAAGCCATCGGCCCAGCCCATCAGGGTGGCAAAATCGCCCGAGAGTTCAGGCTGCACCGTTGGGACTTCGCCCACCATGACCTCGCCGGTGGCGCCATCGATGGTGATGATGTCACCGCGCTTCAGCCGGGTTGGCCCCACGGTCAGGGTCTGGGCCTGATAGTCGATCCTGAGGGTGCCGGCGCCCGAGACACAGGGCCTGCCCATACCGCGCGCAACAACTGCAGCGTGGCTGGTCATGCCGCCACGCGACGTCAGGATGCCCTCGGCCGCATGCATGCCGTGGATGTCTTCGGGGCTGGTCTCGATGCGGACCAGGATCACCTTGCGGCCTTCGTGCTTGGCGCGCTCGGCATCGTCTGCGGTAAACACGATCTGGCCAGAGGCCGCCCCCGGCGAGGCCGGCAGGCCACGGGTGATCACATCACGCGGTGCCTTGGGGTCGAGGGTGGGGTGCAGCAGCTGGTCAAGCGCGCCGGGTTCAACCCGCATGACCGCTTCGCGCTGTTCGATCAGGCCTTCATGGGCCAGTTCCACGGCAATGCGCAGGGCCGCCTTGGCGGTGCGCTTGCCAGAGCGGGTCTGCAGAATGAACAGCTTGCCCATCTGCACCGTGAACTCGATGTCCTGCATGTCGCGGTAATGCCGCTCCAGCCGGTCGAACACCTGCACCAGTTCCAGATAGACCGGCGGCAGCGCCTCCTCCATGGAGGGTTTGGTGTCGCCGGCGGCCACGCGGCCTGCCTTGGTGAGATACTGGGGGGTGCGGATGCCCGCCACCACGTCCTCGCCCTGGGCGTTGACCAGGAATTCGCCATAGATCGTCCGCTCGCCCGTGGAGGGGTCGCGCGTGAAGGCAACGCCGGTGGCGCTGGTATCGCCCATATTGCCAAAGACCATGGCCTGGACGTTCACGGCCGTGCCCCAACTCTCGGGGATGTCGTGCAGGCGGCGATAGGTATTGGCGCGCGGATTCCGCCACGAGCCAAAGACGGCACCAATGGCGCCCCACAGCTGCTCTTCCACCGCCTCGGGAAAGGGCCGGCCCAGTTCCGCATGGACGCGGGCCTTGTAGGCCTTGACCAGCACGCGCCAGTCGTCGGCCTGCAATTCGGTGTCGAGGTTCAGGCCGCGCTCTTCCTTGTGGGCCTCCAGCAGTTCCTCGAAATGATGATGGTCAACCCCCAGCACCACATCGGAATACATCTGGATGAAGCGGCGATAGCTGTCATAGGCAAAGCGGTCGTCGCCGGCGAGCTTGGCCAGGCCTTCGACCGTCTGGTCGTTGAGGCCAAGGTTCAGCACCGTATCCATCATGCCCGGCATGGACGCCCGCGCGCCTGAGCGAACCGAGACCAGCAGGGGATTGGCGGCATCGCCAAAGGTGGCCCCCACGGTACGGCCGATTTCCGCAAGCGCCGCATCCACCTGCGCGCCAAGGTCGGGCGGCAGGGTGCGCTCGTGGTCGTAGTACCAGGTGCAGACCTCGGTGGTGATGGTAAAGCCCGGCGGCACCGGCAGGCCGAGATTGCTCATCTCCGCCAGGTTGGCGCCCTTGCCACCCAGCAGGTCGCGCATTTCAGTCCGGCCTTCGGCCACACCATTCCCGAACGTGTAGACCCACTTGGTCATGGCGTGCCCCCTTCGATACGGCTGAAATCGGCGACTGGCGCCAGCGCCTCACCAATCCGCGCCAGCAGGGCGAGGCGGTTGCGGCGAAGGGCCGGGTTTTCTGCGTTTACCGTGACATGCTCAAAGAAAGCGTCAACCGGTTCTCTCAACTGGGCAAGGGCAGCCATGACGGCGCCATAGTCCTCGCGGGCGAGCGCCGTCCGGGCGGCAGTGCCGACCAGGTCCAGACGCTCGGCCAGCACGCGCTCGGCCTCTTCGGCCAGCAGGGCCGGGTCAAGGGCCGCGGCGGGGACCGCCTCCTTGTCCTTCTTGGCCTCGATGCGGACGATGTTGGTGGCGCGGCGATAGGCGGCCAGCAGGTTTGCCCCGTCCTCTTCACCCAGAAAGCGCGCCAAGGCCTCCACCCGCGCCAGCAGGCGGACGAAATCATCCTCACCCTCGCCGGCAAAGACAGCAGCGATCAGGTCGTGGCGCACGCCGGCCTCGCGCAGATGCACCTTCAGGCGATCTGCGAAGAAGTCGAGCAGGGCATCAACGATTGCGTCTGGGTCGGCGGCCTCAACCGCACCGGCGTGACCGGCGACGGCGGCGGCCAGCACCGGCCTGAGGCCAAGGCGCAGGCCATTGTCGAGGATCAGCCTGATCACGCCAAGGGCGGCACGGCGCAGGGCAAAGGGGTCTTTGGAGCCCGTCGGCCGCTCGTCAATCAGGAAAAATCCGGCCAGCGTGTCCAGCTTGTCAGCCAGAGCCACGGCAACGGTTACAGCATCCCGGGGGCAGCTGTCGCCGGGGCCCTGGGGGCGGTAATGCCCGGCAACCGCCTCGGCCACCGCTGCAGCCTCGCCATCGGCGGCAGCATAATAGCGGCCCATGATGCCCTGAAGCTCGGGGAACTCCCCCACCATGCCGGTGACAAGATCCGCCTTGGCCAGCAAAGCGGCGCGGTCGGCCTGGGCAGGATCTGCCCCGGTCAGCGGCGCCAGCACGCCCGCCAGCAGGCGCATGCGGGCGACCTTCTCGGCCAGGGTGCCAAGCCTTGCGTGGAAGACAATGCCGTCGAGTTGCGGCACCCGCGCGTCGAGGCGCTGGGCGCGGTCCTGGTCCCAGAAGAAACGCGCGTCCGACAGACGGGCACGCAGCACGCGTTCGTTACCGGCGATGATGGCAGCGCCCCCATCCTGGGCAACCAGGTTGGAGACGGTCATGAAGCGCGGCGCCAGCCGGCCCGTGGCAGGCTCACGCAGCGAAAAATATTTCTGGTGCGTCCGCATGGCGGTGGACAGCACTTCGGGCGGCAGGTCCATGAAGCGGTCGTCGATGCTGCCGATCAGGGGCACCGGCCATTCCACCAGCCCCGTCACCTCGTCCAGCAGGCCTTCGTCGGGAACGATTTCGATCCCTTCGGCGGCGGCAAGGCGGGTGCCTTCGGCCAGAATGGTGCGGCGGCGCTCGGCCGCGTCCAGCATCACCCGCTCTTTGGCGAGGCGGGCGCGATAGTCGGCGAAATCCGTTACCTCAAAGGGGCCGCTGCCCATGAAGCGGTGGCCACGGGTGGTGCGGCCAGCCACCAGGGCATGGCCATCATCGCCATCACGGGCGAGTGCCACGGGCACCACCTGGTTGTCGAGCAGGGCAATGATGCCGTGCAGGGGTCGTACCCAGACAAGGTTGGACGATTGGCCGCGCGCCGGGTCCATGCCCCAGCGCAGCGACTTGGGCCAGGGGAAGTTCCAGATCGCGTCGGCCACGATCTCGCCCAGCACTTCGGCCGTGGGGCGGCCGGTCTTGTGCAGGGTCGCCACGTAAAAGGCGCCCTTGTCGGTCTCGCGCTGTTCCACCTGGTCCAGCCTTAGGCCGACGGAGGCGAGGAACCCCTCCACCGCCTTCTCGGGCGCGCCCACGCGGGGGCCGCGCCGCTCTTCAGCGGTATCGGGCTGGGCCAGCGGCAGGCCAGTGATGCTGAGCGCCAGACGGCGCGCCGTCACATGGGCTTCAGCGGCCGTGAAGGCCACGCCAACCTTGGCAAGGCCCTCGCTGACAAGACGCTTCAGGTCATCGGCCGCACGCGCCTGCATGCGGGCCGGGATCTCTTCAGAGAAGAGTTCGAGCAGAAAATCGGCCATCTCAGCGCGCCACCGCTGTCTGGCTTTCCAGCCAGGCCTGGCAGCAGGCCTTGGCCAAAGCGCGCACACGACCGATATAGGAGGCGCGTTCCGTGACCGAAATCACCCCGCGCGCATCCAGCAGATTGAACAGATGGCTGGCCTTCATGCACTGGTCATAGGCCGGCAGGGCAAGCTTGGCCTCCACCAGCCGCGCGCAGGTTACCTCGGCATCGCCGAACTGGCGCATCAGGCGGTCCGTATCGGCATATTCGAAGTTGTAGGCCGAGAATTCCCGCTCTGACTGGTGATAGACGTCGCGATAGGTGGTGCCGGCGCCGTTCCAGTCGAGGTCGAAGATCGATTCGCGGCCCTGCACATACATGGCCAGCCGCTCCAGCCCATAGGTGATCTCGGCCGAGACCGGATCACAGTCGATGCCGCCGACCTGCTGGAAATAGGTGAACTGCGTCACCTCCATGCCATCGCACCAGACTTCCCAGCCAAGGCCCCAGGCGCCCAGGGTGGGGCTTTCCCAGTCGTCCTCGACAAAGCGGATGTCGTGGTTGGCCGCATCAATGCCAAGGGCCGCCAGCGAGGCGAGATATTTGTCGAGCACATCGGCGGGCGATGGCTTCAGGATCACCTGGAACTGGTAATAGTGCTGCAGGCGGTTGGGGTTCTCGCCATAGCGGCCGTCCTTGGGGCGGCGCGAGGGCTGCACATAGGCGGCATTCCACGGCTTTGGCCCCAGCGAACGCAGGGTTGTGGCCGGATGGAAGGTGCCCGCACCAACCTCCATGTCATAGGGCTGCATCAGGACGCAGCCCTGCTTGGCCCAGAAATTCTGGAGGGTCAGGATCAGGTCCTGAAAAGGGGGCGCCTTTGCGCCGGTCGAGCCCATGACGGCGCTAGCCTCTCTGTTTTTCTGGAACGGCGCCGCACCCTACTTAGCACCTGCAGCAGAATCAAGCAGGGAAGGGGTTTCAGCTATCAAGGGATGCCTGCATGGGCCGGGCAATCGGCCCGCTCGCAGGCAAGGCGCGGCGTGACGGACACATAGGTGCCGCAGGTGGCGCACTTTACCAGGTCGTCAGCCTCTAGCCCGTCAGGCGCAGGACGCGACGGCGACGCCCCTTTAGCGCCCTGTTGTGGGCTGGAAAAGTCGCGGATCACCCGGCGCAGGCCCGGCCACATGAACCAGACGAGCGCGCCAAGCACAAAAAGGGTGAGGATCGCTTTCATGTCTCCAGTCTTGGGCGCGCCCGCTGGCCCGGTCAAGCCATGGGCGCGGCCAGCCTGACCTAAAGCCCGAAGCGCGCCCAGGCGAGGCGACGTTCGGCCGAATCGATCAGGGCATCAGGCCAGCCGCCGGCCTCGCCCCCAACAGAGGCCAGGCCAAGGCGGCGGCGCAGCAGGCCACGACGTTCACCAACAAGGTGCAATTTCACGTCCTTGCCGAAACGTTCCTGCATCACGGTCTTCAGGTCGCCGATGCCATCGATCAGGCCAAGGCCCAGGGCCTCGGCACCGGTCCAGATGTCGCCGGTGAACAGGCTGTCCTCGGGCGCCTTCAGTTTCTGTCCCCGGCGCTCGCGCACCATGTCCTTGAAATAGGTGTGGATCCCGGTCTGGATCTCGCGCAGGCGCGCCACGTCGTCGGCCTTCTCGGGGCTGAAGGGATCGAGCATGGCCTTGCGCGGGCCGGTGGTATAAAGGCGCCGCTCCACCCCCAGCCGCGCGATCGCCTCGGGAAAGCCAAAGCCACCTGAAACCACGCCGATGGAGCCAACGATGGAGGCCGCATCGGCAAAGATCTCGTCCGCTGCCAGGGCCAGCATATAGCCGCCAGAGGCCGCCACATCCTCGGCAAAGGCAAAGACGGGCAGCTTGTGTTCTGCGGCCAGGGCGCGCACCCGGCG
>CANCOY010000168.1 GCA_947379865.1 Acetobacteraceae bacterium
GATCTTTCAATCGATGCGGTGGCCGTATCAGGCTCCACCCAGGGCATCGAGGCGCACAACTATGGCGCTGGCGCCCTCGCGGTAACAGCAACCGGCGCGGTCGCCGGGATCAATGGGACTGGCATTTACGCGAACAACCAAGGAACAAGCCTGACAGTTGAGGCCGCAGCGGTGACCGGCACCAACTATGGTATCAACGCGAGAAACTACGGCAGCGGCGCCACCACCATCACCGCCACCGGCACCGTTACGACCACAAGCTATGCCGGCATAGCGGCGCGCAATGCCTCATCTGGCACCAGACTCACCATCAATGCAGGCGCCGTATCGGGATATTCCGGGATCAAGGCACGCGGCTATGGCACAGGCGCCCTGTCAGTCACCGCCACAGGCACAGTCACCGGTACAGACACGGCAGGCATTATCGCGCTCAACAGCAAGGCGGGAACCAGCCTGACCATCAACGCCGCTGGCGTCACCGGCGCCACCGAGGGTGTCTATGGCAAGAACAGCGGTGCGGGCGCCACCGCGATCACGATCACAGGAACCGTGACGGGCACCACCGGCCAGGGCATACATGCCAGCAATGCTGGAACCAGCCTGAGTGTGGAGGCGGCGACCGTAACAGGCGCCACCGATGGTATCAGCGCCGCCAATCTTGGCACAGGCGCCCTGGCAGTCACCTCGACCAGCACGGTGACGGGCACCACCGGCAAGGGCATCGATGCCTATGCGGCCGGCACCAGCCTCACCATTGAAGCGGCGGCGGTTTCCGGTGCCACCCATGGCATAGAGGCAATCAACACCGGCTCCGCTGCCCTGTCCATCTCCGCCACCGGTGCAATTTCCGCTACAAGCGGCATCGGCGTTTATGCAGCCAACGCGGGGACCGACCTCACCATCGAAGCCACAACGGCTTCCGGTACCACCTTTGGCATTGACGCTCACAACACTGGCTCGGGCATCCTGTCTGTGACGGCTACCGGAGCCATCACCGGAACCAACAGTGGCGGCATCAGAGCCTATAATTTTGGTACAGATCTTGTAATTAATGCCGTTTCTGTGTTGGCATCTGCCGACGGCATCCAAGCCTTCAATAATGGTTCAGGTTCAACATCCATCACAGCAACCGGCAGCATTACTGGAACCATCGGATATGGGATCGTTGCGACCAGCTCCGGCAGCAGCCTGACAATCACAGCGGTTGACGTATCCGGCGCTACTTATGGCATTGGGGCCGTCAGCTCAGGCACAGGCCCCCTCTCCATCACCGTCTCTGGCACAGTGGCGGGGGGTACTGGATCAGCTATCTACAGCTCATCCGGTGAGGGGGGCGTGACGGCCATCAACCTGCTTTCTACCGCCACCGTAAGTGCCACCTCAGGCGCTGCCATCATCGATGCATCCGGTAATGCCACCGTGGACATTGAGGCCGGAGCCCTGGTCACGGGTAGCATTTCACTGGGTGCTGGAGCGGACACCCTGACCATTGCCTCCGCCACGGATCTGTCGGGGGTGACCTCCATGAGTGGAGGTACAGGCATATCGCGGGACACACTCAATCTGAATGCCGCCTTCTCTGGTGCCACCCTGGCCGATTGGGAAGTCATCAATCTTGATGCAAGCGACGCAGATTTTACGGTGGATTCAGGTATAAGTGGTACCGGGGCGGTGAACATTCTTGGTAGCGGCACGGTAACCCTCGGCGGAACCAGCACACTGACGGGTGACACCACGGTATCAGGCGGCACCCTGAACGTAACCGGTTCGCTCCAGAATTCTGCCGTCACGGTAGAGTCGGGCGCGACGCTTATAGGCACCGGCACAATCGGCGCGCTGACGGCCGATTCGGGATCAACGGTCAGGGCCGGTGATGGCGCACCCTCCTTCGGGACGCTCTCTGTAAATGGCAACGCCACACTTGCATCAGGCTCGACGCTTTCGGTAGGCGTCTTTGGTTCCGGCAGCGCCGAGCATTCCCGCCTCGACGTAAGTGGAACGGCAACCCTGGCTGGCAATCTCTATGTGTATGTAACCAGTGGAAATACGGGTTCAGGTGCACTCGCTGCCGGGACCACGATCGCAAATGTGCTGGTAACGGGCGGCGGTATCACAGGCAGTTTTGCCGCCATTACCGATAACAGCGCGCTTTTCGACTTTGACGCCGTCGTCAACGGCGCAGCGGTTGATCTTTCCATTGCAGGGGGAACCACGGCAACTGAATCGGTCAATGCCTCAGGGCTGCGTCCGGCGGCCGGCGCCGCAGGCGTGATTGACAACCTCATCGGCAATGGCAGCTCTGGCGATATGCAGACCGTGATCAACGCACTTGGTGCGCTGGACACCGAGAGTGCTGTTGCAAACGCGGTGTACCAGACCCTGCCCCTGTTCACCGACGGCGCCTCGGCCGCCACCACCGCGCCGACCACCGCCGCAAACTCGGCGATTGCGGCTCATCTCAATGAAATGGATCGCGTCGCCACCAGTGGCCTTGGGCTTGCCAATGGCACCGCGTGGACAAGCCCGCTCGGTGGCCGCGCGCACCAGTCGGAACTCGACAGTTCGGCCGGCTATGATGCGCGGCTCTATGGCATGATTGCAGGGGCAGATGCTGATGTCAGCGAGCGCACACGCCTCGGCATGGCCTTTGCCTATAGCCAGAACAGCCTGAAGTCGGTCTCCGACGTCATCGACAATACCATGCACATCGACAGCTATGATGCCACGCTCTATGGCGTCATGGATGTTACAAAGGCAATGCGCCTGCGTGCCAGTGTCGGGGGCGGCTGGCACCAGTTTGATGGGGCGCGCCACCTTGCCTTTGCAAGCCTGACCCGCACGGCAGAGGCGTCCTATGACGGTTATTCCGCCAATGCCGCCGTGTTCCTGGAGAACAGTATCAGTCTGGGCGACAGCATGACCTTCACGCCATCCGTGGGCATCCGATATGAATCGTCCTGGGACAACAGCTATGTCGAGACGGGCGCCAGTGCCCTCAACCTCCATGTTGGTGCCCGCCACGACCAGAACCTGCAGCCCAGCCTCGATGGCCGGTTTGACTACATGCTGTCAAATGGACTTGAACTGTCGGCCAGTGGCGGGCTTGCCTATGACCTGCTCAACGAGCGGTCTCACCTCAGCGTCGCCTATGAGGGCGCCTCCACCAGTTCCTTCCTGGTTGAGGGACCAGAGGCCAGCGCATTGAGCGAACATATGGGTGTGGGTATGCTGATGAAGTTGCGCAACGGCGTCGATCTCTCTGCGGCCTATAATCTTGGGCTGGGTGACGGGCTGTCCAGCCACACCGCCGGCCTCACTGCCAAATGGGCGTTCTGAGGCGATACATGCATGGTGGCCCATGGCCATGGACGGAACCGAGACGTGAAACAAGCAGCCCCTCCCCCCACGGCGCAGGCGGAACAGACAGCCACCGAGGCCACATTCTCGCTTTCCGATGGCCTGGTGCGCCTACTGGCGAGGATTGGCGCCTCGATTGTCTTCACGTCTTATGAATCGGGCCTTCTCTACATGCTCGGCCGCCGCCCGGATGGTGGCGCCCATTTGCACCAGTCGGTCATGGCCAAGCCCATGGGCATCTGTGTAGAGAACGAAAACGCCTTCACGCTCTCGGCCGGCTTCCAGATCATGCGGCTGCGCAATGGCCTTGCCCCGCATGAGCGTGTGAACAACCAGTTTGATGCCTGTTATGTCGCCCGTGAGACGCACTTCACGGGCCAGCTTGACGCCCATGACATCGGCATTGATGGCGATGGCCGGCCGCTGTTCATCAACACCCGCTTCAACTGTCTGGCCACCATCGATCCCTGTCACAGCTTTCGCGAGGTCTGGCGCCCGCCCTTTATCTCCGCTTTGGTTGATGAGGACCGTTGCCATCTCAATGGCCTTGCCATGGACAAGGGCGAGGCGGCCTATGTAACCGCCGTCAGCCGCTCCAACACCATCGATGGCTGGCGCGACCGCCGCCACGACGGCGGCGTGGTGATCGACGTGCGCACGGGCGCCGTGGTCTGCGAAGGTCTGTCCATGCCCCATTCCCCGCGCATGCATGAGGGGGAGCTCTGGCTGCTCAACTCAGGCACTGGCGAACTGGGCGTCGTGGAAGGGGCTGCCTCTGGCAAGGGCACGTTCGTGCCGCGCGTGTTCTGCCCGGGCTTTGCCCGTGGCCTGGCGTTCCATCAGGGACTGGCGTTTGTTGGCCTGTCCAAGCCGCGTTACAAGCGGTTTGAAGGCCTGGCGCTGGACCAGAAGCTGGCTGATGCCGACAGCGAGCCGTGGTGCGGCATCCATGTGATTGATCTGGCCAAGGGACGCTGCGCGGAATGGTTCCGCATCGATGGCGGCGTGCGTGAATTGTTCGATGTTGCGGTACTCAAGGGCCCCGCCTGCCCCATGTCGGTCGGCCCGGGCGCGCCTGAGATTACCCAGTTCATCACCCACGCAGCCTCAACAGCCATCAGCACGCAGCCGGCCTGAGGCGCCCTCACCCCGGGCGGCAACACCCGGGGTGGTCAGGCGCCAGGGGCGCTGAAATCACTTTACCTGCATGTTCCGCGTCGCCGCCGGCAGGCTGACGACAAGCCCGTCGAGGGCGTCTGACATAATGATCTGGCAGCCAAGGCGTGACGTGTGGGTCAGGCCAAAGGCGAGATCGAGCATGTCTTCCTCTTCTTCTGCCGGGGTTTCCAGCTTGTCGAAGAAGCTGGCATCCACCACCACATGGCAGGTCGAGCAGGCGAGCGAGCCTTCGCAGGCGCCCTCAAGGTCGATCTTGTTCTTGTGGGCAATTTCGAGCACCGACAGGCCCACCGGCGCATCGACCTCGGTACGGGTCTTTCCATCGGGGCTGACGAAGATCATCTTGGGCATCGGTCTCTACTCCTCGAACGGCATCCGCGCCTTATGCGGTCAGCCGAGCTTGCTTTCAAGTCGCCCGATGGCGACACCTGACAGGGCCGTGCGAATTCCCCTGTCCATGCGCCGCTCGGCAAAGGCCTGGGTCGCCTGTTCCAGGGCCTCCACGGCCCCCAGGACGGCTTCGCGGTCCACACCTGCCACCATCGTGGCCAGATGGGCCAGAGAGGCATCCACGGCGGCACGTTCGGCTGTATCCAGAAGATCACCGTCGGTGGTAAGGGCTGCCTGCACGGCAATGGCCAGACGCTCTGCGTCGACCCTTGCTTCGGTAAGCAGGCGCGCCGTCATGTCTTCACGGGCGTTTTCCCATGATTCCTTCAGCATGCGCGCCATGTCTTCTTCAGCAAGACCATAGCTGGGCTTAACCTCAACCGACTGGGCGATGCCCGTGCTGGCTTCCGTGGCGCTAACGGTCAGCAGGCCATCGGCATCCACGGTGAAATTGACGCGGATACGCGCGGCCCCCGCCGTCATGGGCGGAATGCCATGCAGTTCGAAACGGGCGAGCGAACGGTTCTGGTGCACCAGTTCGCGCTCACCCTGCACCACATGGATCGCCATGGCCGTCTGGCCGTCCTGATAGGTGGTA
>CANCOY010000169.1 GCA_947379865.1 Acetobacteraceae bacterium
CAGATCTCGCCGCACATCCGCCGTGTGGTGGCCAACAACCCGGGGCCTTTCACGTTCATGGGCACCGGTACTTATGTGGTGGGCCGGGGCAAGGTGGCGGTGATTGATCCGGGTCCGGACCTTGCCCCCCATGTGGATGCCATCCTGGCTGGCCTTGTGGGTGAGACCGTAAGCCACATCGTGGTTACCCACTGCCATCTCGACCATTCCCCGGCCGCCCGCGCCCTGCAGGAGCGCACGGGGGCGCCGACCTACGCCTTTGGCCCCCATGGCTCTGGCCCCGCCTCGCCGGCGCGCGCCGTGGTCAACCGGGTGGAGGAGGGGGCGGACCATGCCTTCAACCCCGATGTGCGCGTCGCCGATGGCGAGGTGATCGCGGGGGAGGGCTGGACGCTGGAGGGGGTGCACACGCCCGGCCACACCTCGAACCACCTCTGCCTCGCCTTCCGCGAGGAGAACACGCTGTTTTCGGGCGATCATGTAATGGGCTGGTCCACCAGCATCGTGGCACCCCCCGATGGCGACATGGCGGCCTATATGGCCAGCCTGCGCAAGCTGCTGCCCCGCAGCGAGGCCATTTATTGGCCAACCCACGGCCCTGCCATCACCGCACCACGCGCCCATGTGGAGGCCTTCATTGCCCACCGCGTGGACCGCGAGGCCCAGATCGTGGCGCGCCTTGCGGCGGGTGACGATACGATCGCAAAGATGGTGCCGGTGATGTATGCGGCAACCGACCCCCGCCTGCACCCGGCCGCTGCCTATTCCGTGTTCAGCCATCTGATCCAGATGGTGGAAGAAGGCCGTGCCGTGGCCGAGGGGCCCATCAGCCTCGACGCCCGCTTTGCTCTGGTCTGAGCGAGCGGACGCCGGGCGGGCGGATTGGGTCAGGCCGTCGGCAGCTTGTAATCCCTGAAGTCCTCGCGCAGCTTGGTCTTCAAGAGCTTGCCGGTGGCGGTGTGGGGCAGTTCATCGACGAAGGCCACGTCGTCGGGCATCCACCATTTGGCGATCTTGTCCTTGAGGAAGTCGAGGACTTCGTCGCGGCCCACGTTGGAGCCGGGCTTGCGGACGATGATCAGCAGGGGGCGTTCGTCCCACTTGGGGTGAACAATGCCGATGACGGCCGCCTCCGCCACGCCGGGATGGCCGACGGCGGCGTTCTCCAGGTCGATGGACGAAATCCACTCACCGCCCGACTTGATCACGTCCTTGGAACGGTCCGTGATCTGCATATAGCCGGCAGGGTCGAGGGTGGCGACATCGCCCGTGTCGAACCAGCCGCCAGCATCCAGCACCTGGCCGCCTTCGCCCTTGAGGTAACTTCCCACAACCCAGGGGCCGCGCACCTTGAGATTGCCAAAGGCCTTGCCGTCGCGGGGCAGTTCCTTGCCCGCATCATCGGTGATCTTCATCTCGATGCCGAAGATGGCGCGGCCCTGCTTGCACTGGACGGTGATCTGTTCGTCCTCGGACATGGTCTCCATGCCGGCCTTGAGCTGGCCGAGCGTGCCAAGGGGGCTTGTCTCTGTCATGCCCCAGGCATGCACAACCTGGGCGCCATATTTGCGCTGGAAGGTCTCGATCATGGCGCGCGGCGCGGCCGAGCCACCGATCACCACCCGCTTCAGCGCACTCAGGGTCTTGCCCTCGCGCTCCAGGTACTGCAGCAGCATCAGCCAGACCGTGGGCACGGCGGCCGTAAAGGTAACGCCTTCAGTTTCCAGAAGCTCGTAGATCGAGGCGCCGTCCATATTGGGGCCGGGCATCACCAGCTTGGCGCCGCACATCAGGGCGCCATAGGGAATGGACCAGGCATTGGCATGGAACATGGGCACCACCGGCAGCACCACATCGCGCGAGCCAAGGCCCAGGGCATCCGGCTGGTTTGCCATCATGGAATGGATGACGGTGGAGCGGTGGCTATAGAGCACGCCCTTGGGATTGCCCGTGGTACCAGAGGTGTAGCACAGCGACGAGGCGGTGTTCTCGTCAAACTCAGGCCACTCGAAATCAGCGCTTTCGGCCGCGATCAGCTCTTCATAGCAGATCACGTTCTTCAGGCTGGTCTGGGGCATGTGGGCGCGATCGGTCATGATCACAAAGCCCTTCACGCCGGGCATTTCTGCCTCCAGCTTTTCCATCAGGCCGACGAAGGTGAGGTCGACAAAGATGTAGCGATCGTCCGCATGGTTGACGATGTAGCGGATCTGTTCCGGGAACAGGCGGGGGTTGATGGTGTGGCAGACCATGCCGGAGCCAGACACCGCATACCAGATTTCCAGATGGCGATAGCCATTCCAGGCCAGCGTGCCGATGCAGTCCCCTGCCGAGGTGCCCAGCCGCTTCAGGGCATTGGCCAGCTGCTTTGAGCGGCGTTCCATGTCGGCATAAGTGTGGCGATGGATCGGGCCTTCGACCGTGCGCGAGACGATTTCGCGCTCGGCATGATAGGTCCCGGCAAAGCTCAGGAGCTGCGAGATCAAGAGTGGACGATCCTGCATCAAGCCGCGCATGCTTTCCCCCAATATTGTTTTCCCCGGCAAGCCCGGGAGGCGGCCCGCACTCTAATTGTCATGTGCGGGGGGGTAAAGGCGTGGCCCCGAGGCGTTGGGCCACACCCTGCCCTCAGGCAAGCGGGGCGTGGCGGTGGCAGGTGGTGACATGGTCGTTGACCATGCCCACGGCCTGCATGAAGGCATAGACGATGGTGGGGCCAACAAAACGGAAGCCCTGGCCGATCAGGGCCTTGGACATGGCATTGCCCTGGTCGGTGCGGGCTGGCACCTGGCTCAGGTCTGACCAATGGTTGATGCGCGGCTTGCCATCGACGAACGACCAGAGGTAGTCGGAGAAATCGATCCCCTTCTCGGCCATGGCCAGATAGGCCTGCGCATTGCCAATGGTTGCCTCGATCTTGCCGCGATGGCGCACGATGCCGGCGTCGGCCACAAGGCGGGTGATATCGGCCTCGCCGAAGCGGGCGATGCGCTCGGGCTCGAAGCCGGCAAAGGCTTTGCGGAAGCCATCGCGCTTGCGCAGGATGGTGATCCACGCCAGGCCCGCCTGGAAGCCGTCCAGGATCAGCTTCTCGAACAAAGCGCGGCTGTCCCATTCGGGCACGCCCCATTCGGTGTCGTGGTAATTGGTGTAGACGTCGTCGGCCCCGCACCAGCCACAGCGGATCAGTTCACTGCTCATCGATCTTCACCCAGTCCGGCTTGATGGCGCGCAGGCTGATGCCCTCTGCGGTCAGGGCGTCGCCGGCAGCCGCCAGTTCCTCGAGGCGGACCATGGCAAGGCCCTGGCCGTTTCGGCCAGAGCGCATGCTGCCCACCTCGCGCAGGGTGCCTGCCTCAAGCCCGGGGCCCATCAGGGGGGTGCCAGGCGGTGGCACCGTGCCGTCGGCCGCTTCCACGCGGAAGATGCGCTTGCGCACATTGCCGCGAAACTTGGAGCGCGTGGTGGTTTCCTGCCCCACATAGCAGCCCTTGTTGAAGTCGACGCCGTTCATCTCCTCGAAATTGCTTTCCAGCAGGAAGGACTTGTCGATCAGGATGTCGCGGCTGCTGTCGGGCACGCCCAGGCCAAGACGCCAGGCATCCCATTCCTCTGCCGTGCCGGCCCCAAGACCAGCGGCGGCAAAGGCCGCCTCGGCGCCCTCGCGCGGCAGGATCAGGCGCGCGCCAAGGCTGGCGAGGCGCGGATCGACTGTCGCCACGCCGCCGGCAAAGGGCCTGGCGCTGCCAGCCTCGGCTGTCGCCTCGAAACCCAGATTCGCAAGGGCTGCCGGGCCAAAGGCGGCGGCCACGGCGAACTGGCCGCTGGCATCCGCCACTGTCACCTTGGCCCGCAGCTTGTACATGGTCAGGCGGCGTCCAAGGTCGGCAAGGCGGGCTGCCTCGGTGTCGAGCAGCAGGGCGCCCTCGTGTTCCATGATGATGAAGTCGAACAGGAATTTGCCCTGGGGGCTCAGCAGGGCGGCATAGATCGCCCGCTCTGGCCCAACCCTGCGCACATCGTTGGAGACCAGCCCCTGCAGGAAGTCGCGCGCTTCGGCCCCGTCGAGCCTGATCACGCCCCGGTCGGCCAGAACTGCGGCCTTGGCCCATCCATCCCGTGACATATCCATTCCTCCCACCAGATGACAGGGGCAGGGCCGGGGGCCACCTCAAGGGCACCCACGCCGGCCGTTGCCGTCTGTCACACCTATGAGAGCAGGCTTTGGGGCGGCCGTCACGCCCGGGGGTGCCAGATCAATCCAGGGAAATCCGGGCAGCGCCAGTGGCCGGGTTTTTCCGGGCTTTGGTCTGGCCCCAACCCAGCCCGGCCTTCAGGGCCTTGCGCAGACGGCCAAGGGGGCCTGTGGCCGTGCCCCGGCTGTTGCGATGGGGATAGTCGAGGACGGGGGTATCGGCACCCATGAACCGGGAAACCTTGACCGCCTTGTCTGCCGCCTCGATTGGCAGGACGAGGCAGCGGTCGCCCAGGCGGGCGCTGAGGTCGTTGATCCAGTCCGTGTGGCTGTCGAACGCCTCGCGGGCACTGCCATGGCGGAAATAGAGATCGTGATGCAGATCCCACCAGGTCTGGCCGTACATGTACGGCGTGCCATCGAAGAACTTTTCCTTCATCGCATCGAACGTGGGCGTTGCGGCGTCGGGAGACTCCACAAAATAGCCACGGAAATGGTTCAGGAAGGATTTCTCCCAAGCCCCGAAGCCCCGGATGCTGGCGACGACCTGTACATTGTCAGGAATGCCGTCGCGCCGGGCGATGTGCACCACGGGCGTATCGCTGACCGAATCAAACAGCATGCTGTCTTCGCGGCTGATGATCGTTTTCGTCACATCGTTCAGGAAATGCTGGCTGCTGAGGCCAAGATTTTCCATATAGCCGTGAAAGCTGTTGGTCCCGGTCTTGGAAAGGCCCAGGCACCAGGTGGGCTCAACCCCGCCGGTTGAGGTTGCGGCGTCCTGCTTGAGGTGGTTGCCAAAGAACCGCCTTGAGGCGTCGGGCAGGACGGTTTCCAGTTTCTCCCAATTGTCGGAGAGGGCGGTATATTTCTTCAGTATGTAGAGGATCGAGAGATAGTCCGAAGCCTCTTCGCCCGACAGTTTTCCCGCCTGCGCATCCAGTCGGCTGAGGTATTTGTCGAGGAAGCCCGCGCGCACGCCCTCGTCGGGAACGCGGTTGATGAACTCAAGCTTGCGACGGACCGAGCGACGGTCGTCCCGTTCGATCAGCGTATCGACCGAGGCATAATACTGGTCCCAGCGCCTTTGCATGGCGACCTGCATCAGGGCTTTGCGGTCAAACGACATTCGGCAGGTTCCCTCGGTACAGCCATGCCCCGTTTCCGTTACAGCTCCGGGGTCTGGATTGCGACCAATAGTTTAACAATTGCCTAACTTTTCGTCACGATATTAATTTCCCGGA
>CANCOY010000170.1 GCA_947379865.1 Acetobacteraceae bacterium
TGCGAATTACCCCCCGCTTTTGCGGATTTTTTCTCCTTCCGCCCTGTCATGGGGATGCCCGCCTTGCGGCTGCCGTGTTTGGCGGCAATTTCGCGGGCTGCCTCTCTGTGGTCCGCCCCCTTGCGCAAGGCATAGAGCGCATCGCGCGCCGCCTTCGCGGCTGCGGTGTGCTCCACGATGGGCGGGGGATAGGGCAGGCCCGCCGCCCCGGGCCAGCGCCAGGGCTCGTGGAGGAAGGCATCCGGCACGGCGTCGAGTTCAGGTACATAAGCGCGCACGAAGGCGCCGGTGGGATCCTGATCCATGCCCTGTTTGACGGGGTTGTAGACCCGCATGGTGTTGATACCCGTGGTGCCCGATTGCATCTGCACCTGCGACCAATGGATGCCCGGCTCGTAATCCACAAACTGCCGCGCCAGATGCAGGCCGCTGGCCCGCCACGGCAGCCACAGATGATAGCTGGCGAACGACATCAACATCGCGCGCATGCGAAAATTGATCCAGCCATGCTGATCCAGTGCCCGCATGCAGGCGTCCACAAAGGGAAACCCCGTCTGGCCTTCACACCAGGCGGCCAGCCGCGCCGGATCGGCAACATCGGGCCGCATGCCATCATAGGCGCGGTGGAGGTTTTCGAATTCAAGGCGCGGCTCGTCCTCGAGCTTTTGCATGAAGTGGCAATGCCAGTGCTGCCGCCCCATGAAGGAAATCAGCGACGCGCGCCAGCTCTTCGATGCGGGGTCATCCAGATGGCTGATCGCACGCAGGCGCTCGGCACTGGCCTGCGCCACCTCCCGCAGGGAAAGCGTGCCCCAGGTCAGATGCGGCGATAGCCGTGAACAGGCATCAAATGCGGTAACCGGGCTCGACATCTGAAAGCGGTAATTGCGGCCGCGCGCGCCCAGAAAACTCTTGAGCGTCTTGAGCGCGGCGGCTCGCCCGCCAGGCTGGCGATCCGGACAGGGATCGGGAGACAGGCCAAGTTCTGACCCTGTTGGAATATGGGTTGGCCATGCGCCTTGAAGGGGCTGCAGCGCGGCCGGTGGTGCAACAAGGGGCTCGGCCATGGTGCGGCCCCATGACTTGGCCCAGCCATTGCGCGACTTCAGGCGCCGGACGACCCCGAACTGGCGCGGCTCATGCCATGCAATGCCTTCGTTCCTCGCCCAGGCCGCCACAGCCAGATCGCGCGCAAAGGTCCAGCCATTGCCTGTTTCCTCGTGGCTCCACAAACCTGCAATGCCATGCTGCCGGTGAAGACGCTGCAGGATTGAGACCGCCTCACCCTGCAGGATGCAGAGCGGCTGGCCAAGCGCTGCCAGCGCCTGCTGCAGTTCACCAAGGCTCTCCGCCGCAAAGGCCCATTGCCGGCCTGATGCGTCGGGCTGCGCCCAGAGTTCGGGCTCAACAATGTAGAGGGGCAAAACCGGGCCACACTGTGCCGCTTCAAACAGCGGGCGATGATCGGCGATGCGCAGATCGCGCTTGAACCAGACGATGTTCAGAGGCTGGTTCATATCAGGCCGCTCTCACGCAGCAAGGCCGGGATCTTCTCCTTGAAGGGGAAGAAACCCTTTTTGGCATGGGGCCAGAACCTGCTGTCCCAGGCACGGCGCTTTTGTACCAGCGTGATGCCAGCAGTTGCAAGGCTTGGCGCCAGCCGCGCCAAGGCGTCCGCCACCGGGCCCACGGGAGCATAAGGGGTGACGATCTGCCTGGCCCCTGAAACAGCCGCCGCATCAATCAATGTCTGTGCATCAAGCCGCTCGATCAGATGGGCCGGGCACCCGAAATGCGCACGTGCACGTATGGCCGTGTCTGCGGCGGCGGTGCCAACAAAATGCTGCGCGCCATCCCCCCACAGCAGGCCGGGATCCGCCGCAACAAGAACGGAGCGGATATCGAGGCTGCCGCCAAAAACCGCTTCCGGGTGCATATCCTCGTGGGTGACCAGCAGCAGTGATGGCCGACCGGGGTCATGGGGGGCAGGCTCTGGCAGGGTCTGGGCCGCTGCAACGGGCTCTTGCGTCAACGCGATGGCTTCCCGCGCCAGACCCTTGGGGGCGAAGCGGCCATTGGTGTGCCGCGCGATATTATCCTCGGTGGCGAGATAGGTTTTGCCCGGCGTCTGCAAGCCCGCAACCCAGCGCCACGACAATGTATTGCTCGCCGCATCCGCATCGAGCAGGTGACGCAGAAAGAAATCCGCCCCCAGCGACCAGGGCAGGCGCAGCGTGAAGATCCAGATTGAGGCGAACCACATGCGGGCGTGATTATGCAGATAACCCGTCTCTACAAGTTCGCGCGCCCAATCGTCAAACCCATCAATGCCGGTGCAACCTGTCTCGGCGGCGGTGAGGGCGCGGGCCGCGGGAAAGCTGTCACGCTGGCGATCACGCTCTTCCAGAAAGTGCGCCCAGACAGAGGGGCGCATCTCAAGCCAGCCCTTCCAATAGGTGCGCCACAGCACCTCCTGCACAAACTTCTCAGCGGCCTGAAAATCATGTTGGGCCAGCACCTGGGCCACGACCTCGGTCTCATCGATCAGGCGGTAGCGCACAAAAGGAGACAGCCGCGACACGGCACCGGGCAGATCCGGCCCCGCGTCCGTATTGCGCCCCGCCTCATAGCGCCGACCGGCGCCGGGCACGAACCGGACCAGCCGGGCAAGTGCCGCGTCACGGGAGGGAGGAAACGTTGAGGCAACCATCAGCCCGGATTCACCCCTTGCACGCAAGTGCGCTTGTTCATTGGGCATGGCGCAGCTTGCGTGGCTTGCAGGCCCTGCCCCGGGCGCTTCTGGGCGATGTTCATCAGGCCCATGCTCACGGACTTAGATGTGGCAGCATCGACATCAAGTGTTGCCGTTCACAAAGCCTCGATCACGGGCACCCGTGACCCCCGCCACGCGGTCCTGATGATGGCGCCTTGCGCCACCGACTGCACAGCATGTGGCCAGAGCGCGACAAGACAGGTTCCACCCTGATTTCGCACCGACGGATAAATGATTCCGTTGTGGCCTGCATCACGCGTTTTTCGAGCAAGCATATTGCCGGCCGCATAGCCCGTTTCGCTATCTAGATGCAGACAGTCTGGCCTCGGAACTACTGTTCGCAAGTCAACATAACTGCCCGCAAAACTCGCCCACATTTCCGACCATTCAATAACCGCATTCCAGTCCTGGACACGCTCCAACTCGCGGCCGATATGAAATATGACTTCAGAGAGCGACGTCTGCGTCTCAAATGCTGCGTACCATGCGCCCAGACTGTCATCGTTGAACCTGTTGCGCTCTCTGGGTCTCCAGTAGGCAAAGGCGGCATTGACGAAGTTAGCGTGTGGGCGTCCGCCAGGGAACACGTTAGTGAACAAGGATTGGGCCTGAAGACGGGCGCTGGTGCCCCCCTCGATCTCAGCGAGGTCCGCAGCCAGTTTCACGAGCGCATCACGCGATAGGTCGGCCAGAGACGGGTCATCAAGGAGAAGATACAGGATGGGATCGCGGAGCCGCGCGGTCGAGACCAGCCTCACTGCCCGGGGCACCGCAATGAGCGATATGGGATAGTCCAATCAAAGACCTCCGCGCAGAGCATCGATGTAGCGGCGGATGTCGATCATCCCCGGAATGCCACGCTCGATCATGGCCTCAATGGGCGTCAGGTTGCCAAAGAGAGGGCCGACGTTACGCAGGCGCACCCATCGATCCGCCATGTCATCCGCAAAAAGGAGGTGGAGGCCCTTGAACACCCCTATCAAGGCGGATACCCGCATCATCTGGTCCTGTGAAAGGGTTTGCGACCAGCTGTTGGCCTTGACGCGGTCCCAGGTGGTTTCAGAAACGCCCACCAAGGCGGCGCCCTCGGTTCCCGTCAGACGCCAGGCGCGAGCGAGGTTCCTGAGGGCGATCAAGGCGGCGGGGCTCAGCCGGTCCCGATCAGCCTTTGAGCTGAAAGTCTGGAGGTGTCCGGTTTCAGTCGGCGCGGCGCCCGTCACAAGGTTCATCTCAGACATTGCAAGATCCTCCCTGCAAGCAATATAAGCACCATTTGACCACACGTCGAGCACCATCTGGTGCTGATTGTCGCGCACCACAGGCCTGAAGCGGCCGTGCCCCGGCGCACTGATTTCGGCCGAGGCCCAAGGCCCGTATGAGCAATTGGCACGGGCTCGCTAACCCCCTTTGAAACCAAAGGAAATTCCACCGCACGACGGGGCCGCTGATGATTTTTGGTTGGGATGGTGGCGGAGGGGATGTCCGTATAACTCTTGTCTATGGGCGCCCATCACAGTCTCATAAATGGCTTATTTATTGGGTTTTTTGAGAGCCTCTGTCCACGCTGACCCACGCCAGACCCGTTGCATCCCAATACTAGTTGGGGGTAGATTTGGGGGTAGGATCTCCAGCCCAAGGCTCATTCATGCACAAGCTCAACTCCGTCAAGGTCCGGAATGCCGTCCATCCCGGCAGGGGAAGCCCCGGCCCATTCGACATCGGCGATGGAGGCGGGCTCTACCTTCAGGTCACGCTGAGCGGCAGCAAAAGCTGGCTCTACAAGTACCAGCTTAAAAGGAAGCCAAGGGAAATGGGCCTAGGCTCCGCCGATGCCGACGGCAATGGCGGCCTGAGCCTCAAAGAGGCCCGGGAGGCGGCCGCGGCGGCTCGGAAGCTGAGAAGTCAGGGTATCGACCCGATAGACGCTCGGAACACGGCCAGGGCGCAGAAACAGCTCGCTACGGAGCGGGCTGAGGGCAGGACCTTCAGAACCGCAGCAGAACGGTACATCGACACCCAGAGGGCGGGATGGCGCAATGCCAAGCATGCAGCCCAATGGCTATCCACGCTTGAACGGTATGTTTTCCCAAGCATCGGGGACCGTGATGTTGCCGATATCGGCGTGGAGGATGTAATCGCCATTCTGAAGCCGATCTGGGAGAAGATCCCGGAGACGGCATCACGGGTACGACAACGGATTGAGGCGACGCTGGATTATACCGCTGCCCCGTCCCGGCGCTGGCGCTCAACCGAGAACCCGGCCCGCTGGAAGGGCTTACTGGAGCATGAGCTACCCCCCGCATCGAAGGTAAAGAAGGTCCGCCATCACCCCTCTTTGCCATGGCAGCAGGCACCCGAATTCGTGAAGGCTCTGCAGGGACGAGACGGAGTGGCAGCCCTTGTTGCCCAGTTTGTGATCCTGACAGCCTGCCGGACGGGCGAGGCGCGGCAGGCGACTTGGAATGAGATCGACCTTGAGAAGGCAATC
>CANCOY010000171.1 GCA_947379865.1 Acetobacteraceae bacterium
ATGGCGGCGCGGTTCCATTCCAGCACATAGGGCATGACCACGGCATTGGTGAGGCCGTGGTGGGTGTGGAACAGGGCCGAGCACGGATGGCTGAGGGAATGCATCGCCCCCAGACCCTTCTGGAAGGCGGTGGCGCCCATGCTGGAGGCGACCATCATGTGGCTGCGGGCGGTAATGTTGCCGGGTTCGGCCACGGCCACGGGCAGCCAGTCCTTGATCAGGCGCATGCCCTCCAGCGCAATGCCCTCTGCCATGGGATGGTAGAAGGGGGAGCAAAAGGCCTCGAGATTGTGGCTGAGTGCATCCATGCCCACGGCGGCGGTCACATGGGCGGGCAGGCCAAGGGTAAGGGCCGGGTCCGCAATCACGATGGCGGGCAGCATGCGGGGGTGGAAGATGATCTTCTTCAGATTGTCGCGATCGTCCAGGATCACGCTGGCGCGGCCAACTTCGGACCCAGTGCCAGAGGTCGTGGGCACGGCCACCACGGGGGCAACGCCCGCCGGATCAACGCGTGTCCACCAGTCCTCGCGGTCCTCGAAGTCCCACAGGGGGCGGGTCTGGCCAGCCATCAGGGCAATGGCCTTGGCGGTGTCCAGCGCACTGCCGCCGCCAAAGGCGATGACGCCGTCATGGCCACCCGCCTTGTAGACGGCAAGGCCATCATCAACATTGCGCCCCACGGGATTTGCCTGCAGGTCGCTGAACAGGGCCACGCCCAGGCCCGCCGCCTTCACCGAGGCAAGGGCTTCGGCCACCATGGGCAGGCCAGCCAGGCCCGGGTCGGTGACCAGCAGCGGGCGATGGATGCCCAGTTCCGTACAGGCATCGGCCAGTTCGGAAATGCGGCCCGCACCAAAGCGGATCTTTGTCGGGTAGTTCCAGTTGCCGCGCAAATTGGGAGAGGGGCTTGAGGCCATGATTCAGGTCCGCGTGCGAAGGTGGAAGGACTTGGGACGGGTGAGGTGCTCAAAACCGACGCTGCTAAGGGTGCAGCCGCGCCCGGAATCCTTCACGCCCACCCAGGCGAGTGCCGGATCCAGATAGTCGCAGCGGTTCATGAACCAGGTGCCGGTGGCCACCTCGTTGCCGATCTTCACCGCCGCATCCTCGTCCGCCGTCCAGATGGAGGCGGTGAGGCCAAAGGCGCTGTCGTTCATCAGGCGGACCGCATCGGCGTCGGACGAGACCTTCATGATGCCGATGACGGGGCCAAAGCTTTCTTCCACCATCACGTCCATATCGTGGGTGACGTTCACCAGCACCTGGGGTTCCAGATAGGGGGTGCCGGCGCGGGCGGCGGAGAAGCTGTTGGGATCGATCAGGGCTTTTGCGCCCTTGGCCAGGGCGCTGGCAATCTGGGCGCGGACCACATCGGCGGCACTGGTGCGTACCATGGGGCCAAGGTTGGTGGCAGGGTCCGTAGGGTCGCCCAGGCGGTACTGGCGGGTGAGGGCGGCAAAGCCCTCAACGAAGCGGTCATAGACGGCCTCGTGCACATAAATCCGCTCCTTGCCGCAACAGGATTGGCCGGAATTGAAGAAGGCGCCATCCACCAGATTTTCGATGGCGAAGTCGAGGTCGGCATCGGGGCGCACATAAGCGGGATCCTTGCCGCCCAGTTCCAGTCCGGCGCCGATGAAGCGCCCGGCGGCGGCCGCCTGAATGGCATGGCCGCCCGAGACCGAGCCGGTAAAGGCCACATAGTCCACATATTCCGAACGGATCGCCGCCTCGGTGGTGGCGTGGTCCATGTGCAGGGCCTGGAAGAGGTTGTCCGGCAGGCCGGCGGCTGCAAAGGCCTGGGCAAAGCGTTCGGCGGCCAGGGGCGTCTGGCCCGAATGCTTCAGGATCACGGCATTGCCAGCCAGCAAAGCGGGGACCACGGAATTGACGGCAATCAGCAGCGGGAAATTCCACGCCGCCACGGCCAGCACCACGCCCAGCGGCTCGCGGCGGATGAAGCGGCGGAAACCTTCCTTGGGGCCGACGTCGATATCGGCGAGCGCGCCTGCCGCGATGCTGATCATGTAGCGGGCGCGTTCCTCAAAGCCGCGCAATTCGCCCGGGCTCTGGGAGATGGGGCGGCCCATCTGCCAGGTGATCTCCTCGGCAATGGCGTCCTTGTGGACAAGGAAGGCATCGACAAAGCGGTTCATCAGGACGATGCGCTCTGCCACCGGCACATGGCGCCAGCTTTCCTGGCCGGCGCGGGCGCGCTCCAGACCGGCCAGAACCTCGGCCCGGGTGGCAAGGGGGCGTTCGACATAGAGGCGGCTGTCGACAGGGCTGATAACGCGCAGGATCTCGCTCACGTTCGGGCACCTCGATCTGGCGGCGTCTGGCGCCGGTTGCTGTCACGGCCGACCACGGGCCGACAGGCTCACCATTCGGTGGAACCCGTCCAAAAGACAACACGCTTTTGCCACCGAGGCGAGCGCCTATGCAAATTGTTTTGCTGCATGGCAGCCCTGCCCAAACGCAAGGCTGCCATGCAGGGCAAGGTGGCCTTATCTGAACACGGCCGAGACGGTCTTGTTGCCGTCCATGACGACGGCACAATTGGGCTTGGTGCCAGAGCAGGCCCCCGCCCAGCGGACGAATCTCTTGCCCGGAATGGGCGTGGCGTTCAGGCTTACCCGCTGACCCTTGGAAAATGACGAGACACCCAGCGCGCAACTGCTGGGGCAGATCACGCCGGCCGGCGTGCTGGTGATCTTGCCAAATCGCGACGTATTTTTTGAGACGGTCAGGGTGTAGGTGGAAACGCCGCCGCCGCCGGTGAATTGGATGTTGTCGACAAAGCCGGAATCATAGCCATCGCTGACGCTGTAGTCCTTGGCGTACTTCCAGGTCAGGACATGGTCGCCGCTGCCGATGGCCCAGATCTGCAGGGCGAAGGGCACAGTGCCGCTGATGGCGCCCGCCTGAAGCACGCCGTCAATGTAGAAATTGAGGTAGTCGTAATAAAGCTCGGAGGAGACCGACCAATAAAAGCTGAGTGTGCCCGGGCCGGTCACGGTTGTCTGGAATGTTGAGGTCTGGTCGTCATCGATGTTGCCGCTGCGGGCCGTGCCCGTCGTGTCGCCACTGCGCAGCACGGCGACCTGGCCAAACCAGGCGGCATTGTCGCCCGCCAGAGGCGTTGTGTAAGTCCAGTTGTTGTCGAGTGCGCTGGTGAGGGGAACACGCGCGGAATTGAATGTGGCCGTTGCCGTAACCGGATTGCCGGCACTGGCTGGCACGGTGATCGTGCAGGTGGTGGCGGACCCGCAGGAGGCAGCACTGCCACCCCAGACCGTGAGGTAGGACGCATCATCGGCGGTGGCAACCAGCCTGAGGGTGGCCCCACCCATGAACGTGCCGCTGCAGACCGAGTTGCTGCACAAGAGGCCCGACGGGCTGGAGGACACCACGCCACCGCCTGCGCCGAGGGTGGATATGGTAACTGTATTAGTTACCTGATTTCCGAGATTGAGAATGGCCTGTGGCACATTCAGGAAGGGCGCCGAATTGGTCCCGCCGGGGCGCGTATCGCTGACCATGGTCATGTTGGTGGTCAGCGCCGCAACAATCTGGTTGGCACTGGCCGTGGGTGCTGCCTGGCGCAGCAGCGCGACGGCGCCGGCCACATGGGGGGCCGCCATGGACGTGCCGCAATAGCTGTCATAGCTGTTGCCGGGGATCGACGAGACAATGCAATTGCCGAAATCGCCGCCCGGCGCGAACAGGGTGGTGACCGGACTGATGTTCGAGAAACTGGAGACGACGCCCGACTTGCCGGTGGAGGCGACCGAAACCGCGCTCGAGATGCAGCCGGGGGAAGACATGGACGAGGTGCCATAGCTGTTGCCGGCGGCAATGACCGTCAGCACACCCTCGGCGCGCAGAATGTCGATGATGGCCTTTTCCGGCTCGCTGTCGCAGTAGCCGGAAAAGCTGCCGCCACCCAGGCTCATGTTGATGGAGTCGATCTTGTAGGGATTGCCGTTGGTCGAGACGAGGTTTTCGACGAACTCAAGGGCAAGGATGATGTCACTGGTGGTGGCCCCGCCGCCCGAACCAAAGATGTCGACGGCAACCAGATTGGCCCGGCTGGCAACGCCCCGGTTCACTGGCGAGCCAGACCCATAATGTCCAGCGGCAATGCCGGCCACGTGGGTTCCGTGGTCACCACCCGCCTGGGGGGCAGCGGCGCCGGTGCCGGTCTGGCTATAGCTGCCGTCGGGGCAGGTGGCAAAGGTCAGAAAACAGGCCTCTGCCACAACACGTGATGCGCCAATAAAGGGGTGGTTGGCCTGCACGCCGGTATCGATGATGGCGACCGTCCGGCCATAGCCACTCGGCTCCGCATCGGCCGCAGCAGTGCTGGCCGAGGGAATGCCGATCAGGGGCAGGCTGGCATTCAGCGACGTCTTTTTCAGGGTGTCGGGTTCAATTTTCAGCACCCGGGGATCGCCCTTCAGCATCTCCAGTTCGGCGTTGCTGACCTCGGCGGCGATGGCGGCAAGGGAATTGAAGGTCTTGACCGGCTTGCCCTTGCGGCTTTTTCCAGACGGGAAATAGGCGTTCAGAACGGGGCTGGTTTTTCCACGCAGCTCTTCCAGGCCGGAGCGGCGCGTTTCCTTGCGTGCAATCCTGGCCTTGGCCGCATTGCCCTCAAGGCTGTTGGCCATGTGGATGATGACCTTGGCCGAACCATCCTTGGCGATGGAATTGTAGACAGCCTCAGGGGCAACAATTTTTGACGGGATGGACTGCGCCGCCGCGGCCCCCGGGAGCCCAAACATGGACAACATGGCAATCAGCAGGCGGAGTGTGCGGGAGTTTTTCATCTCTGGGCCTGCCTGTCTCGGACTAGGAATCATCTAAGCAGTGTCACAGCAATTATCAGGCCACTGAAAAAATAAAATTGGTCCAATCGCGACCGATTTAGACGGGGAGGCACCCGGCATTTGAATTCAGGCTCAAGACAAACAGCCCTGCCTCAGGGAGGCAGGGCTGTCGATAGCGGGCTCTATGGGCCAGTTGGCCCAGATGTCAGCCCTCAGTGTCGGTTCGGAAAGAACTTGAGTCGCGAGAATCAGTTGTGATGAGCTTGATAGCACCGATTCGCGAGGTGCTGCATGTGGACCGCCGAGAACCGTTCCCGCTATGAGCGGCGTGGGCTGCGTTACCCAACTGATCTGACCGACGAAGAGTGGGCTTTGGTG
>CANCOY010000172.1 GCA_947379865.1 Acetobacteraceae bacterium
CCGACAGGCCCACCGGCGCATCGACCTCGGTACGGGTCTTTCCATCGGGGCTGACGAAGATCATCTTGGGCATCGGTCTCTACTCCTCGAACGGCATCCGCGCCTTATGCGGTCAGCCGAGCTTGCTTTCAAGTCGCCCAATGGCGACACCTGACAGGGCCGTGCGAATTCCCCTGTCCATGCGCCGCTCGGCAAAGGCCTGGGTCGCCTGTTCAAGGGCCTCCACGGCCCCAAGAACGGCTTCGCGGTCCACACCTGCCACCATGGCGGCCAGATGGGCCAGAGAGGCATCCACGGCGGCACGTTCGGCTATATTCAGAAGGTCACCGTCGGTGACAAGGGCTGCCTGCACGGCAATGGCCAAACGCTCCGCGTCGACGCGTGCTTCGGTAAGCAGGCGCGCCGTCATGTCTTCACGGGCGTTTTCCCATGATTCCTTCAGCATGCGCGCCATGTCTTCCTCGGCAAGACCATAGCTCGGCTTAACCTCAACCGACTGGGCGATGCCGGTGCTGGCTTCCGTGGCGCTGACGGTCAGCAGGCCATCGGCATCCACGGTGAAATTGACGCGGATCCGCGCCGCCCCCGCCGTCATGGGTGGAATGCCATGCAGTTCGAAACGGGCGAGCGAACGGTTCTGGTGCACCAGTTCGCGCTCACCCTGCACCACGTGGATCGCCATGGCCGTCTGGCCGTCCTGATAGGTGGTGAAATCCTGGGCGCGCGACACCGGCATTGGCGTGTTGCGGGGAATCACCTTCTCCACCAGGCCGCCCATGGTCTCCATGCCAAGGCTCAGCGGCACCACGTCCAGCAACAGGGTATCGGACCCGCGCGTCAGTGCCTCGGCCTGCAGGGCGGCACCCAGGGCCACCACCTGATCCGGGTCGATGTTCGAGAGGGGTTCACGGCCAAAGAACTCCGCAACCCGCCGCCGCACCAGGGGCACGCGGGTGGAGCCACCCACCAGCACAACACCTGACAGCTCAGTCGGCGACACATCGGCATCGCGCAGTACGTCGGCGCAGGCCGCAATCGTGCGCTCCACCAGGGGGCCTATCAGGTGCTCAAGCGTGGCGACGTCGAGGTGGTGCTCAGTCGCCTCGCCACCCACCTCGATGACCCAGGAACCGGTATTGCGGTCGGTCAGGCATTCCTTGGCCAGGCGGGCGGTGACCAGGGCGCGCTTGACCTCAGCCACGTCGAGGGCAACATGGCCGCGCTGCGCCAGGAAATGTTCGGCAATTGCATGATCGAAATCGTCGCCGCCAAGCGCCGCATCACCGCCTGTTGCCAGAACCTGGAAAACCCCCGTCTGCAGCTTCAGCAGGGAGACATCAAAGGTGCCGCCACCCAGATCAAAGACCGCATAGAGACCTTCAGCCCCCTGATCAAGACCATAGGCAAGGGCTGCCGCCGTCGGCTCGTTCACGAGGCGCAGCACCTCAAGCCCGGCAAGCCGCGCAGCGTCACGGGTGGCGGTGCGGGCGGCGTCATCGAAATAAGCGGGCACGGTGATGACCGCACGGGTAACAGGCTTGCCCAGCGCCGCCTCACCCCGGGCGCGCAGGGCCTTCAGGATTTCAGCGGAAACCTCAACGGGGGAGAGCACACGCCCACCAACCCTGAGTTTCACCATGCCACCAGCCTCATTCGGCACGATGTCATAGGGCAACTGCCCGGCCAGGCCCTTCATATCCTCGATACCGCGCCCCATCAGGCGCTTGACGGAGGCCACGACCCGGTCGGCGTCATCCAGCAGGGCACGCCGCGCCGCCTCACCCACCAATGTCCTCTCCCCGTCGAGATAGGCCACCACCGAGGGAACCAGCGTCTGCCCCATCTCGTCGGAGATGATCTCAGGCGTGCCGCCATGGGAAATCGCGACGAGGGAATTGGTGGTGCCCAGATCAATACCGACGGCCGCCTCCTCCGCATCCTGCGAATGGGGCAGCGGCGTCTCGCCAGGTTCGTGAATGTCCAGAAGCATCATGATGCGGCTCTCTTGGCCTGGGCCAGTGTGGCTGCGCGGCGGCGCGCCTCGTCGGCAAGTTTTTCGATATAGGTCAGGCTCAGCACCAGGGCGGCGGCACGCCTGTGGTCCCCGGCATCAAAGGCAGAGCCAAGGTCTTTCACAAGCCCGTCGATCCGCTCCCGTGCCTCGGTCCTGACAAGGTCCACCGCTGCCGCATCCTCGGCATCGGCCAGGGCTTCGCGCCATTCCAGCGCCTCCATCAGCAAGGCCGGGTCGGAAACCGTGGTGCCATTGCCACCGGGAACCGTGTGGCCGGCCAGCGCCAGCAGGTGCTCTGCCCGCCCGCGCAGGCTCTTCAAAACCTCATAGGCCTCGTTGATCGCCGTTGCCTGCTGCAGGGCTTCCAGCCGCTCAGGCGCGGGCCTTGTGGCGAAACGGTCAGGATGAAACTGGCGTTGGGCCGCGAAATAGGCCTTCTCCAGCAGCGCCCCGTCGAGGGCAAAGCTGCGCGGCAGAGCCAGACGCATGAAATGATCCGGCCCGCTTGCGCGGGCCTCGACCGTCTGCGAACTGGGATCACCACCCGGGCGGGCGTTTTCGTTATCTGCCAAGTTTCACGTTCCTTCCGCCCGTCGCAAGGGTGCGCCGCTTCCGCCGTCAGACGTGGAAGGACTCACCACAGCCGCAGCGCTGCTTCTCGTTGGGATTATGGAAGACGAAGCCGGACTTCATCTTTTCGGTCACATAATCCATCTCGGTACCAACGAGGAACATGATGGCCTTGGGATCGATCAGAACGGTGACGCCCTTTTCCTCGATCACCTCATCGAACTTGCCCTTCTCATCGGCGTATTCGAGCGTGTAGGTAAGCCCGGAGCAGCCCGCCGTGCGAATGCCGACGCGGATGCCGGCAGAGGGCTTGCCGCGCTTGGCCAGAAGGGCGCGCACGTGATCCGCGGCGGGATCGGTGATCCTCATCATTGGGGCAGCCATGATCGTTCGTCCTCATCCTGTCAGCCGGGCGCCGAGGGCGCCCGGATCTTCCTTGGGTGCTCCGCCGCGGGCAGTGCGGCTTAGGCGTCGGTGTGTTTTGCCTTGTAGTCGGCAATCGCTGCCTTGATCGCATCTTCGGCCAGGACCGAGCAATGGATCTTCACCGGCGGCAGCGCCAGATGCTGGGCAATCTGGGTGTTCTTGATCTCTGCCGCTTCGTCCAGGGTCTTGCCCTTGACCCATTCGGTCACGAGGCTGGACGAGGCAATGGCGGAGCCACAGCCAAAGGTCTTGAACTTGGCATCCTCGATGATGCCATCGGCACTCACCTTGATCTGCAGCTTCATGACGTCGCCACAGGCCGGCGCGCCAACCAGGCCGGTGCCAACGCTCTCGTCCTTCTTGTCGAAGGCCCCGACATTGCGGGGGTTCTCGTAATGGTCGACGACCTTGTCACTATAGGCCATGTCCGTACTCCTTGTTGATGTTCGCGTTTGTCGCGTCGTCAGGCAAAGTCAGTGTTCCGCCCACTGGATGGACTTCAGGTCGATGCCTTCCTGAACCATTTCCCAAAGCGGGCTCATTTCGCGCAGCTTGCTGATCTTCGAAATGATCAGGTCAACTGCATAATCAATCTCCGCCTCGGTGGTGAAACGGCCAATCCCGAAGCGGATGGAGGTGTGCGCCATCTCTTCCTCGACGCCGAGTGCACGCAGCACGTAGCTTGGCTCGAGACTTGCCGAGGTACAGGCAGAGCCTGAGGAAACGGCAAGATCACGGATCGCCATGATCATGGACTCGCCCTCGACATAGGCGAAGGAGAGATTGAGGTTGCCGGGGAAACGCTGCTCGCGATCCCCATTCAGGAAAACATCGGGCAGTGCCGCCGTAATCCGGTCATAAAAGCGGGTGGAAAGCTGCTGCACATGGGCCAGATCCTGGCCCATCTCCTCCGACGCAATGCGGCAGGCTTCACCCAGGCCAACGCAGAGCGGCGGCGAGAGCGTGCCAGAGCGCATGCCGCGTTCCTGCCCACCGCCATTGATCATGGCCTCCAGGCGAACGCGCGGCTTGCGGCGGACATAAAGGGCACCCACACCCTTGGGCCCATAGATCTTGTGACCCGAGATGCTCATCAGGTCGATGTTCATGCCGTTGACGTCAAGCGGGATCTTGCCCGTCGCCTGGGCGGCGTCGGTGTGGAAGAAAGCACCCTTGGCATGGGCAATCTCACCGATCTCACGCAGGGGCTGGATCACGCCAATCTCGTTGTTCACGGCCATGACCGATACGATCACGGTCTTGTCAGTGACGGCAGCCCGCAGCTGGTCAAGATCCACAAGTCCGTTCTGCTGCACCGGCAGATAGGTGACCTTGAAGCCTTCCTGTTCCAGATGGCGGCAGGTGTCCAGCACGCACTTGTGCTCGGTCACGACAGTGACGATCTCGTTGCGCCGGTCCTTGTAGAAATGCGCAACGCCCTTGATGGCAAGGTTGTTCGACTCTGTGGCGCCAGAGGTGAAGATCACCTCGCGCTCGTCAGCCCCGATCAGCTTGGCGACATTGCGGCGCGCCTCTTCCACGGCCTCCTCTGCATCCCAGCCGAACTGGTGGCTGCGGCTGTGGGGATTGCCGAACTTGCCCGTAAAATAGGGCATCATGGCTTCGAGCACGCGCGGATCGAGCGGAGTGGTGGCCTGATAGTCGAGATAGATGGGCAACGAGATATTCGCGCCGGCATTGGCGTCAGGCATGGTTAAAGGCTCTCCTGCTTGGCGCTGCCACACGGGATGGCAAACGCAAGATAAATTCACTCCAGGCGGCGAGGAAACGCGCGATCTCGCCCTCATCGGTCTTGGGCCCAAGGCTGACACGGATGGCGGAAGCGGCATGTTCCGGTCCAAAGCCCATGGCTTCCAGCACCGGGCTTGGTCGGACCTTGCCCGAAGAACAGGCGGCTCCCGCACTCACCAGAACACCCGCCAGATCAAGCGCAATGACCTGTGTCTCAGCTGCAACCCCGGCGACACCAAGACATGTTGTGTTACACAGACGCGGCGCACCAAAGCCGTGGATCACCACATCCGGCACCAGGCTGCGGGCCTGC
>CANCOY010000173.1 GCA_947379865.1 Acetobacteraceae bacterium
AAGCCGCGCTCCCCCGGATGGCCACTCAGGCGCCGCTCGCGCAGGGCCAGCGCCCAGAAACCCAGGATCACGACAAATGGGGCAGCCAGGATCAGCCCCTTGGCGGTGATATCAATCATGGGCGATCTGGCCCGCCGGCAGGACCAGCCCCTGTGCTGCAGCATAGGTAACCAGGGCCGTTGCACCCGCCTCAGGAATGGCCTGGCCGGCGCCGCGCCCGACACTCACGGTCAACTGGCGGGGAAGGCCGTCTGCGCCGGCTGGCCCTGCCAGGAAGACATGGCTCATGTTGCCCTCAAAGGCGACGGCGGTCACGGCGGCGCTGAAGCCCGTCTCGGCCGGGCCTTCGGCAAGGCGCAGGGCCTCAGGCCGGACAAACAGGATCGCCTCGGCGCCCACGCCAAGCCCCTTGGGATTGCGGCCAACCAGCCGGCCCATGGGCGTATCCACGGCGGCCATGCCATCAGCCACGCTGGCGACGCGCCCGGCAAAGGCATTGTTCTCGCCCACGAACGAGGCAACGAAGGCGGTTTCCGGCTCGTCATAGACGGCGCGGCCATCGCCCACCTGCTGGATGACGCCCGCCTCCATCACGGCGATGCGGTCGGACATGGTCAGGGCCTCGCCCTGGTCATGGGTGATGTAGATGAACGTCACGCCCGTGCGCTGCTGGATCGCGCGCAATTCGTTGCGCATATGCTGGCGCAGCTTGAGGTCGAGGGCCGACAGGGGCTCGTCCAGCAACAACACATCGGGGGCCACCGCCAGCGCACGGGCAATCGCCACGCGCTGCTTCTGGCCGCCCGAAAGCTCCGACACCTTCTTGTCGCCCTGGCCCGTCAAGGCTGTGAGGGCCAGCAGTTCATCGGCGCGCTTGCGCCGGGTCGCCTTGTCTACGCCGCGCACGCGCAGGCCATAGGAGATGTTGTCCGCCACGCTCATCAGCGGGAACAGGGCAAGATTCTGGAAAATCAGGGCGGTGGGCCGCTTGTTGGGGCCAATGCCCGCCATGTCGGCGCCACCAATGCGCACATGACCCTCTGACGGCTCGAGAAAGCCGGAGATCGTGCGCAGGATCGTGGTCTTCCCACAGCCAGACGGCCCAAGGAAACTGAAGAATTCACCCTTCCTGATCTTGAGGCTGGCGCTTTTGACGGCCGTGAAACCGCCGAAGCGGATGGTGAGCTGGTCCAGTTCGACGTCAGCACTCATGATGGGTGAGCAATCCCCTGGCTGGACCCCGCAGGCAGGCCCCTGCCGGGTCGGATATCCCTAAAATGGCACATCCCGGCCCCTTTCAGGGCCGGGATGCTCGTCATATCACGCCGAGGCGTGCTCTGTCGCCAATCAGGCCGCCTTGAACTTGTCGGCGTACTGGGTGCGCAGTTCGGCGAACCAGGTGGGCTCCGGCACGCGGTGCCACAGCTTCTTCAGGGCGTCGCCCGGATAGGCTTCCTGGAAGGCCTTCTTGGCAGCGTCAGACAGCAGCGCATCGGCACCGGTGATGATCGGGTTGTAGCCCGAACCCTCGGCGACGCCGGCAGAAGCCTCGGCGGTGTGCAGGAACTCGATCCAGGCATAGGCCTGCTCGGAGTTCTTCGCCGCCTTGGTCATGGCCCAGCCGTCGATCCAGGTGATGGCACCTTCCTGCGGCGCCATGTAGCTGACCTTCTCGCCGGCCTTCTTGAGGTTGAGCGCCGGGCCATCCCAGGTCTGGCCGATCACGACGTCGTTCTGAAGCAGGCCCGACTTGGTGTTGTCGGCGCTGTCCCAGAACTGCTTGATCCAGGGCTTGTGGGCGATGGCGAAGGGAAGAAGCTGGTCGTAGATCTTCTTCATCGAGTCTTCGTCCTTGAACGCATCCTGCATGCGGTTGGACGGAAGCTTGCCGGTGTGGTCCATCCACAGGCCGATGCCCAGCAGCAGCGAGTGCGGACGGCCCTGCACGTGGCCCTTGTACTTGTCTTCCCACAGGGTGCCAAAGCTCAGGGTCTTGTAGTCAAGGGTGGTCTTGTCCGTGCGCCAGGAAATGGCCTCGGAACCCCAGCAATGGGGCAGCCAATGCAGACCGCCGTCCCATTCCCAGACACTGCGCGCCGCATCAACGAAGCTCGGCACGATGTTGCCGAGGTTCTTCAGCTTCTTCTGGTCGAAGGGCTGGAGCAGGTCGAGGTCCTTGAACTGGGGGGCGCGGTCGCGCGTCGGCTGGCAGAGGTCGAAGCCCGCGCCACCGGTGGCCTGGAGCTTGTTGATCTGCTCCTCGTTCTGCGAGAACGGGGTCGTGTTCACCTTGATGCCGGTCTTGGCTTCGAACTTGGCGATCACGGGGAACTTCAGCTCGGGCTTGTTGGGCAGCTCGTCATCCCAGTTGAGGATGTTCAGCTCACCCGACGACGACAGGGCGTCGCGGACATACCAGGGGCCGATACCGGCCACGGCGCCAGCAGCAGCGGCGCCCTTCAGCATCGTACGGCGCGTGAACGCCTTTGCAGCACCTAAGGTCGCGGCGGTCGAGCGCTGCGCCGGGGTCTTCTTCACCATAAAAGCCTCCTTGTGGGGGTCCGGTCACGCAGTCTGGCGCAATTCCAGGACACGGTGGAATCCGAGCGGAACTGAAGCCTGATGTCAAATCGTTTCATCAGTTGGCAATCATGTTAAACAAAACAGTCATACCTTGGACCTGCCGGTGTGCGTCAGCCTTGACGCCGGGCGCGCCAGACGGTAAACCACGCCCCGAATTGGTGCCTACCCCCGTGGGGGCGCCGGACTTGTTTTTTTGCACCCATTCTTGGCTCACACTCACGAGGTTCCGTCATGGCACGGCGTTGCGAACTGACCGGTAAGGGCGTGCTGACCGGTAACAACGTCAGCCACGCCAACAACAAGACTCGCAGGCGGTTCCTGCCCAATCTGGTCAATGTCTCGCTGATCAGCGAGATTCTCGGCCAGAGCGTGCAGTTCCGCATCTCGGCCAATGCGCTTCGCTCGGTCGAGCACAATGGCGGTCTTGACCCCTTCCTTCTGAAGGCCAAGCCTGAGGTTCTCTCGCTGCGCGCCCGTCGCCTGCGCGTGCTGATCGCCAAGAAGCGCCCGGCTGCCGCCCCGGCAGTTGCCGCCTGAGCTTTTGGCCGCCGCAGGGCTTCCTGCGGCCTCGTCGCATGATTGCGAAATCGCCCGACTCCGCCTCGGCCAGCCCATCGTGGCTGGCCCTGGCCCCCGCAGTGCTCGCCATGATGGCGGTGGTCGCGGCCTCCAACCTGCTCGTCCAGTACCCCTTCACCCCCCTCGGCCTTGAGCAGGTGCTGACCTGGGGTGCCTTCACCTATCCCGTCTCGTTTCTGGTCACCGATCTTACGAACCGCCGGGCCGGCGCTGTCATGGCGCGGCGGGTGGTCTATGCCGGCTTTGCGCTGGGCGTGATCCTGTCGGCCGTCCTCTCGGAACCCCGGATCGCGGCTGCATCAGGCACGGCCTTTCTGGTGGGCCAGCTCCTCGACATCACGGTCTTCAACCGCTTGCGCCGGGCCTCCTGGTGGAAGGCGCCCTTTGCCGCCTCCGCGCTGGGCTCCATGGTTGATACCGCGCTTTTCTTCAGCCTCGCCTTTGCCGGCACCGACGTGCCCTGGCTCAGCCTTGGGGCGGGCGACCTCTGCGTGAAGCTGCTCTATGCGGTGATCCTGCTCGCCCCCTTCCGCATCGCCATGGCGCGGTGGCGGCCTCTTGCTGCCTAATCAGCCAGCTCAAAGACCAGCAGCAGGGTGCGTTCCAGCGGATTGTAATTGTCGTCCGACATGACGTAGACGCGGGTGTGGCCATCCACCACCCGCACCGACAGACATTCCATATTGTCGATGCTGAGGCGCGCGGGCAGTTCGGCCAGCAGCGCGCCGGACAGACGCGCACCCGCCGCAATCTCGCTGCCCTTGAGGCGCAGCAGGCGCATGCCCGGCCCCGTGGCGGGGGTATAGCGGCGCTCCAGCACCAGCACGTCGCCACCCGGCAGCAGAGCCAGATCGGTGGCGTGATAATCGGCCGTCCGGGTCCAACTCACCGCCTCTGCCCCATCGCTGCCAAGGATCCAGCCGGCATAGGCATCTGGCCCTGCCTCCAGCCCCTCTGTCAGCGCCAGCAGGCGGCCGTCGGACAGGCGGGTAAGGGCTTCGACGCCACTATTCGCGGGGGCTGCGGCAAGCCCCGCCGGAATCGCAACAGCCCGGGGCGTGGCCTCCAGGCCATCGGGCCAGGGACCATAGCGCAACAGGCGGTGATGGCGCTCAAAGGCCACGACCAGGGCGCCATCGCTATCAATGGCCAGGGCCTCGGCATCGTTGTCGGCCTTGGCGGTGCCCGGCTTGCCGTCGATCCCGGCGAGGGCGCCCAGATGCGCTTCCGTCAGCCCGGAAATATGACCGTCCGTCTCCGCAAGGCGTGCGGCCAGCCACCAGCCCTCGTCTGAAATCGCCCGCAGTTCCCTGCCATCGGCCGAAATCTGCATGCCCGACCAGCCCCCAAAGCGGCGGTCGGTGGAGGTGAGGACCAGGCCACCTTTGTAGACAAGGCTGCCCACCTGACCCACAGCGGCATCAGCGGGGTCCAGCGGCACGTCCCGCGCCATGATGGTGATGGGCTCACCCGTGACCCGCGCCGCCCAGGGCGCATCGGTCGGGATGACAACCAGCGCCACCAGAAGGGCGGAAGCGCCGATCCACGGAGCGGGCCGTTGGGCGCCCCCTGGACCCACGGCCTAGGTGTCGAATCCAAGAAGGTTATTCAGTCTCTGCCACGGGCTGATGCCTTTGTGAGCGGAGTGCGGACGGGTGAGGTTATAGCGGTTGATGAAGGGTGTCATGGCCTGGGTCCGCTGGTTGGATGACAGGTAGGGTTCGGCATA
>CANCOY010000174.1 GCA_947379865.1 Acetobacteraceae bacterium
GGCTTTTTTCACAGCTGATCGGGCCAAGCTCATGCCGCGCGCGGGGCTGCGCAAGGATTTGCCTCAGCCCCTCTTTATTGTCGGTTTCCCCCGTTCAGGCACCACCATGGTGGAGCAGACATTGACCGCGCTTCCCCAGGTTTCTGCCGGGGATGAACTGCCGATGATCGGTGAACTCGCCTGGCAGAGCCCGCAGATCCTGCAAAGCCCGCTTGCCTACCCAGAAGCCCTGTCGGACCTGTGGTTCGGGGATCGCCGTGGCGGTCTTGATACCATGCGGGACCTCTATTTTCAGGGCACCCAGCAGCGTGGCGTGGTCAAAGCAGAGACGACCTGGTTCACCGACAAGATGCCGCTGAACGAGACCCATCTGGGCCTGATCCACCTGATGTTCCCCAACTCGCCGGTCATCCACCTCCTGCGGCATCCGCTGGACGTGGTGCTGTCGGTTTATTCAAATCTGCTGACCCATGGCTTTTGCTGCAGCTATGCCCTGGATACGGCTGCACTTCACTATGTGCGGGTTTCCCGCCTGGTGGCGCACTACCGGGCGGCCCTGCCGCTGCGGTATCTGCCGGTCCGCTATGAGGACATCGTGGTGGATCAGGAGCGCGAGGTGCGACGGCTGCTCGATTTTGTCGGTCTGCCGTTTGATCCCGCCTGCCTCAATTTCCATGAAAACCGGCGTTACGCACGCACCGCGAGCTACGCCCAGGTGACAGAGAAGCTCTACGACCGCTCGCGCTATCGCTATCGCAGCTATCTGAGACAGCTGGCACCCGTGATCCCCCTTCTTGAGCCCGTCATTACAGGTCTTGGCTATGAAATCTGATCGATCCGGCGACGCCGCAGCGCGTAGGCAGGACCCCCGCCTGCCAGCCGCGCTGGAATTCCAGTCCTCTGGCCGCCTGGCCGAGGCAGATGCCCTTCTCGACCGTATCCTTGCCGATAACGCCGAGGATCCCGAGGCACTCAATATGAAGGGCGTTGTGGCCGCCCAGGCCGGCAACACTCTGCTGGCCTGGGAGTGGATGACACGGGCGGTGGAAGTTGACCGCCGCAATCCACATTACCTGCGCAATCTGACAGAGACCTGCCGCCGCCTGGGCAAGCTTGATCTCGCCGTCGACTATGGGCGGCGGGCCGCAGCCATTACGCCGGACGATTCTGAGGTGCACTACAATCTGGCCATGGTTCATTACGAGCGTGGCGAGATGGACCGGGCAATCGTCGCCGCCCGCCGCGCCATCGGGCTCAACCCCGAGCATGCGGGCGCCCATTTTGAATTGGCCGAGTGCCTGCTGCTGACTGGCCGTCTGCCCGAGGGATGGAAGGAATATGAATGGCGCTGGCGGATCCCCGGTGTCGCCCAGCCTCTCATGATCGAGGGGGTTCCCGAGTGGGATGGCTCGCCGTTGCCCGAGGGCCGTATCATGCTGGTGGGTGACCAGGGCTTTGGCGATGTCTTGCAGTTCGCCCGCTATGTGCCGCAGGTGGCAAGCCGCTGTTCCGAGGTGATTGTCGCCGCAAGCGCGGAGCTTGCCGCCCTGATGCAGACCCTGCCCGGCAGCCCGAAGGTTGTCACCGTGACCCGTGATCTGCCGCAGCTGGCGGCCCAGACGACCATGTCGAGCCTGCCTGGTATTCTGGGCACAACGGTGGAGACGATCCCGGGGGAGTGTCCATATCTGACGCCGCCCGAATCCCTGGTCGCCCAGTGGGGGCGACGCTTCGCCGCCGTCTGCCCCGCCGGGTATCGGAAAATCGGTTTGGCCTGGGCGGGTCGGCCGGAACATGGAAACGACCGGAACCGGTCAATCTCGCTGACAGACCTTGCGCCGATTGGCGGCCTGGAGGGCGTTGCCCTTGTCTCTCTTCAGAAGGGGCAGGGGACGGCCGGGCTAGGCGAGGTCTTCTGGCGGGCGCCCGTATTCAATGTCGGCCATGAATTTGACGCCTTTATCGACACCGCCGCCGCGATCACACACCTTGATCTGGTTATTACCGTCGATACGGCGATCGCCCACCTGGCGGGCGCATTGGGCAAGCCCTGCTGGATCATGCTGCCCTATGCGCCAGACTGGCGCTGGCTGCAGGAGCGGACGGACACCCCCTGGTATCCCAACACGCGCCTGTTTCGCCAGCCTGCCTATGGTGACTGGAAAACCGTCATCGCCGACGTCACCAAGGCACTAGCCGACTCGCTCCCGGCGCGGCCACCGGTTATGGTCGCTGCCGATTGATGATGGCCTCTCACAGGGGGCCGACGACAGCCTGTTGATCCGCGATAGGGATCATCCATTGCTGGATGTATGGCCCCCTGTGACCACAATAGGTGGCCGTTCATGCTAGGCCCTTGTTTTCCAAGGGCCTGGCCCGTGTCGAATGTCGGCGAAAAGAGTTGACCGACCTGTGACACGCGGATATGTTCCCGGCCTCGCTCGGACGCCGGTGGTAGGGGTTCAACCTAGACGCGGCGCCAACGAGCATTGGAACCTTTTAACATCGGTCGTGCCCTCCAAAGGGGCAGGATCAACCGAAATTCTGATTGGCGCCGCTTTCCTTTAGCGGGCGCCGGTCGTCTTTGCGCATTCCCGGACAGGCCGTCGGGGTGCGCACTTGGCCTGAGGTCGCGAACACGATGCCCACCGTCAACCAGTTGGTCCGCAAGCCGCGCCAGAAGCCCGTTGCTCGCAACAAGGTGCCGGCGATGACCGGTTGCCCCCAGAAGCGCGGCGTTTGTACCCGCGTCTACACGACCACCCCGAAGAAGCCGAACTCGGCCCTTCGTAAGGTTGCCCGCGTGCGTCTCACCAACGGGTTCGAGGTTACCTCGTACATCCCGGGTGAAGGCCACAATCTGCAGGAGCATTCGGTGGTCATGATCCGCGGCGGCCGCGTCAAGGATCTTCCCGGCGTCCGCTATCACATCATCCGCGGCGTTCTCGACACCCAGGGTGTCAAGGATCGTCGTCAGCGCCGTTCGCTGTACGGCGCCAAGCGCCCGAAGTAAGGAGTCGATCTCATGTCGCGCAGGCGCGCCGCTGAAAAGCGGGAAATTCTGCCGGATCCCAAGTTTGGGGATATCGTGCTGACCAAGTTCATGAACTCGCTCATGTACGATGGGAAAAAGTCGACGGCCGAGACGATTGTCTATGGCGCACTCGACCGTATCCAGTCGAAGAGCGGCGGCGATCCGATGCGCATGTTCCATGACGCCCTCGGCAATGTTCGCCCGGCCATCGAGGTGCGTTCGCGCCGCGTTGGTGGTGCGACATACCAGGTCCCGGTCGAGGTGCGTACAGAGCGTGGTCAGGCACTGGCAATCCGTTGGGTGATCTCCATGGCGCGCAAGCGTTCCGAGAACACCATGACCGAGCGCCTGTCGGGCGAGCTGCTTGATGCCGCCAACAATCGTGGCGCCGCGGTCAAGAAGCGTGAAGACACCCATCGCATGGCGGAGGCGAACAAGGCCTTCAGCCATTATCGCTGGTAAGAGACGGTTCGAGAAGATCATGACCTCCCCCGCCAACATCGGTAACATCCGGAATATCGCCGTGCTCGCGCACGTCGATGCCGGGCGTACCACGACCACGGAGCGCATCCTTGCGCTGGCCGACCGGTCGGGTGTGGCAGGTGAGGATCATGGGATTACCCTGACGGCAGCGGCGACAACCTGCGGCTGGCGTGGGCACAGTGTCACGATCATCGACGTTCCCTCGTCCCTGGTTCATGGCACGGATGCCGCCCGCGCAATCCGGGTTGCCGATGGCGCCGTGGCCCTGATCGACGCCGAATCGGGCGTTGAGTCACAGCTTGAGGCGCTTTGGCGTCTTGCTGATGACAGGGCACTTGCGAGAATCGTATTTGTGAACAAAATGGACCGGGCCGGCGCCGACTTCGGTGCCGCCGTTGAAGCCGTCCGTTCCAAGCTGAAGGCCTTACCTCTGGTACTCGCCCTTCCGCTCGGCCAGGGCAGCGACTTTATCGGGATCATCGACCTCGTCCGTGAACGCGCCCTGACGTGGAAGGCCATGCCATTTGGCGCGGCTTTCGCGGAAGAGCCGATCCCGGCCGACCGGCTTGTTGAAGCACAGCAGGCACGCGCTGCACTTGTTGCAGTGGTGGCGCCGAAGCAGACGGGCACAGATGGCCTGGTTGCGGCGATCCGCGCAGCAGTGGCGGCCGGGACGGTGGTCCCTGTGCTTCCGGGCAGCGCGTTCCGCAACAAGGGCATGCAGCCCCTGCTCGACGCCATTGTTGATTATTTGCCGTCTCCCGATCAGGTCGGGGCGGTTGAAGTTCAGGACCCGGCCACCGGCTCATTCTCGAGCCGTGCGGCCAATGACGATGCGCCACTGACGGTTTTCGCTTTCCGTTCGGGTCTTGATCCGGTTGCGGGCCCACTGCTTTTCGCCCGGATCTTCTCGGGCGTGCTGGCACAGGGCGCGGAAATTGCGAACGCGACGACGGGGCGCCCCTCGCGGGTTGCCCGCGTGCTGCGCTTCGAGGCATCGGAAAGAGTTGAACTGGCTCAGGCCACTGCGGGCGACATCGTCGCTCTCGATGGTCTGGGTGAGGCACGGCCCGGCGACACACTGACCGCACCTGGTCAGCTGGCGCTGGTTGAGCCGACGACGGAACAGATTAGAAGCAGATCCGCCTGAGGGCGGGAGTACCAATTCCATCTGCGGTGGCGGACACAGCAAAACCGCTGCCGAGAGCAGGAGAGTAAAATGGGCAAAGCAAAATTCGAGCGGAACAAGCCGCATTGCAACATCGGCACCATCGGTCACGTTGACCATGGCAAGACGTCGCTGACGGCCGCGATCA
>CANCOY010000175.1 GCA_947379865.1 Acetobacteraceae bacterium
GGCGTGGAACTGCCCGTGGCCAGTGCCGTGGCCGAGGTTCTGGCCGGCCGCCAAAGCATCGACGAGGCCATCGGCGGCCTGCTGGGCCGGCCCTTCCGGGGCGAGGGGGCCATGGGTGCGGCCTTGGCACGGGGTGGCTCAAGCGTCTAGGTTTGGCCAACCGCAACGCCAACACCAACCTGCACAGGGGCCGCCCGATGTATTTCCTCATCCTCTGCGAGGACAAGCCCGACCATCTGCCGGTCCGCCTCGCCAACCGCGAGGCCCATCTGGCCTATGCCCGGGAAACCGGCGCCGTGCGCATTGCCGGCCCCACCACCAATGACGACGGCAGCGCCATGACCGGCAGCCTGCTGGTGATCGAGGTGGCCGACCGCGCCGCCGCCGAGGCCTTTGTGGCCGGCGACCCCTATGGCAAGGCGGGCCTGTTTGCCAGCGTCGCCATCAAGCCCTGGAAATGGGTGATCGGGGCGCCGACAGCGGGGGCCGCGTGATGGCCCGCAATTACTGGCTGGTGAAGTCCGAGCCCGGCACCTGGTCGTGGGACGATCAGGTGCGCGACGGCCAGACCCATTGGAACGGCGTGCGCAACCACCAGGCCGCCAACAACCTCAAGGCCATGAAGCTGGGCGACCGCTGCTTCTTCTATCACTCGGTGGACCAGAAGCTGATCGTCGGCATTGTGGAAGTGGTGGGGGAATATTACCCCGACCCCAGCGACGAAAGCGGCCGCTTTGGCATGGTCGATCTGAAGGCCCTGATGCCGGTGCCCAATCCCGTCAGCCTTGCCCAGGTCAAGGAAGATCCCGAGCTGAACCACTTGGGCCTCGTCCGCCAGTCGCGCCTGTCGGTATTGCCCGTGGACCCCGCCGCCTGGAAACGCATCTGCCAGCTGGGTGGGGTGAAGGCGTAGTTACTCCCCCCCCCCTCACCCCTCTGCCAGAAAACGTTTCCAGTCTTCGGCGAGGTCGGTGATGGCGGCCTCATAGAGGCGGCGGCCGTGGTCGATGGTGGCGAGAGACGGGTCGGAGCCCATGCGGCCGTCGGGATAGCGGCGGCGGAAATCGGCGGCGTCGGTGAAGCCGCCGTCGGCGGGCAGCACCTGGGGCAGGTCCATGGGCCGGGCGGCTTCGGGATGCAGGAACCAGGTGAGGCTGATTTCAGAGGGGGTGGCGTGGCTGCCCTCGCGGCTGCCAAAGGTCTCGCGCGCGATGCGCCCCACATTGGGGTTCACCCACCAGTTCTTCAGGCGGCAGCGCACCGTGGGCTGCTGCCCGGTCTGAAGCGAGGTCTCGCCATAGATCTCGGAAAAGGCGGCGGTCAGCGTCGCCACATTGCCGCCGTGGCCATTCAGGAAATAGAAGCGGCTAAAGCCATGCCGCGCCAGCGAGGCCACGGTATCGCGCACCACGGCGATCAGGGTGGAGGGCCGCAGGGTCATGGAGCCGGGAAAGGCCATGTGGTGCTGCGCCATGCCCACATTGATCACCGGCGCCACCATGGCCCCCACCGCCTCGCCCAGGCCGCGCGCCAGGCCATCGGCGCACAGGGCATCGGTGCCGATCATGCCATTGGGGCCGTGCTGTTCGGTGGAGCCGATGGGCACGATGATGCCATTGGCCTGCTTCAGATAGGCCTCGACATCGGGCCAGGTGGCGTGCTGGAGAAGCATGGTGTCCTTTTGCGCCTGCAGCGCCGGTAGCCTGGGAAGACGTATGGCCCCCGCAGCAGTTTCGGCGAGGGCGCCCGGCTTGTCCATATGGGGCGATCCCAGCATACTTCCGCAAAACTGACACGCCGTGCGGAGGAAAGCAGATGGCCGACAACGAGATGTTCCCGGTATCCGGGGAATGGGCCAAGCGCGCCCTGGTGGATTCAGCCGCCTATGAGCGGCTCTATGCCCAGTCCGTTGCCAACCCTGAGGCCTTCTGGGGCGAGCAGGGCAAGCGGATCGACTGGATCCGGCCCTATACCCGGGTCAAGAACACCACCTTTGGCCCGCCCGATGTGTCCATCAAATGGTACGAGGACGGCACGCTCAACGTCGCGGCCAATTGCGTGGATCGGCACCTCGCCACCCGTGCCAATCAGACCGCCATCATCTGGGAAGGCGATGACCCGTCAGAGAGCCGGCATATCACTTATGCCGAACTGCACCGCGAGGTCTGCCGCTTTGCCAATGTGCTGAAGGCCCAGGGCGTGAAGAAGGGTGACCGCGTCACCATCTATCTGCCCATGATCCCCGAGGCGACCTATGCCATGCTGGCCTGTGCCCGCATCGGCGCCGTGCATTCGGTGGTGTTTGGCGGCTTCTCGCCCGATAGCCTGGCCAACCGCATCCAGGATTGCGATTCCCGCGTCATCATCACGGCGGACGAGGGCCTGCGCGGCGGCAAGCCCGTGCCCCTGAAGGCGAATACCGACGCCGCCGTGGCCCTGTGCCCCGGCGTGACCAGCGTTGTCGTGGTGCGCCGCACCGGCGGTGCCGTGGCCATGACGGCGCCGCGCGATGTCTGGTATCACGAGGCGGCGGCCAAGGTGCCGGCCGATTGCCCGGTGGAAGAGATCAGCGCCGAGGACCCGCTGTTCATCCTTTATACGTCGGGCTCCACCGGCAAGCCCAAGGGCGTGCTGCACACCTCTGGCGGTTATCTCGTCTATGCCTCGCTGACGCACCAGATGGTGTTCGACTATCACGAGGGCGACATCTATTGGTGCACCGCCGACGTGGGCTGGGTGACGGGCCATTCCTATATCGTCTATGGCCCGCTGGCCAATGGCGCCACCACCCTGATGTTCGAGGGCGTGCCCAATTATCCCAGCGCCTCGCGCTTCTGGGAGGTGATCGACAAGCACAAGGTCAACATCTTCTACACCGCCCCCACCGCCATCCGCGCCCTGATGCGCGAGGGCGAGGGGCCGGTGAAGAAGACCTCGCGGCAGAGCCTGCGGTTGCTGGGGTCGGTGGGTGAGCCGATCAATCCCGAGGCCTGGCTGTGGTACCACCGCGTGGTGGGCGACAGCCGCTGCCCCATCGTCGACACCTGGTGGCAGACCGAGACCGGCGGCATCCTGATCACGCCGCTGCCGGGCGCCATCGGCCAGAAGCCGGGCTCGGCCACGCTGCCGTTCTTTGGCGTGCAGCCCGAGGTGGTGGATGCGGACGGCAAGGTGATCCACGGTGCCTGCTCGGGCAATCTGTGCCTGGCGGATTCCTGGCCTGGGCAGATGCGCACGGTCTTTGGCGACCACGAGCGTTTCATCCAGACCTATTTCTCCACCTATCCCGGCAAGTATTTCACCGGCGATGGCTGCCGCCGCGACGAGGACGGCTATTACTGGATCACCGGCCGGGTGGACGACGTGATCAACGTCTCGGGCCATCGCATGGGCACGGCGGAGGTGGAAAGCGCGCTGGTGGCCCATGCCAAGGTGGCGGAAGCCGCCGTGGTGGGCTATCCCCACGACATCAAGGGCCAGGGCATCTATGCCTATGTCACCCTCAACGCCGGCGAGGCCCCCAGCGAGGAGCTGCGCCGGGAACTGGTGGCCTGGGTGCGCAAGCAGATAGGCCCCATCGCCAGCCCCGACCTGCTGCAGTTCTCCCCCGGCCTGCCCAAGACCCGCTCGGGCAAGATCATGCGCCGCATCCTGCGCAAGATCGCCGAAAACGATTACGGCAGCCTGGGCGATACCTCCACCCTGGCCGATCCCGGCGTCGTCACCGACCTGATCGACAACCGCCAGAACCGCGGCTGAAGCCTGTGGTGATACCGGGGGGTGGGGTTCGCCCTGCCCCCCGGCCTTGCCGCCTCAGGTGCCGCAGTTCTTCTGCTGGGCCAGGGTCGACAGATACTGGTTGCGGGACTCAAGGGCGGTGCCCTCTTTGCCAGAAGCATTCTGGAAGTCCATGCCGAACCAGAGCACGGGGATCAGCACGCCCACGATGCCCACGGCAACATTCTGGCCCACCTTCTGGCCATCCTCGCGGCCAAGTTCGCCGATCTGCGTGCTGTTTGACCTGACTTCGGAGACGATGGCATTGCAGTCCATCTGCCGGTCAACCGGCTGGACGATGGCAACAGGCTTTGGGGTGCGTCCCGCACATCCTGCAAGCAGTGCAGTCAAGAGAAGGGCTGTCATCAGACGGTAAGAAATATTCATTTGTTTTCCTTAAAAACGACAAAAATATCATTTTTCAAAATTAGTCAAATTTATTTGATATTTATTTGCGGGTATTGAAAAACCATGCCGCCACTATAAAAAGGGGCAGCTAAAAATACTTAATACGCAAGGGACGTGGGGAATTTATAAAGCGCCTGTCAATGCAGATGCATGATCAGGGCGCCGAGCGCCACAATGAAGGCGGCCGTCAGGCGGCGCAGGCCAAAGGCCTCTTTCAGCACCAGGCTGCCCAGCAGGGCGCCGATCACCACGCTGGTCTCGCGCAGGGCCGCCACTTC
>CANCOY010000176.1 GCA_947379865.1 Acetobacteraceae bacterium
GACAGGGCGCGGGCGGCCATGATCAGCCAGGCCTCTTCCTGGGTGGAGAGGTAGGGCCGCGCCAGTTGCGCCTCCCGCAGGATCGCCACAAGCGGGGCTGCATCAAACCCCGGCAGCCTGGTTTCCGCCGCCAGCGCCACGGCGGCCGCCAGATCGCGCAGGCGGGTGCCATAATTGCGGGTCATCTGCTGGTCAGACGGCGCCTCGAGGTCGGTGCTGGCAAAGGCCCGCTCAAAGGCCGCCTTGGCACGCGCTGTGTCCCCCATCAGCATGAAGGCCGCCCCCAGATGGGCGAACGGCAGGGCTGCAGCGAACCGCTCGCCCATGACGTCATTGAGATAGCGGGTAGCCGACAGATCACCGGCACCGGCTGCCGCCAGGGCATAAGCGGCATAGGCCCGGGCCTCAAGGGCGTCGGGCGTATCATCCCGGCGGTTGTCGACAATCGACTTCAGCCAGGCAATGCCCCGGCGATAGGCGAAATCGGGCACCGCCTGCCCATGGGCGCGGGCGCGGGTGAGGAAATCGACCCCATAGGCACTAAGCCAGGGGTCGGGCGTCTCCTCTGCCCCCCAGGCCGTCAGCCCGCCATTGGCCCGCTGCATCTCCACCACGCGGGCAATGGCTGCGGCCACACGGGCCTTGACCGGCGGGTCGGACGGCTGCTGCCACAGGGCCGCCACCTCCTCGAAATAGAGCAGCGGCATGGCCCGGCTGATGGTCTGTTCCGCACAGCCATAGGGGTAACGATCGAGGTCGCGCAGCAGGCCCGGCACATCAAGATTGGGCCGGGGGGCAAGGCTCAGCAGGGCCTCGGCCGTGCCCGGCTCAAAGGCAGCCAGCAGGGCCGCCGAAACAGAGGTGCTGGCGCCCGCCTCAAGCCTGGACAGGGTAACTGCCCGCTCGGGCATCTGGGGAGAGCGCACCCCAAGCTCAACCGTCCGTACAAGGCTGAAACCGCCGGGGCCATTGAGGGTGAAGGTAATCTTGCCAGGTCCTGATTTCAGGCCTGAAATGGGAATGTCGAGGCTGGCACTGCCACCCTTGGCCAGTGTCACCTTGCGGGGTTTGGCTGGCGTCTCTACTCCGACGCCACCGTCTGCCTTCACGTCCACGCCATAGTCGCCCGCCTCGCCCGCCGCATTGACCAGGCTCAGCGCAAGGTGGCTGCGGTCACCGGTGGCCAGAAAGCGCGGTGTGGAGATCAGCGCCACCACGGGGTCGCGCACCACCAGGGCTGCCTCTGCGGCGCCAACCCGCGTCGGGCTCCACGCCACCACCATCAGCCTGAGGCGGCCGTTGTAATCTGGCAGGTCCAGTGGAACCTTGCCCTTGCCAGCCTCATCGAGGGCGGCCACGCCGGAAAACAGGCTGACCAGCCGTGTGGTCGGCGCCGGGGCACCGCGCCGTGCCAGACCCATGGCATCACCACCCTCACGCAGCTTGCCGGGCTTGCCGGAGGTGCCATCAATCAGCTGGCCATAGGCATCGCGGATGTCGAGGCCAAGGCGCCGCTTGCCAAAGAAATACTCCACCGGCCGGGGCGCCACAAAGTCGGTGAGTTGCAGGATGCCCTCGTCAACCGCAGCCACGGTCACAAAGATCCTCTCCCCCGGGGCAGCCCCGGTAACCGTCACCGGCACCTCGACCTTCTGGCGCGGCAGGCTGTCTGCCGGCACGGTCATGCTGATGTCGAGGCGGCGGCCGGCAGGGTCAACACCCAGCCAGGCAATGCCAATGGCCCGCCCCGGCCCCTTGGCAGAGGCATCGTCCCCCGGGCGGAACGCGGTCGCCAGCACATAGGCCCCGGCCCCCCAATCTGCCGATACCGGCACCTCCAGGGTGCTGCCATCCTTGGCAATCGTAACCTGTCGTGTTTCGATGATATGGTCGGTGGCGATGATCACCTGCGCCGGTCCGGCAAAGGGTGCCTTCAGGGCAATATGCGCCGTCTCGCCAGGCGTGTAGAGGGGCTTGTCCACAACCATGTCGAGCTTGTCCGGCGTATCGCCAAGCCCGGCGCTTACCTGCCAGCCGGCATGGAAGCGCAGGCTGGAGGCAACCGAACCATCTGCCGTCACCACTTCCAGGCGATAGCGCCCGGCCTTCACCGGCAGGGCCAGATGGGCAGGCTTGTCCGCCGACAGATCAATGGCGCCACCATCCACCCGATGGTCGCGGATCTGCACCTCATAATCCCAGGCAGAGCCGCGCCTGTACCATTGATAGTACCATTCCTCTTCCACCAGCAGCCAGGTGCTGCCGGGGGCGGCGATGCGGGCGCCCTCGGCGCCCAGCGCCAGCAGATCAAAGCTGGCCTCCCCACCTTCGGGTACAGTGCCATCGGCAAAACCGGGCTTTATGCCCAGCAGCGGCCGGGTGCGTGCCACAGGCAGATCGAGGGTGCGGATGACCGGCCGGCCGCCTGGCTCGTACACGTCGACCCGCACGGTGGCGGCCAGGGGTTTGTTCGTGGTCGGAATTTCAGGCAGCGCCAGATCGAACCCGGCCTTGCCGCCCGCATCGGTGGTGGCATCATCAAGCGCCAGGCGCGTTGCCGCCACATCCTCGTCCACCAGGCCAAAGACGTAACCGGGCAGGTCCGGGAAGGGTGCCACGTCTGCCTTCAGCATAACCTCTGCGGTTGCCCTGAGGTCAGCGGCCGGGGCGCCGAAAAGATACTTAGCCGCCACATCAAGGTGCCCCCCCTCGCCGGGAACAAGGCGCTGGACCGTTGCTCCCAGCGCCGCCTCGATCCGGGCCGGCACCACGTCTTCCACCAGAAAGCTGGTGCTGCCGATGGGGGCGGCCTCGGGGTCAGTATGGAACTGTGCCGTCCAGGTACCGCTGTGGGCGGCGGCAGAGACGGGCAGGTCGATGGCGTAGGCGCCGGCGCCGGCGGCCGTCAGCAACTGGCGGCTGGCCTCCACCCCATCAGGGCGCAGCAGCCTGAGGGTGACCGGCAGATCAGCCACGGCCTTGCCCGCGCTGTCGCGCACCAGGCCCACCAGATGGGCCGTCTCCCCCGGGCGATAGACACCGCGATCGGCATAGACAAAGGCATCGAGCGCGCCGGCGGCGGACCGGCCCCCCACCCCACGGTCCGACAGGTCGAAGGCCGGCCGACCAAGGTCGAGGAAGGCGTAATTGTCGCCGGTGCCAAAGGCCATCAGGGCGGTTGGCGTGCGCCCGTCGCGGCCGCGCATCAGGCCGGGATCAAAATGGGCGGCGCCGGCGGAATCGGTGCTGGCCTTGGCCAGTTCGTCGTTATTGCGGCCATAGAGGCGCAGGTCCAGCCCGGCAATGGCCTGTCCGGTCTGCAGGCTGCGGGCAAAGACGTGCAGGCCATCGCGCCCGGCCAAGGTGGAAAGCCCGATGTCGGTCACCACCACCCATTGGGTCGCCAGGTCCTCCCAGGTGGAGCGTGTTTCGGCGCTGGAAGACGCCGTCAGCACATAGACGCCAGGTGCCGCCTGCCGGCGCATCTCGTCCATGGGGAGCGCGGTGAGGGTGCGGCGGTTCTTTTCGGCGGCAATCTCCACCGTGCCCTGCCAGACCTTTTCACCAAGACGGTCCGCCAGCATGTCGGCGGAATAGCCGCTGACGCCAGACAGGAAATTGCCGTCCACCAGGGCGCGCACCATGCTGCGGTCATTCACCCGGTAGAGGGTGATATGCGCCGTGTCCACATTGATGCTGACCAAAGGCACGCCCACGCTGCCCACCTTGGGCAGGATATAGGTATTGCCACGAAAGCCGAGGGAGGGGGCGCGGTCGCCCACGGTGATGCTGTTGTCTTCGCTTGCCGCCAGCTTCTCGCCCCCCGCACTCGGCAGGCCTTTGAGGGCGCTGACCTGATAGGTGGCGCCAAAACTCGCCCCGCTCAGGCACAGGCGCTGGTTCTGCACGCGGAAGGCGCCATCAAGCTTTGGCGCGACGGTGACATAATCCTGCCAGGCAATGCCCGCCACCTTGGGCAGAGGCTGGTTGAACTCCAGGCAGAGGGAGGGGCTGTCGGCCTCATTCTCGGCGACGGCTGCGGTTACCCGGAAGCGCAGGCGGTCTTCCACCCCAGCGAGGCGCGCGCGCACATCGGCCCGCTCACCAAAGCCCAGGGCCTGGCGATAGGCCTCGCGGGCGGGGACAAGGGAATCCCCCTTCTCAAAGGCCGCACCAACCGTGGCCAGTGCCTCGCCACGCACGGGATCGCTTTCCGCCTTCTGGAAGGCGAGCCAGGCCGCGCCCGCGCCCTGCAGCGGCATGCTGTTGCCCATATAGGCGCGCGCCAGGCCCAGCCAGATGGGGGCCTCATCAACCCCCAGGCGCAGGATCTGCTCGTGCAGGTCGGCCAGCCTGTAGGCCGG
>CANCOY010000177.1 GCA_947379865.1 Acetobacteraceae bacterium
CTCGACCCCAAGGAGAAATCCGTCCGCGTCGCCGGCTATGCCCGCGCCATGCAACACGACGTCGCCATGATCGCCCACTCCTGCGGCTGCACCCACCCCGGCCAACTCCAACCCCGCCACGTCCGCGTGGTCGACGCCAACTCCGGCCGGGCGGGCAGCCAGGTGTGAGGGGGAAAACATGCCAACCGCCACGGCAGCCGCCCGCCGCAGGGCACTGACCGGCCCCGCCCTGCGGACATTCTTCCGCATCGCCTTGGCCTGGCACCTCAGCGAGGCTGAGCAGATGCGCCTGCTGGGCCTCCAAAGCCGCGCCACCCTGCAAGCCTGGAAGCGTGGCAAGGTGGCTACCCTCCGCAAGGAGGCACTGGAACGGATTTCCTATGTTCTGGGCATCTATCAGGGCCTGCAGGTGCTGGTGCCAACAACCGCCGACACCTGGGTCCACCAACCAAACGCAGCCGTCCCCTTTGGCGGGCTTCCAGCGATTGCGCGCATGACTGCAGGGAACGTGGCAGATCTCTACGTGGTGCGGCAGTACGTCGACGCTCAGTGCGGGTGAGGGTGAGGCAAAGCTTCACCTGGCACATCAAGCAGCCGATGCAAGTTAACTGGCACCTGATTTCGAAGCTTCCATGTTACTGTAATGGGACGCTCGCCCCGCCAGTCTTGGAAATCCACATCGCCGCAATAGAAAAACGGGCAAGCGCCTTTACCCCGCTTTTTGGTTGGCCTCACAAAGAGATGAATTTTGTAATCGTGGGTGGTTTGCCGAATGATTTTTCCATGAAGAGATGATTGGGTTGTTTGGTTCTGGCTTTGCCACTTGAAGTGAGTTTCATCTAAAAATCCATCATCATACTGGTGCTCTTTCTGATTTGCACTTTTATCTAATGTAACAAGAAGGAAAACGTGCCGATCCTGGACGACAAATCCTTGATTCCACGAGCCTGTGTTGAAAATAAACCCATAGAGTGGTGGGATTTCCTCACGCATATATTCCCGCCATGGCTCAGCAACCCTGGGTCGGGGGGTATCTGTCTCTGTAGGCTCTGTTCCAACGGGAGGATCAGTTTCGCCTTCACTGCGTTGAAGATATTCAGCCAACCTCCAATCAATAACTTCCTGGACCAATGAATTGAAGCAGCCGGAGAGGCCCTCTAAGACGCTGAAGGTTGTTCGGAAGACCCCGTCTTCATAAGCGAAGAAGGCGCGCCCTGAAGTTCCGCGTCCAGCGGTCCAGGCGTCTATGGGATGCTTTTCGAGCAATCCTTCTACGGCGGGTTGATCATCCAGTTGCACACTGACATCGCTTCGATATACCGGGTGGCGCCCGGCGATGGCGGCGAACCTATTTGTGAGGCGTGCAATCTCGATCTGGCCTGGCAGCGCCCCTTCCTGCTGCATGGCTTGGAGCAAGAGCATTTTGTAGCTCTTGGTCATCTGTGTCTTGCTCAAGTCCTCAAGAAATGCGCCATGGTTCGTCACGACACGACGTTCTTCATCCGTCAGGTCATTGTGATAGGCGACATAGTCAAACCAGCTGCCGTGACCGTTCACTCGCGGTTTGAAGCCAGCATGAAAGATTTCAAGAGCAGTGGGCCGCACGCCGAAACGCTGGCGGTAGTCAGCATAATAGGCGTCAAGCGCATCCCACTTTTTGGGCGGCCCAAGCAGGTTCTGCAGGATATCGAGGGCCTTAAGGTCATAGGTAACGTTACAGCCAGGTGGCAGGTCGAATGTGTCCGCGCGCACCTGGTCGAGTGCTATGGCCAGCTGGCGAGCGCCATTTCCACAGTTGAGCAAGGCCTGTGCCTTGGTCAGGAAGATCCTGTGGTTGCCGATGTAATCGATGACGTGCAGCCGATCCTTGCCCGCGACGCGCCGAAGGCCGCGGCCAAACTGCTGCATCCAGATGGTTGTTGATTCCGTGGGACGCAGCATCAGCACGGTGTCAATATTGGGAACGTCGACACCTTCGTTGAACATGTCGACGGCAAAGACCACGTCCAGGTCGCCCTCCTGCAGGGCCGCAAGTGAACTTGTTCTGGGGGCGGAACTGCTTCCGGCGTGAACGGAAACCGCGCGCAGGTCTTGCTTTCGAAAAAAATCGGCCATGAAATCTGCGTGGCGCTGAGAGCAACAAAAGCCAAGGGTTCGCTTGCCCCCATGCTGGCGAAGTTGCTCCAGGGCGTTTTGCGCCCGCACCTGTGTTGCAAGCGCGCTGGTAAGCGCGGCTTCGTCAAAGCTGGCGCTGCGCCAGGGGATGTTCTCGTAATCAACATCGTCGGGCACGCCGAAATAATGGAAGGGTGAGAGAAGACCGTCCTCGATCCCTTCAAAGGCGTCGCAGCGAAAAACCAGATTTTCCTGGCACAGGCCCAGCAGATCGCCGCCATCCATTCGGTCGGGCGTGGCTGTGAGGCCGAGAAGGAATTTTGGCGTAAAATGATCGATCAGGCGCCGATAGGTCTTGGCAGCGGCATGATGAAATTCATCGACAATGATGTAATCAAAGGCATCTGGTGAGAAGTGGCGCAGGTGCGCTGCGCGACCAAGCGTCTGGATCGAGGCAAAGAGTATATCGGCAGACCGATCCTTGTCGGTGCCGGTATAGCGGCCAAGGCTGGCATGTGGGCGACTGACCCGGAACGCCTCCATGGCCTGGGCGAGAATTTCTTCGCGGTGCGCGACAAAGAGAATGCGGTGGAATTCGGTGCGGTCGCTGTCAAAAACGCTAAGCCACGTCTTGCCAAGTCCGGTTGCCAGCACGACCAGACCAGCCGTAAACCCCTGCTGCCGCGTGCCCTCAAGCGCCGCCAGGGCACGTTTCTGAATGGCGTGGGGCTCAGGCCTTGGAGGGGGCGGATCGTCTGGCTCTCCCACGCCACGGGGTCCGCTTGGGGGTAGCTTTTGCCGGCGTTTTTCATAGGTGGCAATCCACTCGTGGCTCAGCGGCCGTATTTCCGGACGTCCGAGCAGGGCCTCAAAGCCATCCAGCACATCGCGCCACCCGCCCTGCTGGTTCGGCGTGAAGACCCGGTAATTCCACTCTACGCCCTTCACCAAGGCGGACTCTGACAGATTGGAGCTGCCGACAAGGGCAACGCCTGTGCCGTCAGCAAAATGGAAGATCCAGGATTTGGTGTGAAACCCGATTGGCCCCGCCTCAAAGACATGGCGGGAAATTGCACCCTCAAGGTCCATAAGACGGCGCAAGGCATCGGGGTCGGTTACGTCCAGATAGTCGCCTGTTATGAAGCGGACCTCGCCCTGGCGGTCCAGCAGGTCTTGCAAATGTGGCCGCAACAGCCTGATGCCGCTCTCCATCGTGAATGAAACCGCCACATCAACACGGGCTGCCCGATCGATATGCGGCAGGAGATGCTTGATCAGGCTGTCCTCGGCGCCCGCGATGAGGGCACGGTCATGGGGCAGGCCTGTCCCTATAGCGTGCGAAGACCCATCCAGAATGACGGGTTTTGCCAGATAATTTCCCTTCCCCGGGATCACATGGCGAACCCCGCCCGTCGGGTCGGTCATGTCGCCAAATCGGCGGGGGATCACGTGCATGTGGAAGTGCGGCACGGTTTGCCCGGCCGCCTTGCCGTCGTTGAAGCCGACATTGAAACCGTCAGCGCCAAACCTCGACGAGATCAGCGCCCGTGCCTGCTCGATACCAGAGAGGAGTGCTGCCTGTTCCGAAGCATGAAGGTCGGACCAGGATGGCACATGCCGATGCGGCACAAGCAACAAGTGCCCTTCGGTGACGGGAAAGGCATCCCACAGGCCCTTGAACAGTGCTTCGACAAAGGCCACCCGGCCATCGGCAGGCAAGCAGAAAGGGCAGAGTGGCGCAGACATAGGCGTCCTTAAGATCCGGTGCAGGTTCTCATCGGACCGTCAGATCGCCAGGCCGCTTCCGCAACATAAACTTGGTCCACGGATGATGTTATAGTTAACAGATTTAAGGGTCTGCCCCCCCTCTCTTCCCCCTCGCCCTGCGCGCCGGCTTGCGCTAGCCTTCTTCCGAGCCTCCGGGACGAGAGGTGGGGGGAAGCGGATGAGTGTTGTGGCGGGTGAGATGGCCTTTGCGGCCACGGAGCGGGTGGTGTTTGGGCGGCCGG
>CANCOY010000178.1 GCA_947379865.1 Acetobacteraceae bacterium
CACAAACCAGCTCGTGATGTGGAACATGATCGAGGCAAGTGTAGCCGACGGTGTCGCGTTCCACCCCGTTTCCGAGGAAGCCATGCGCTGGCATCCAAGGCCCGCGACCTTCCCCAGCGTCCGGGTGGACCCCTGCCTTTCCTTTGGCCAACCCGTGATCGGCGACAAGCCAGTGCCCACCGCCACCCTGTTCCGGCAATGGCAGGCGGAAGGCGGCGATCATCAACGTGTGGCGTTCTGGTTCAGCGTGCCCAAGGGGGATGTTGAACAAGCAGTCGCCTTTGAACAATCGCTGGCGGCGTGAAGATCAGGGCCACCTGACCCCCTACTTCACCTCCAACGCCACATCGCGGGCGCTGCGGCATGTGCTTTTTTGATTGGCGGGCGCACTAAAGGTACACGGCATTTACGAATTTTCATCTGATGCCCCGGCATGCTTCACAGCATGGCCGATACAGATATCGCACAGCTGGTTGACCATCTGCTGGCTCAGCCCAAACGTCTGGAAGGGGTAGCGTCGTGGCAACCCCCAAATGAGCAGGGGGAGGCCCGCATGCTGATGCCCTTGGCGATTGGTCGCCAACTCACGGATGCCGTCCTTGAGATCAATGGCTATCCCATGCTCCGTCGCTTGCGCTTCCGCATCATGATCAGGCTGGGCGAATGCGTGTGTCGCCTCGACTATGTCGATGACGAGCCCCACATGAATCCCACCGACACATGGAAGGATTGTGGGGGCCAGTTCACCTCACCTCACATGCACCACTGGCAAGACAACCGCCGGTACTGCACACGATCAGACCTGCCCGAGCGCTTGCCGGTAGCCCGACTGCTGCCAGGCAATATCCGACAGTTTGATGCCGCATTCCGGTGGTTCTGCGATAAAACCAATATCGCGCAACCGCCCGCTGGCGTGATAGAACTACCCTCATGGAGGAGACTTCCGTGATGACACCAGCCGAACTGCGTGCCGCACTGGACGAAATGACCATCGTAAAGGCCACGGACGATGGACTGCGCGTGTCCACCTTCTGCCTTTACCCGTCAAACGGCGCCGTAACCCTGAGCGTGCGGGGATCGGGCGACAGTTTTGTGGTGAGTGACGATGGCGGCGCGGTGGATACACTCCTCGGCTCCGGGCGGGACCAGCCGCTGTGTGACCATCAGGTCAACACCATCATCGGGAATCAGGGCCTGCGGATAGAAAACGGCGCGATTTATTGCCCGGCGGTCACCCGTGCCGAGGTGCCTGTCGCCATCGCGCTGGTGGCGAACACGGCAAAGATGGTGGCCGAATGGGGCCATGACAATGTCAGCCCGACCATGCCGCGCGACTTCAGGCAGCACCTTGGCCTGATCCTGCAGCGCCACTTCACCACGTCTCTTGAAACAGATTGCCGGATTCACGGCGCCAGCACGCGGGCCTACCAGTTTGGCCATGTCGTGCATCTGCACGGGGGCCGGAAGTTGCTGATCGAACCAGTGCTCAGCGATGCCGCGTCGATCAACGCGGCTGTTGTGGCCAACCTTGACGTCAGCAGACTGGATGATCGCAGCATCATCCAGCGCATCGTCTATGACGACGCTACGCCATGGGATACTGCGGATCTCGGCTTTCTGGCCAGCGCAGCCCCGACACTCCCCATCTCGGCCTTTGAGACATGGGTGCTGGATCTGGCCAAGGCGGCCTAATCCCCTACTTCACCTCGCCCCCCTACTTCACCTCGCCCCCCCTACTTCACCTCAAACGCCACGTCGCGGGCGCGGCGGCTCAGGTGTTGGCCGCCGTCGACCAGCAGGGTGTGGCCTGTCACGCTGCGGGCGGAGATGAGGTAGCGGACGGCGGCGACGAGGTCGGCCACGTCATTGCCACGGCCAAGCAGGGTCTGGCTGTGGGCGCGGGCAAAGCTTTCGTCGGTCTGGGCGCCAGAGCGCAGGGTGAGGCCCGGCGCCACCCCCACCACCCGCACCGGCGCCAGCGCCATGGCCAGGCTATGGGTGATCCCCTCCAGCGCCACCTTTGAGATGGTGTAGGAAAGGAAATCTGGGTTCAGGTTCCACAGCTTCTGGTCAACAAAGTTCACCACCACCGCGTCGACGCCAATCGGCACCTGGGCGGCAAAGGCGCGGGCAAGGAACAAGGGCGCGCGGGCGTTCACCGCCATGTGATGGTCAAAGCGTTCTGTGGTGAGGCTTGCCACCTCGTCCCGCTGGAAGAGGGAGGCGTTGTTTACCAGCACCGACAGCGGCCCCACCTTGGCCACGGCGGCGGCCACCAGGCCCTCCACCGCCACTGGGTCGGCCAGGTCTGCCCCCACCGCCTGGGCCTCGCCGCCGTTGGCGCGGATCTCTGCGGCCACGTCCTCAGCCTCGGTGGCGGACTGGTTGTAATGCACGGCCACGGCGTGGCCATCGGCCGCCAGTGCCTCGGCCACGGCGCGGCCCACGCGCTGGCCGGCACCGGTTACAAGGGCTCCCTGCATGGCGCTTATCCCTGCTGGCGGCGGCGGAATACCTCCACGCCGACCGCTGCGGTTTCGGGAAAGATATCCGGCTTGGTGATGGAGACCCGCGCCGCTGCGCACTTGCCATCTTCAAAGCACAGGGCCAGCAATTCCTCCACATAGGTTTCGAGGAAATCCACATGGGGCCGCGTGGGCCATTCGCCCTTCACCCGGTTGCGGATGCGGTCATAGTCCAGCACATCGCCCAGTTCCTGCCAGGCGTGGGGGGCGGGCGCGGGCGCGAACATTTCCACATTCACAATAACGCGCTGGGGCTGGTGGCGCTCCCACGGGTGAATGCCGATGCGCAGTTCGACCACCATGTCGCGCACCACGATGCGCACCTCATCGCCCCCGCCGCCCGGCACCAGCGGCGCTGTGGCGGGGCCAGTTGCGGGAGCCGGCACGGCCAGCCGTTCCAGCAGCCCCGCCACCCCCTCCAACCCGCCATGGGCACGAAGCAGCTGGGCGGCGGCCGCAAGGTCGGCGGCAGTGGGCGGCGCGATGGTCATGGAGTTTCCCCGGTTCTGATCAGGGGCAGACACTCCGGCACCCGGCCGCAAGGGTCAAGGGGGGGCGCGATGACAGGCGAGGCAGAGGCCGCTGGCCTGCGCCCCCGCGCGCCGCCCGCTTACTTTTTGGGCTTCCAGCCAGGCGTGTTCTCCGCGTTCCGGTACGCTTCGGGCAGTCCGTGTCGGGCAACGCCGGGCCATTCGCCAAAACGGATATCGTAGTCGCTCGACAGGATGTCGTCGCCCAAAAGCTCGGACATGCCGTCCACCCACTCGCCCTCAAGGTCGGCGGGAGGCGAGCCTTCGAAAATACGGACCGGTGTTTTTGCTTTCTTAGCCATGGCGTCCTACTCCACGCGAACCAGGTTGCGAAGCGCCACATCTGTTTGGCGTTTCCAATGCTTACTATGCCCGAAAAGGTAGTGTTCATCAATAACTTTGGCCCGCTCTCACCGCCGCCAAAATCGCACCCCTTCAGCACCCGTTAAACATTCACCCCCCATCCTCCCCAGCCAAAGGGAGAGGGTGGCAACAATGGCGGGGGAGGCAGAGGCATTCATTGCCCGCTGGCAGGGCTCCGGCGGGCAGGAGCGGGCCAATGCCCAGCCCTTCCTGATCGACCTCTGCGCCCTGATCGGCGTGGCCCCGCCCCTGCCCGCCACCCCTGACTATGGCTTTGAGCATCCCGTGCATCGGGTGGAGGGCGACGGCAGCACCTGGAACGGCTTCATCGACCTTTATCGCCGGGGTGCCTTTGTGCTGGAGGCAAAACAGGGTGTGAGCGAGGCAGAACCCGCCGAAGCCCCTCTCTCTGGCACCCCTCTCTCAGGCCCCCCTCTCTTTGGCGCCCCCTCGCGCCGCCGGGGTGGGCACCATGGCGTGCGGGGCACGGCGCGCCACCACGCCACCATGGTGGGCGCCCGCCTGCAGGCAGAGCAATATGCCCGGGCCGTGGCGGCCGAGCATGGCTGGCCCCTGTTCCTGGTGGTGGTCGACGTGGGCCACGCGGTGGAGCTTTATGCCGATTTCACCCGCACCGGCACCAGCTATGTGCAGTTCCCCGATACCAACAGCTTCCGCATCAC
>CANCOY010000179.1 GCA_947379865.1 Acetobacteraceae bacterium
GCAAGATAGGCAAGGCGCGCGGCATGATCGGCATCCGTGGGGATGAAGCCGGCGCGGGCAAGCGTGGCCAGATTCAACCGCGCGTAATCAGCTGCCGTCATGATCGCGGCCTTTGGCTCAAGCCGCATGGCAAGAACCTGAGCCCGATCTACAATCTGGCCAGAAGCCGCCACAAGGCCGCGCGCCAGGGCTTCGTCATGCAGCCAGGTGGCGGCATGCGTCGCCAGTTCAAGCCAGGTTTTCTCCAGAAACTGCGTCAGGCCGGCCGCCGATGTCCGGGAATTGCGCGCCTGCGGATCCCAGCGCCCATTGAGCACTGCCGCCTCAGCCGCAATGAGTGCGGCCAGCGCCGCCGGATCAAGGCCAACGCGAGTTGCCGCGGCCTCGATATCGAATTCATGGTGCTGATTGGGGCCAAGCTTCAGTGCCATGCGGTCTCGCGCTTGCTGTGTGACGGCAAGCGCCAGTCTCGCAGAGAAACTTCACTATTTGATGAACGACGCCGGCAAGGCGCACGACATTCAAGGTGAGAGCGAGGGATGATCACGATTTCTTAGGCAATTCGGCGCCATCATGGTCCGTTCATTCCAACGGGCCGGTCAATCATGACGCCTTACAGCACTGCGCCTGACGGCCGCGCGCACGGACGGGCGAATGAAGGCGGCGACGCCAAGCCCGAGACCGACGGGCACGAGACCGACGGACCCGAGACCGACGGGCCAGGTCGCATTCCGGTCTTTTTTTCTGGTCTCATTGTGGGAATGGTGACGCTCTCGATCCTCACCAACAGTTATCTGAACCGTCACTTCACGACCTTCGACTGGGTCGCCCTGCCCTTCTATGGCGCCTTCATCGTCTCCATCAGCGTTGCCAGGCTTCTCCAGACTGAACGCGACTGGAGGCCCCTTGGCCGCATGGTCTTCGTGGTCAACGCCTGCATGATCGTGGGCGGGTTTGGCGCCAATCTGCTCAGCCCGGGCGACGGCAGCCTGCTGGCCCTGAGTTACACATTCTGGCTGCCAGCCAACATATTGTTTGGCGGCCTCGTTACATCCATGCGCCGGGTGCGCCAGTCGACCTGGGCCATTCTTGCCCTGATGGCGGCCATCCTTGGGGCCTGGGCAGCACAGGGCAAGTACGAAAGCGTACCGCCCCTGATCGTTTTCCTGCTGCCTGCAGTCCTTCTCAGCCAGGCAGCCATGCTGATTCTGATGTTTGCCCTGACGCGGCAGCGCGAGACGTCTGCGGCAACGCGGGAAAAGATGCGGCTGAATGCCGATCTTGCCGAGCAGCTTCGGTTTGCGGCGGAAGAGGCGCAGATTGCCCGTGAAGCCGCCGAGCGGGCAAGCCACGCCAAGTCAGAATTCCTGGCCCGCATGAGCCACGACCTCAGAACCCCCCTCAATGTCATCATCGGCTTTTCTGAAGTCATGTCGTCCGAGGTGCTGGGAAAGGCGGAGGCCTGGCCGCGCTATCGCGCCTATGCGGGAGATATCCTGCGCAGTGGTGAGTTCCTGCTGGCACTGGTGAATGACATTCTCGACATCGCCCGTATCGAGGCCGGCAGCCTTAGCCTGAAACCTGAACCCGTAGACCTGTCCCAGGCCATCAGCGAAACCGTTGCACGCCTGCGCCATCTGGCAGATCGGGATGGCATAACACTTGTCATTACCTCCATGGGCGAAACCGGCCCCGTGATGGCTGACCGACGGGCGGTTGAACAGATCCTGCAGAATCTGATTTCCAATGCTATCAAGTTCACGCCTGCGGGCAATCGGGCCGGTGTCAGGCTGATCCAGTCGGCCGACACCGCAAGCATCGAAGTATGGGATGAAGGCATCGGCATTGCCGCCGAGGAACTACCGCGCCTGGGGGAACCCTTTCACCGCATCGGGAGTGCCCATGTCGCCGAGCGTCCGGGCACCGGTCTTGGCCTTGCCATCGTAAGAAGCCTTGTGATGCTCCATGGCGGCAGTCTGGATTTCAAGAGTGTGGTGGGCAGCGGCACCACGGTGCGCGTTATCCTGCCAACCGAGAATTCTCTGGATGACACCAGCCTCGGAACCACCTCCGGGGCCGATGCCTGATCAGACGCCTAGAAGAAACGCACGAGGACGACACCCGCAATCAGCAGCACTGCGCCTGCCGCCCGGCCGGGAGACAGGGCGTGTTCCGGGAAGCCCACCAGCCCAAACTGGTCCAGCACCAGGGCCGTCAGCAGCTGGCCCGTTACCACCAGCGCCACCAGCGCGCCTGCCCCCAGCCTTGGCGCCAGCATGATCGAGCCAAAGACAAAGGTTGCCCCGAGCAGGCCCCCGGTGAACAGCAGATGCGGCGGCACCGCCTTGAGGGCCTGCAGGCTTGGCAGGCCAACCCGGCCAATCAGCCCAAGCCCCAGCAGGGCTACAAGGCCGACAGCAAAGGAAATGGTGGCGGCGCCAAGTGGCAGGCCCAGGCTGCGGGAAAGCTGGGCATTGATCCCCGCCTGCACCGAAATGAGCATGCCACCGAACAGGGCGGCCAACGAGAGAACAAGGGTATAGAGCAAAAGTGGCTCCGATCATCGGCTGGGCCGAACGGCATCAGGGCGCAGAGGGTCGCCCAGCCAGCCCCCCATCGCAACCACGCCGGGCCTAGGCGGTGGCGGAAGGCCCCGCTAAACTCCAGCCATCACGAAGCCGACAAAAATCCGCCCGGGGAGGACATAATGACAGCCCACCATATCCGCTATGACGTTGACGCCGACGGCATTGCCACCCTGGTCATCGACCGCGCCGACAAGCGCAATGCCATGACCTGGGCCATGCTGCAGCGCTTCAACGATTGCGTGGCCGAGGCCGGCACCGACGATGCGGTGCGGGTGCTGATTGTGGCCGGCAGCGGCGGCTCCTTCTGCGCCGGCACAGACCTTGCCGATCTTGCCAATACCCCCACCTCGGCGCGCGGCGGCTCGGGCGGGCGGCGGATGGGCTGGCCCCTGATCGAGTGCCCCAAGCCGGTGATCTGCGCCGTGGATGGCGCCGCCGTGGGCATGGGGGCGGAATTCACCAGCCAGTGCGACATCCGCATTGCCACGCCCCGGGCCCGCTTTTCGTGGAACTTTGCCCATCGCGGCCTGGTGCCTGATATGGGCGCCGGCAGCTGGGTGCTGCCCCGCCTGCTGGGGCCATCGCGGGCGCTGCGCCTGCTCTATTCCGGTGGCTTCCTCGACGGGGTTGAGGCGCAGGCCATCGGCTATGTGATGGAACTGGCTGAGCCCGAGCAGCTGATGGCGGCGGCGCGGGCCGAGGCCACGCGCTATCTTGCCTCCTCCCCCTTCTCGCTCAGGCGGATCAAGGCGCTGGTCTGGGAGGGTCTGGCGCGGGATGTGCCAAGTCATATGGAGGCCCATCATGCCGCCCTGGCGGAATGCTTTGCCTCTGACGATCACAAGGAAGGCGTTGCCTCGTTCCTGGAACGTCGCCCGGCCCGCTTCACAGGCCGCTGAAGCGGCGCCACAGACCTGTGCCGGCTGAAACGCCGCGACAAATCCGGAGCGCGCTGGTCCGGCTGGAAGCAACGCTTCCGGACCAGCGCACCTGATACCCACCCCCCACGCTACGCAGGTGGGACCCGGGATGCCGCCACAAGGAGCGGCATCCACAGCCGGCTGGCAAAAGCCACACGCCGCCGGAAACCCTTGGCTTAACGAAACCCTTGGCTTAACGCTTGATGCGGATCAGTTCGTCCAGCATGTCGTCACTGGTAGTGATGATCTTGGACGCAGCGGAATAGGCGCGCTGTGTGGTGATCATGTTGCTGAACTCGCTGGCGAGATCCACCGTCGAGCCTTCCAGGGCAGAGGCCGTAACGCTGGCCGATGCGCCCGTGTTGGCATAGTTGACCGTGGGCGCGCCAGAATACTGTGTCTCGGTATAGACATTGCCTGTGGCGCTGGACAGGCCATTGGCATTGGTGAACGTCGCCACCGGCAGGCGATAGAGCGTGCGCGTGGCGCCATTGCTGAACTTGCC
>CANCOY010000180.1 GCA_947379865.1 Acetobacteraceae bacterium
TCCGGAGCGCGTTCTGAAAGAGGCCATCGTCAACGCAGTCATCCATCGGGATTATCGGCTCAACCGGGATATCTTCGTGCGCATCTTCGATGACCGGGTTGAGGTCGAAAGCCCAGGCCTTCTGCCCGGTATCATAACGCCAGCGAACGTTGCAGGGGCCGGGTCGATGTCGCGAAATCCATTGGTGACTGTAAACCTGCGTGAGTTTCCAAGCCCCCCAAACATCGATGCCGGTGAGGGCGTGCCAATGATGTTCGCCGAGATGTCCCGGGCGGCACTGTATCCACCGCAGTACATCCAAACGATCGACACGGCCGTGCAGACCGTCACCGTCGTGCTCCTGAATGCCAGGCGGCCAACGACATGGGATCAGGTCAGTGACTGGGTAGATCGCCATGGTTCCATCGCCAATGCCGATCTCGTCCGTATCGCGGCGACAGATACGCTCAAGGCCTCGAAGCAACTCATCGCCTGGCGGGAGCAGGGGCTTCTCGTTTCTCTCGAGGGCAGGAGCAAGCGTAATATGGCCTATACGAAACCCGGCTTTGCCGATCACGAGGGGCCGTTGTTATCCGGGCTTCGGGATAACAACCGGGGGTGACCTGCATTATTAAATGTTATCAATGGTTTAGAAAACCTTTATTCACTTTTCAAGATGGTTTTGCCCCTGGTTGGAACCAGTGAGGCGCCTTGAGCCGACTGCCAGTTGGTCCCGGATGCCAATCCTGAAAAACCCCCGCCATTCCTGAGTCTGGCGGCCAGGAATGATGGCTAACCCCCGTCAGGCCCTTCCGGGCGAAGCCCGTGCCCGCGCATCAGGATGAGGTGCGCCTCCCCAAGTGACCTGCGTCATTCGCTTGACGGGGCCATGGCGCATGCCTACCGTGGGAGTCATATTTCCGTGGCGCAATGCCGCAGGCCAACGTTCCAAAGGTTGAGACATGAGCACGAAGAAGGTCACCGACGCGTCCTTTTCCACCGACGTCCTTGGCGCGTCCGAGCCCGTGCTGGTCGATTTCTGGGCCGAATGGTGTGGCCCGTGCAAGCAGATCGGCCCCAGCCTTGAGGAAATCGCCGCCGAGATGGGTGGCAAGCTGACGGTCGTCAAGATCAACATCGACGACAACCAGAAGACGCCCAGCCAGTATGGCGTGCGGGGCATCCCCACCCTGATGATCTTCAAGAATGGCCAGGTTGCAGCAACCAAGGTTGGCGCCCTGCCCAAGAGCAAGATCGTCGACTGGATCAATTCCTCGATCTGATCAGTGATTGCCGGCCCCTCGGCAGGGGGGCCGGACAAAGGCACACAGGACCGGGGTGTGGACGTGCCGGGCATCGGGCCCGGGCGGTATTGCCCCCGTTGTAGCGTGAAGGAGACCAAGGGGACCGGATTGGACGGGCGGCGCAGTACACAGCGCCGCTGGCATTCGAGGCCACACCGTGCAGCCACCCCACTGATCATGGATGTTTCCAGTCCCACCTCGGCCGCCCAAGGGGCCGCCGCAGCGCGCAGTTCAGGGGTTCTTCCCGCACGCGCTTATCTCGACGCCCACCCCGAAACCCGGGCGATCGACCTTCTGATCACCGACATGAACGGCATTGTCCGCGGCAAGCGGATCGGGCCAGACGAACTCGACAAGGTCCTGACGGAAGGTTTCCGTCTGGTCGGCTCGGTGTTTGCGCTCGACGTGCATGGCGACAATGTGGATGCCGCCGGCATGGCCATGGACACGGGCGACCGTGACCAGAAGGTGATCCCGGTGGATGGCCTGATGATGCCCGTTCCCTGGGCGCCGCAGCCCACCGCCCAGATGCTGATGACCATGGTGGACGAGCGCACGGACGCGCCCTTCTTTGCTGATCCGCGCCAGGTGCTGACGTCGGTGGTGGCCCGCTTTGCCGACCTCGGGCTGACGCCCGTGGTGGCGTGCGAGTTGGAATTCTACCTCATCGACCAGGCGCGCGATGCCCAGGGCGCGCCCCAGCCCCCGATTTCCCCCATTACCGGCATCAGGGAATGGTCGACCCAGGTCCTGTCGATGATGGACCTCGACGTCTATGGCCGGGTGCTGGACGGCACCAAGGTGGCCTGCATGGCCCAGGGCCTGCCGGTGACCAGCGCCTTGTCGGAATACGCACCGGGGCAGTTTGAGATCAACCTCAACCATGTGGCTGATCCCGTGGCGGCGGGCGACCATGGGGTGCTGTTCAAGCGTGCCCTGCGCGGGGTTGCCCGGGCAGAGGGGCTGGACGCCACGTTCATGGCCAAGCCCTATCGCGACTTTTCCGGCAGCGGCCTCCACATCCATGCCAGCCTGCTGGATGGGGCAGGGCGCAATGTCTTTGATGGTGGCGATGGGTCCGAAATCGTGCCCAGCGAGATCATGCGCCATGCCATTGGTGGCGTGCTGGCAAGCCTGCCCGAGGCCATGGCGATCCTCGCGCCCAATGCCAATTCCTATCGCCGGTTCCGCACCGGGGCCTATGCGCCCTGCACGGGAACCTGGGGGATCGAGAACCGCACGGTTGCCCTTCGCGTTCCGGGCGGCGAGGCCAAGGCGACCCGGATCGAGAACCGGGTGGCCGGCGCCGATGCCAATCCCTATCTGGTGCTGGCAGCCCTGCTGGCTGGCATGCACCACGGCATCGTCAACCGGATCGACCCCGGCCCGCCGCTGGAAGGCAATGCCCACACGCTGCCCACCGCCCGCCTGCCCCGCCGCTGGGCAGAGGCGCTGGATGCCTTCGACCAGGGCAGCATCCTGAAGCACTATTTCGGCGCGGCCTATCACCGGGTCTATGGCGCCTGCCGCCGGGGCGAGATGGAGCGGTTCGAGGGGGAAATTTCCCCCCTGGACCATGCCTGGTATCTGCCCGTGATCTGAGCGGCGGATTGCTCTAGCCTCGTCTCCACCATTGGGAGGAGACGAGGCCATGAGTGACAGGTTCGAAAAGGGCGCGGCACTGATCCGGCGCCTGTTCAAGCGCGACATTTCCAATTCCGGCCTGCCGCCAGACATTCTGCGGCACACGGTGGAGCACGTCTTTGGCGATGTCTGGCAGGGCACGGCGCTGGCGGTGGAGGAGCGCTCCATGATCACCTGCGCAGTGCTGGTGGCGCTGGGCCGCGAGCATGAGCAGCGGGTGCATTTCCGGGGTGCGCGCAATCTGGGCATCCCGCGCGAGAAGATCGAGGCGATCATCCACCACGTTCTCCATTATGCCGGCTGGCCCACAGGCATCAGCGCCGCCCGCGTGCTGGCCGAGGTCTGGGCCGAGATGGACAAGGAAGAGGGCAAATAGCAGCGGGTCCGCCCGCTATTTCAGGAAATCGCCCAGCTGTGCCGTGATTGCTGCTGACATGGCGGCATCGAAGCGGGCAAGCAGGGTCTGGGTCAGGGCCTGTTCCGCATCCATGCGGGCGGTGGGCTCAAGGCCCTGCGCGATGACCGCTTCGGCCGTAACCTCGGCAGTGGCGGTGCCAAGGCTGCGCCCGGGGGATGAGGTGATGTCCACCCGGGCCATCAGCCGTGCGTGGACCATGCCATCGGGGCCAGCCACGGCCTCGGCGCGCTCAACCGTGAAGCGGGCCGTGCGCTCGCCATCGCTTTGGTCTTTCAGGCCGGCACCTGCTTTCAGCCGTGTCTCTCCCCAGCGCCGGGCGTTGCCGGCGAGGCTGACAGGGAACAAATGTTCCACGTTCGGCGCGGCGAGCGGCGGGCGATAGCCGTTCTCTGACACGATCCGGCCGACCGCGAGGACCAGGGGCGCCGCAGCAAAGGTGATTTCTGGCCGGTCGGGGTGGCGGGGATGGGGCAGGCCGCAGCCGGGCAGGCCCAGCAGCAGGGCCAGCACAATCAGGCGGAGGCGCTCAGCCGTGTTCGGCAAGGATCTGCCCTGCAAGATAGAGGGAGCCGCAGATCAGCACCCGGGGTGGTGGGCCACCTGCCTCGCCGATACGGGCCAGCGCCTCGGC
>CANCOY010000181.1 GCA_947379865.1 Acetobacteraceae bacterium
CGGGCAGGCCCAGCAGCAGGGCCAGCACAATCAGGCGGAGGCGCTCAGCCGTGTTCGGCAAGGATCTGCCCTGCAAGATAGAGGGAGCCGCAGATCAGCACCCGGGGTGGTGGGCCACCTGCCTCGCCGATACGGGCCAGCGCCTCGGCGGGGCTTTGGGCTGGTCCTGCCTCCAGCCCGGCGGCGCGGGCGATCGCGGCAAGCTCAGCGGCGGGGCGGGCATTGGCCTCGCCCGCAATGGTGACGGTGTGCAGGCGTGCGCCCAGTGGTGCCAGGGCCGCAAAAAATCCCGCCGCATCCTTGGTCGCCAGCATGCCGGTCACAAGATGCAGGGGCATGGGCGCCTGCCGTGCCAGATCGGCAAAGGTGGTGGCGATGATCTCTGCCGCGCCGGGATTATGGCCGCCGTCGAGCCAGAGTTCGCCGCCCGCAGGCAGGGCCTCTACCAGGGGGCCGGTGTTGAGGCGTTGCAGGCGGGCGGGCCAGCTGACGGTGCGCAGGCCCTTGGCTATGGCGCCCTCCTCAAGCCCAAGCAGGCGGGCGGCGGCGATGGCCATGCCCGCATTGCCCAGCTGGTGGGCGCCCACCAGAGCGGGCAGGGGCAGGGAAAGTGTCCCCGCCGCGTCGGCAAAGCGCAGGCCGCCCTCAGCCGCGTCCACCTGCCAGTCACGCCCATGAACCAGGGCCGGTGCCCCCAGGTCGGCTGCCCTGGCGAGGATGACGGCCAGCGCCGCCTCTGTCTGTGGGCCGATGATCACGGGCACGCCCGGCTTGATGATGCCGGCCTTTTCTCCGGCAATCGCCGCCAGCGTGTCGCCCAGGAATTCAACATGGTCGATGGACACGGGCGTGATCACCGTGGCGGCAGGGCGTGACACCATATTGGTGGCATCAAGCCGGCCGCCAAGGCCAGTCTCCAGCAGGGTTACATCGGCGGGCGTTTCGGCAAAGGCAAGGAAGGCCGCTGCCGTGGTGATCTCGAAGAAGGTGATGGGGGCGCCGTCATTGGCCTGTTCGCAGGCATCCAGCAGGGCGGCCAGCCTCGCCTCGTCCACCAGCGCGCCGGCAATGCGGATGCGCTCGTGAAAGCGCACCAGATGGGGCGAGATATAGACATGGGCCCGCTGCCCTGCCGCCTCCACCATGGCGCGCAGGCAGGCCACGGTAGAGCCCTTGCCATTGGTGCCCGCCACATGCACCACCGGCGGCAGGCGCAGCTGTGGGTCGCCAAGCGCCGCCAGCAGGCGTTCCATGCGGCCAAGCGACAGGTCGATCAGCCTGGGGTGCAGACGTGTCAGCCGCTCAAGGATCCGGTCGCTTGTCTGCGCCGGGGGGCTTGCACTCATTTCGCCTTGGCCGGCCCGCTGATGGCTGGCAGATCGAAATCTTCGGCATCACGGCTTGAAACGGGATGCCTCGCATCACGTCCCATCAGCAGGCGCAGCACCCGGCCCAAAGTTTCCTTCAGGTCCTTGCGGTGCACCACCATGTCGAGCATGCCGTGATCGAACAGATATTCGGCGCGCTGGAAGCCCTCGGGCAGGCGCTCGCGGATGGTCTGCTCGATAACCCGGGCGCCGGCAAAGCCGATGAGGGCGCCGGGTTCCGAGATATGCACGTCACCCAGCATGGCAAAGCTGGCGGTAACACCGCCCGTGGTGGGATCGGTCATCACCACCACAAAGGGCAGGCCCGCCTCCTTCACCATCTGCACCGCCACGGTGGTGCGGGGCATCTGCATCAGGCTGAGCGTGCCTTCCTGCATGCGGGCGCCACCGGCTGCCGTGAGCACCACCAGGGGGGCGCGTTCGGCCATGGCGGCACGGGCGGCGGCTACCAGGGCCTCGCCCACGGCCAGGCCCATGGAGCCGCCCATGAACGAGAAGTTCTGGACGGCAAGCACCACCGGCAGCTCATCCATGCGCCCACGGACAACCGCCATGGCGTCTTCCTGATGGGTCTTGGCCTTGGCTTCCTTCAGGCGATCTGTGTAACGCTTCTCGTCGCGAAACTTCAGGGGGTCGAGGGCGACGGCCGGCACCGGCACCGCAACCCAGCCCGGATCCAGCAGCTGGGCAAAGCGCTCCGTTGGGCCAATGCGCAGGTGATGGCTGCAATGCTGGCAGACGAACAGATTGGCCGCCAACTCGCGGTGGAAGATCATCTGGCCGCAGGCCGGGCACTTCGTCCACAGATTATCCGGCGTCTCGCGCCGACGCAGGACGGCGCGGATCTTGGGGCGTACGAAATCGGTAAGCCAGTTCGCCATCAGACTATTCTCCCCGGGCGTGCCGCCACTCAGGCGTGGCGGGCGCCGCGAACACCTGCCGCAAGCTCTGCGACAAGACCATGGACCGCAGCCACCAGGCCGGGTCTGGCACCATTTGCTTCATCAAGATTGGCGGCGATCCGCTCGATGATGGCACTGCCCACCACCGCTGCATCAGCCACCCGCGCCACGGCGGCTGCCTGGGGCGCTGTCTTGATGCCAAAGCCAACCGCAATGGGCAGGCTGGTGTGCCGCCGCAGCCGCGCCACCGCCTCGGTCACGTCCGCCTGGTCGGCCGATCCCGCCCCGGTGATGCCGTTGATCGAGACGTAATAGACAAAGCCCGACGTATTGGTCAGCACGGCGGGCAGACGCTTGTCGTCGGTCGTGGGCGTTGCCAGGCGGATGAAGTTCATGCCGGCGGCCAGCGCCGGCAGACACAGCTCGGGATCTTCCTCAGGGGGCAGATCAACCACGATCAGGCCATCGGCCCCCGCGGCAAGCGCATCCTGAAGGAAGGCTGGCACGCCATAGGAATAGATGGGGTTGAAATAGCCCATCAGCACGATCGGCGTGACACTGTCGGCCTCGCGGAAGCGGCGCACCAGATCCAGCGTCTTGCGCAGGGTCATGCCGGCGGCCAGCGCCCTGAGGCCGGCGGCCTGGATCGCCGGGCCATCGGCCATGGGGTCGGTAAAGGGCATGCCCAGTTCGATCACATCGGCGCCCGCCTGGGGCAGGCCCTTCACGATCTGGAACGAGGTTTCGATATCAGGGTCGCCCGCCGTCACAAAGGTGACAAGGCCGGCGCGGCCCTCTTTGGCCAGGGCGGCGAAACGGTCGGCAATGCGTGTGGTCACAGCTTCACTCCCAGGGCACTGGCCACCGTGAAGATGTCCTTGTCGCCACGGCCGCAGATGTTGACCACCAGCAGGTGCTCGGGCGGCAGGGTGGGGGCCAGCTTGATCACCTGGGCCAGCGCATGGCTTGGCTCAAGGGCCGGGATGATACCCTCCAGCTGGCAGCACATCTGGAACGCCTCCAGTGCCTCGGTATCGGTGATGGAGACATAGTCGACGCGGCCGACATCCTTCAGCCAGGCATGTTCCGGCCCGATGCCAGGATAGTCGAGCCCGGCCGAGATCGAATGGGCCTCGGTGATCTGGCCGTCGTCGTCCTGCAGCAGATAGGTGCGGTTGCCGTGCAGCACGCCCGGGCGCCCACCAGCGAGAGAGGCCGCATGCTGGCCACTGTCCAGACCATGGCCGCCCGCCTCGACGCCGACCATGGCGACAGAGGGTTCTTCCAGGAAATCATGGAACAGGCCCATGGCATTGGAGCCGCCGCCGATGGCCGCCACCAGCGTATCGGGCAGGCGGCCCTCGGCCTTCATCATCTGGGCCCGGGTCTCGCGCCCGATGACGGCCTGGAAATCGCGCACCATGGCGGGATAGGGATGGGGGCCGGCCACGGTGCCAATGATGTAGAAGGTCTCGTCCACCCGGGTCACCCAGTCGCGGAGCGCCTCGTTCATGGCGTCCTTCAGGGTCTGCGAGCCAGAGGTAACGGGCACCACTTCGGCACCCAGCAGCTTCATGCGAAAGACATTGGGCGCCTGGCGTTCCACATCGGTCTTGCCCATGTAGATGGTGCAGGGCAGGCCAAAGCGGGCCGCCACGGTGGCGGTGGCCACGCCATGCTGGCC
>CANCOY010000182.1 GCA_947379865.1 Acetobacteraceae bacterium
GCCCTCGACCCCGCCCGCCATGCCGCCCGGGTAACGCGCGAGATTGCCAGCCGCCTGGCCCGCCTGGGCGAACGGCTGGAAGCCCGCCACGAGCCGCGCGCCGTGGCCGAATTCCTGACGCGCTGCCTCTTCACCATGTGTGCCGAGGATGTGGGCCTGATCCCCGCCAGCTGCTTCAGCCCCCTGCTGGCAGAGGTCGCCCCCACACCGGCCAAGTTCCAGCCGCTGGTTTCTGCCCTGTGGGCCGACATGCGCACGGGCAGCAGCTTTTCCGCCGTGGTGCGCGAGCCCATCCTGCACTTCAACGGTGGCCTGTTCGACAGTGCCCAGGCGCTGGACCTGCAGGCCGACGAAATCGCCCTGCTGGCCGAGGCCGCCGCCCATGACTGGCGCGATGTGGAGCCGGCGATTTTTGGCACCCTGCTGGAACGCGCCCTGTCGCCCGCCGACCGCCACAAGCTGGGCGCCCATTACACGCCGCGCGCCTATGTGGAGCGCCTGGTGCTGCCCACGGTGATTGAGCCGCTGCGCCATGAATGGGTCACCGTGCAGGCCGCCGCCGAACAGGCCCGGGCCGAGGGCGATGCGGCTGGTGCCGTGGCAGAGGTGGCGGCCTTTCGCAATCGCCTGTGCGCCCTGCGGGTGCTGGACCCCGCCTGCGGCTCGGGCAATTTCCTTTACGTTACCATGGAGCATATGAAGCGGCTGGAGGGCGAGGTGCTGGACCTGCTGGTGCGCCTGGGGGCGCAGCAAACCGAACTGGCCCTGGCCGACCGCAGCGTGGGGCCGCACCAGTTCCTGGGGATCGAGGTAAACCCCCGCGCCGCCACCTTGGCCGAACTGGTGCTGTGGATCGGCCATCTGCAATGGCACATGCGCACGCGCGGCCGCACCATGCCCGCCGAACCCGTACTGCAACGCCACAACACCATCACCTGCCGCGATGCCGTGCTGGCGTGGGACAGCACCGAATTGCTGCGCGACGACGCCGGCCGCCCCCTGTCACGCTGGGATGGGGTAATCACCAAGGTGCATCCCGTCACCGGCAAGCACGTGCCCGATGAAGCCGCCCGGGTGGAGGTGCTGCGCCACACAAACCCCCGCCCCGCCCCCTGGCCACAAGCCGACTATATCATCGGCAACCCGCCCTTCATCGGCACCTGGAAACTGCGCCAGACCCTGGGCGATGGCTATGCCGAGGCGCTGCGCGACGCCTATCCCGACGTGCCGGACAGTGCCGATTACGTAACCTATTGGTGGCACCGCGCCGCACAGGCGGTGGCCAGCGGCAGCGCCCGGCGCTTTGGCCTGATCACCACCAACAGCCTGCGCCAGACCTTCAGCCGCCGGGTGCTGACGCATCATCTGGAGGGCAAGCAGCCCCTGTCCCTTGCCTTTGCCATTGCCGACCATCCCTGGATCGACGCCGCCGATGGCGCCGCCGTGCGCATCGCCATGACCGTGGCCCTGCCGGGCGACGCCCCCGGCCGCCTGCTGCACGTCACAAACGAGACCACCGGCGCCGATGGCGAAGTGGCGGTTGAGGTGAGTGAACAGACCGGGCGCATCCAGGCGGATCTGAGCATTGGGGCGGAGATTTCAAAAACCCAGGACCTCAAGGCAAACCAGGGCATCTGTTGCCCTGGCGTGAAATTGCACGGCGCCGGATTCATCGTAACGCCGGAGACCGCCAGCCAGCTTGGCCTTGGTCGCGTGCCGGGGCTGGAGCGGCACATCAGGCACTATCGCAACGGCAAGGATCTTACGGCACGGCCACGGGATGTAATGGTGATCGACCTGTTCGGCCTTGCCGAGCCCGAGGTGCGCCAGCGCTTCCCCGAGGTCTGGCAGCATGTGGCAGACCATGTGCGGCCAGAGCGCCTGCTGAACAACCGCGCCACCTATCGCGACAACTGGTGGATCTTTGGCGAGCCCCGCCGCGACTGGCGCCCCGCCCTTGCCGGCCTGCCCCGCTATATCGCCACGGTGGAGACCTCCAAACACCGGTTCTTCCAGTTTCTGGATGGCGCCATCCTGCCCGATAACAAGCTGGTCAACATCGCCTCTGCCGATGCCCTGCATCTGGCCGTGCTGTCGAGCACGATTCACGTTACATGGGCGCTGGCGTCTGGCAGTTGGCTCGGCGTGGGCAATGATCCCGTCTATGTAAAATCCCGCTGCTTCGACACCTTCCCCTTCCCCGTCTGCACGGATGCGCAGGCGCAGCGCTTGCGGGCGCTGGGGGAGGAACTGGATGCCCATCGCAAGGCGCGGCTGGCGGCAGAGCCACGCTTGACCATGACGGGCCTCTACAATGTCATGGCCCGGCTGGCAGCGGGCGAGGTGCTGGAGGCGGCCGACCGCGCCATTCACGACGCGGGCCTGGTGGGGGTGCTGGCCGAACTGCACCGCGCCCTCGATGCCGCCACGGCCGAGGCTTTTGGCTGGCCCACCGGGCTGGAGGCGGCAGAGGTGCTGCACCGCCTGGTCGCCCTGAACCGCGCCCGCCTGGCAGAGGAGCGCCAGGGCCTGGTGCGCCATCTGCGGCCCGATTATCAGGCCAGCGGCACCGCCGTGCAGACCGCCCTGGGCGTGGAGGCCGAGGAAATCGCCCCCCTCACCACCCCCACCATCCGCCCCTGGCCCCGCGACCGGCTGGAACAGCTACAGGCCGTGCGCGCCGCCCTGGCCGAAGCCGAAGAACCCCTCGCCCTGCCCAGCCTGACCCGCCGCTTCAAAGGCGCCCGCACCCCCCGCATCAGCCAACTCCTCGCCACCCTAACCACCCTCGGCCTCGCCCGCACCACCAGCGCCGGCCGCTTTGCGGGATAGGGGGATGGAGCCCCAGCCAAAAACAAAAGACCGCCCGGTTGCCCGGACGGTCTTCGTGGAGGTTTATCACCGCCGCCACCCAGCCGAAGCCGGGGCTGCTTTCGCAGCACGCCTCCCCGCACGGCCCTTAGGCCGGTCGCATTGCGGATGAACGCGGGAGTATTTTATCTGGAGTTGTTGGGCGTTGTACACCACGATTGTACATAGAAATCGCTTTGCAATAATCGCGACGGGGACAGGTTCGCGCACCCGTCCCCGCCTTTGATTTCCGTTTTCCCTTTCAGATTGCCGGCAAAACCTGTCCAGGCTCAGTCCTCAAATGGCGGCGGTGACGGGGCTCGAACCCGCACGGATGCGACTCCGCCCGATTAACAGTCGGGTGCGTCTACCAATTTCGCCACACCGCCCCAGCACCCCAATATTCCCGTCTTAAATGTAATGAATCCACAAAATTCTACTGTTATTTCAGAATTTAGAGGGCTGCACGACGAGGGACCCAAACGGTTCCGCGCCCACGAAACTCGAGGGCAGCTATCGTGGCAAAGGGGCGATTGCCACATGGTCACGCGCCTGAGAATCATTGACTTTTAAATCAATACACAGAACATTAGAGACTGCGGAACGCGGCACGCGAGCTGTTCACATGCGCCGCACCATGGAGGTCACATCGATGACTATCTCACCAACGCCGTTTCTGGCTGAACTGGCAGCGGGGCCGTCAGGCCCGCCGATCCCGCCTGCCACGCGTGCCTATTTTCAGCAGCGCCTCCGCAACCGCGTCTTCAGCCATCTGTTGGAGAGGTTTGAAGCCGCGCGGGCAAAGGGCCTGACCAAGGCGATGCTAGCCCGACGCATCGAAAAATCGCCGGAACAGATCACCCGCTGGCTTGGCGCTCCCAGCAATCTGACGCTGGACGTTGCCTGCGAATTGCTATTGGGCATTGCAGCAGAGGAGTTTGAGCTGAATTCCTCCTCTCCACTGGCGCAAGTGGAGGGTAACTATTCGCATTTCAAGTTTCTGACTGAGGGGGACGGTGTCGCGGC
>CANCOY010000183.1 GCA_947379865.1 Acetobacteraceae bacterium
GCCACCACCGAGGCGATGTCGGCGGGCTCGCCAAAGCGGCCAAGGGCTGTCTTGGCGATTACGCTGGCCGACAGCGCAGGGTCGGCCCGGGCGGCGGCATTGATGTCGGTGGCGGTCCAGCCCGGCGCCACCGTGTTGGCGGTGATGCGGCGCGGCCCCAGTTCCTGGGCCAGCAGCACGGTGAAGGCATCAAGCGCCGCCTTGCTCATGCTATAGGCGCCAATGGCAGAGGCCGGGCGCTTTGACAGGCCTGACGAAATGGTAATCACCCGGCCATGATCGGCCAAGAGGGGGGCTGCCTTCTGGGTAACCAGCACCGTTCCCTTGATGTTGGTATCCCAAACGGCGTCAAGCACATCCTCTGGCGTGTGCAGGATCGGCAGAAAGGCGCCAATCCCGGCATTGTTCACCAGCACGTCCAGTCGCGCCGCCCCGCCAGCCCATTGCCCCAGCAGGGGTGCCAGGGCCTCAAACAGGCTGGTGATGGCGAGTGGCCGGGAAATGTCACAGGCAAGGGCATGGGCCACGCCCCCCTCGGCTTCGATCGCAGCCACGGTCTCTGCGGCGGCCGTCGCATTGGCAGCATAAGTGAAGGCAACCCTTGCCCCCTCCCGCGCCAGACGTTGGGCAATGGCCCGGCCAATCCCCCGGCTGCCGCCGGTTACCAGAGCGATTTTTCCCGCAAGTCGCATGGTTTTCACTCCCTCAGCGATGCAGCAGGCCAAAGGCAAAGCTGCGCCCGGCCCCCTGTTTCACCATCAGATGGATCCACAGCATGGCAAGGTTTTCCAGCAAGGCCGCCGCCGCCAGGCCCCCGGCATCCGCATCCTCAAAGTCGGCCTCCCGGGCCAGGCCCCGCACCGCAGCCTTGGCCGCTGCATCATCGCCAGCCACAAACATCACCGCCTGGCCCGTGGGGAAGTGCACGCCGGCCATATTCTCCCAACCAGTCTGGTTGAAGCACTTCACCACATGGGCGCCTGGCGCCAGGCTGGCAATATAAGCCGCACCGGAACTGCCCGGGGCCACGTCAAGGCCAGAGAGATCCGGCTTCAGGGGATTGGTGGCATCAATCAGGATACGGCCCGCAAGACTGCCTGCCGCAGCCACGGCCTCTGCCACCGCTGGCCAGGGGGTGGCCAGCAGCACCGCTTCTGCCCCAGCCACCGCCTGGGCGACCGTGGCGGCCGAAGCCCCTGTCCTGGCCGCAAGATCCCGCACCTTTTCCGCCGCCGGATCGCGCGCCGCCAGCACCACCTGATGCCCCGCCTTCACCCAGACCCCCGCCAGCGCGCCGCCCACGGCACCCGCACCCAATATGGCTATCCGCATGGTCCTGTTCCTTCGCCCGTGATCCCGATGGCAGGACTATCGCCCCGCCCTCAATATCGTTCAAATTGATTGATCTTATGGGGTGCATTGATATGAATGATCTACGTGCCATCGACCTGAACCTGCTTGTGGCGTTCGAGGCCATTGCCCAAAGCCGCAGCATCACCCGCGCCGCCGGCCATCTTGGCCTGGGCCAGCCAGCCGTCAGCCAGGCCCTGGCGCGGCTGCGTCAGGTCTTTGGCGACCCGCTTTTCGTGCGGGGGCGCGACGGCATGCAGCCAACGGAACGCGCCCTGCAACTGGCCCCCGCCATTGCCGAGACGCTTGGCGGCATCAGGCGGCTGGTGGCCCCGCCCGCCGCCTTTGACCCGGCCGAGACACAGCGGGTCTTCCGCCTTGGCTTGCCCGACGATCAGGAACTGGTGCTGATCCCGCGCCTGCTCGCCCTGATGGCACAGCAGGCCCCCCATGCGGCCCTGCAGCTGCGCAGCGTTGACCGGGCACGGGGCCGCCGCTTGCTGGATGACGGCAGCCTCGACCTGGCGATTGGCGCCTTTGACCAGGGTCCCGACTGGCAGCGCCAGCAGGTGCTGCTGGAAGATGGCTATGAATGCCTGCACGACCCGCGCCAGATCCTCTGCCCACGCCCCATCGGACTGGCGGATTTTCTGGCCCATGGCCATGTGCTGGTCAGCCTCAGCGAAGATCGTAGCGGCCGGGTGGATGAGGCGCTGGCACGGCTGAACCTCAGCCGTCGCATCGTGCTCTCCACACCACGCTTTCTGGCGGTGCCGGCCATGCTGGCGGCCGCCCCCCTGATCGCCACCCTGCCCGCCCGCATGGCGGCCGCCATGGCCACTGCCCACGGCCTGGCGCGCGATCCGGTTCCGGTGATGATTGCGCCTTATCAGGTTACCATGATCTGGCATGCCGCCAGCGATGCCGACCCCGCCCTTGTCTGGCTGCGGCACTGCCTCGGTGATCTGGCACGCGTGCCTGCCACTCAGGCCGGAAGTGCCGCCGCCGGTACGGCCAGACGCCGGGCAAGGGTGCGGCCATAATGCTGTGATGGCAGTTCCACCAGCCGGTGGACGAGCCAGGCAAGCAGAATACTCGCCGCCGTGACGATGGGCAGGCACAGCCAGTGCGCCAGTCCCATGTCCAGCATGATCCGCAGGGCCACATAGCCCGTGACCGCATGGACGACATAAAGCGGATAACTGATGGCTGCCAGAAAGTCGAACAGCGGGTTCGCCCGGAACAGCCGGGGAAAGACAAAGGCAAAGGCAAAGGCGAGCAGGCCGAAACCGTAACTGCAGGCTTCTCGCAGATCGAGGCCATCGGGCAGCGCCCAGCCGTGCAGGCAGAACAGCCCAAACAGCCCCGCCACACCAAGCCAGGCATGGACAGCGGCGACCCTGCCTTCATGCCGATAGCAAAAGACCACGCCCACAAACATGAAGATGATATAGTGCGCAAAGGACAGAAACGTCATCGCCAGCTGCCACAGAAGCTGATGGGTCTCATGCAGGGCTGGCAGCAGCCCGTCCAGCAGCAGCCCCCCGGCGAAAAGGCCAAGGGGCGCCAGGAATACCTTCACGTCGAGGCGGCGAAACCAGACGATCAGGCAGGCGCAGATCACATAGAACTTGACCTCGATCTCCAGCGTCCAGACCACACCATCAATGTTCCGGGTCCAGAGCAGATCGCGCAGGCCCGGCACATAATGCACCAGCACCTCGTGATGGCTGAACGGCCAGTCCCGCTCGAAATAGATGGTGCTGAGCAGAATCGCCAGCAGGGTGATGCTGAAGCCCAGCACATAGGTTGGCATGATGCGAAAGAACCGACTGGCGGCAAAGGCCTGCCAGGTCGCCTTGCGCAGCGAAAAGGGAATGACAAAGCCGCTGATCACAAAGAACAGCGCCACCCCAAAATCACCCCAGTTAAAAACGGGCGAGGCATGCAGGAAGGCCACATAGGCTGGCACGCCATGGATATCAGCGGGTAAATGGGGCGCATTGGTCAGCGTGCTCGCCGCCGCCCTGTCCAGCCAGAAGACGCCGAAATAGTGGGAAATGACCACCGCGAGGGCGGCAAAGCCACGCAATGTATTGGCAAACTCAACCCTCTGGCCCGCCTGCATGCCCGATCCCCCTGCCGACGGCCAAAGCAGAGCCACTATGTTCAGTGGGTCACCGCCTTGTCAAAGGCCCCCACCGCCGCCTCAGAAAGCCCATTTGGCGCTGAGGCCGGCGGTGTGGCTGGACAGCCCATCACCCACGCCCAGGGTATAGGCGGCGGAAACATCCACGCCGCTGTCGAGTTTCATCAGCACACCAACACCCGCATGGCCGGTCCATGGGCTGCCATTGGGGCCTTCCACCTGGAAGGAATTGCCCGAGGCGCCCTGATAGGCCACGGTCAGGCGGGAGCGGTTGTTGAGGAGGTCATAGGCA
>CANCOY010000184.1 GCA_947379865.1 Acetobacteraceae bacterium
GAGCCAACGCCCCCGCCGCCGCCGCCCAAGCCGCGCAAGAAGCCGGTGAAGCCAAAGCCCGAGACGCCCGTGGCAGAGACGCCGACCGTGGTGCAGCCAGGGATTGCAGGCCCGTCTGCCGAGGCCGGGCAAGGCTCGACCAAAGGCAATGAAGACCCCGATGCGGCCATCGGCGCCCTGCCCGGCGAGGAGTCTGGCAATGGTGGCCTTGGCCCGCCGGAAGTGGTGACGCCCGACATCATTCGCGCCCTGGTCCAGGACAAGTCGATCCAGGGAAAATCCGGCTTCCTCGACGGCATTACGGGCCGCTATGAGGGGACCTGGACGGCACACTTTGGTGCAGACGGCACCAGCGAACTGCTGATGACCTATCCCCAATATGACGCCAAGACCGGTGTCACCAAGAACCGTGAAATCCGCTCCAAGGGTGTCTGGTGGCAGGAAGGTGATCGTCTGTGCTTCAGCTACCGCGAGGTAGACCAGAGTGCCAAGGACTGTTTCAGGGTAGTCAAGCGGGGCGATCGCGTGCGACTCTTCTACGAGAAGTGCGGACTGGCTTCGACATCGCGCTGCGCCTCAGGGCGGCTTGCGATCTTCGGAAAAATGGAGCCCGGCAAAGCCGGATCCCTGCCGTAGCCTATAGGAAACAGGGGGAAACATGGCCTGGATAAAGAAAAATGCGCCGGTGCTGACCGGGCTCCTGCTCGCTCTTGCTCTGGCAGCCTGTGCTGGAAAACCGGCACCTGCGCCCGCTGCGGCGCCGGTCAAGGCGGCTGTCGACGAGGCGCCGACCTTTGATCTCGCCTGTCTCAGCGACGAGGACCGCCAGAGCCTGACAACAAAGACACCCTTCCCCTCTGATGAGGCCTGCAGCTGCATCAGCACTGACCACCACATGCTGCCGATTCTCTCAAAGCTCCTGCTGAACCCGGCGGACCCTGATGCGGTGCGTATGGTGATCTCCGACCCTCCCTACAAGACCGACCGCAAGGCCCTGGCCTTCAACGCCTATTACCAGAAGCAGTGCCACGACCGTCGCCTTGCCGAGATCGGCCAGATTGCGCCCAAGCTCAGCCCGATCTATGCCGACCGCTACGCTCAATATGACGCGGTCTATGCGGAACTTGCCGTGACCGGCTCAACCCTTAGCTATGGCCTCGCGAACCAGAAACTGCGCCGCATCTATCTGGAGTCAGAGGCCCGCCGCACCGGCAAGCCCCTCCCCCAATGACGCGGGCACAATGACGGGACCGCAATGACAGGGTCGCAGCCCCTCCGGCGGCGGGAAATCTGGGCCTATGGCCTGTTGAGCCTGCCGCTGGCCATTGGCGGATTGCCCCTGGCGATCTACCTGCCGCCGTTCTACACCCAGGAACTGGGCCTCGACCTTGCCATGGTGGGGCTGGTGCTGATGCTGGCGCGTGTAACCGACGTGGTGACCGACCCCTTCATCGGCATCCTCAGCGACCGCTGGCACAGCCGGATCGGCCGCCGCCGCCCATGGATCATCATGGGCGTGCCCATCATGATGCTGGGCTCCTGGCTGCTGTTCGTGCCACCGGCAGGCGTTGGGGCAGGGCATCTGCTGCTCTGGTCGTCGCTGCTTTACCTTGGCTGGACCATGGTTTCGATCCCCTATTCCGCCTGGGGGGCTGAACTATCGCCTGACTATCATGAACGGACGCGCATCACCGGCGCGCGCGAGGCCCTGCAGCTTATTGGCTTGCTGATTGCCACCGCCGTGCCCGCCGTGATGGCGGCCCAGACCGGGGGCAAGCTTGGCCCCGTGCTGCACGTGCTGGCGGTGATGACCTGCTTCAGCCTGCCCATAGCAGCCGCCGTCCTATTGTTCCGGGTACGCGAACCGGCCCCCCTGCCCTCGGTGCCCCTGCCCTGGCGCAAGGCGCTGGACATTGTCAGGCGCAATGGCCCGTTCATGCGCCTGCTGGTGGCGACCGTGATTGGGGGGCTTGCCTCGTCGGTCAACCTCAGTCTCGCCATGCTGTTCTATGGCCATGTCATGCGCCTGCCGGCGGAGGCGGGCAGCCTGCTGTTCTTTTATATCCTGATTGGTGTGGTCGCCGTGCCTTTCTGGCTGGCGGTCGCCAAACGCACCAGCAAGCATCGCCTGCTCTGCCTCGCAGGCCTGTGGGGATGCGCCTGCTTTACCGTGGTGCCATTTCTGCCGGCGGGCCAATTCTGGCCCATGATGACTATCAACCTGCTCAGCGGCCTGTCGGTTGCCGTATCGCCCGTGCTCGGCGCCTCCATGGCGGCTGACGTGGTGGACCTCGACTTCCTGCGCTCGGGCAAGCAGCGGGCGGCGCTGTTCTTTGCCCTCTGGGCCATGGGCGCCAAGCTGGCCAATGCAGTAGGCGTGGGCATTGCCCTGCCCCTGCTGCAACTGGCGGGCTTTGACCCGACCCGGGAGAATGGCCCGACGGAACTGCGCTGGCTTACCGGGCTTTATGTTGTGCTGCCCATTGCGCTCTGGCTGGTCACCATCCGCATGCTGTGGAACTTCCCGATTACGCCGGAACGCCAGGCGCGCTTCCGGGCGCGCATTGATCGGCGGGCGGCCGCTGCGGCCGCAAAATCTCCCACCTCCTTCTGAAGCCAACAAAAAGGGGCGCCCTGGGGCGCCCCTTGATGCCTCTCGCAATGGCCTGGTGATCAGGGCAGAACGATCTCGACGCGGCGGTTCTGCGGTTCGCGCACACCGTCTGCCGTCGGCACCAGCGGCGAGGTCTCGCCCTTGGCCACGACCGAGATCTCGTTGGCAGGAATGCCAAGCTGCACCAGGGCGTTCTTGACCGCGACGGCGCGCTTCTCAGAAAGCTTCTGGTTATAGGCAGGCGTCCCCGACCGGTCGGCATGGCCTGTCAGGTCGATGCGGGTCACCGCCAGCTTCTTGGCAGCGGCCGCAGCCTCATTGATGATGGCGGCGGCTTCCGAAGTGATGGCCGAGGCGTTCCAGTCAAAGAAGACCAGATAGGAACGGGCCAGTTCCGGGGCGGCTTCGGGCGGCGGTGGCGGCGGAACAGCCACGGCCGGGGCAATGGGGGCCGCCGGAGCGGCGCCGAACTTGTACGTCACCCCAAGGAAGAGGGAGTGATTGTCGTACTTGTAATCCTTGAGATACTTGCCGATCGTCCTCTCGCCAGTCGCAAAATACCGGTATTCAGCGCCCAGGCCGATGTTGGCGGACAAATCATAGTTGACGCCCGCGATGCCCTGATAGGCAAAGGACCACTTACTCTCGTTGAATGAGTTGTCCTTTATCTTGTTTCGGCTGGCACCGATGCCTGCGCCAATGTACGGCGTCAGGCTGGAGCCCGTGGAGATGTCATAGAGGGCGCTGACCATAGGGGCGAACGACGAGACCCTGCCAGAAAGGTCATACTCCAAACCACGTTCTGATATCTTGTCGAACTTGTTGCGACGGAAGACCACATCGCCCTGAAGGCGGAACGAACCAAAGTCATAGCCTGCAAGGACGCCTGCACCCCAGCCGGTTTTATGGCTCACATCTGCCGAAATTCCGGAAAGCTTGGGATACTCTGGCACGTCGGTGACCGGCCGCGCCGTCTCGGTGAAGTTCACCACGCCCAGAGCGCCGACATAAAAGCCCGTCGTATCATCAGCCTTGGCCGCGCCAGCGCCAAGACCGAGAGCCATGACAAGCACCGCGAGTGACGCGCCACGCTCAATCTTCGAGATAGAAGATGACATAAAACTCTCCCCAAATGTGGTG
>CANCOY010000185.1 GCA_947379865.1 Acetobacteraceae bacterium
TTCATCGTCGCCAGCCGCTCAGCCACCATCGCTCGCTGGCTCTCGGCCAAGCACATTGGCTACCGCGACCCGATCCCGTTTGAGCATGCGGATGAGATCGGGCGCAGGATCAGGGCTGGCGTCGCCAGGGCGGAACCGCTGGCGGTGCATGGTGGTGATCGGCGATTTGAGGAAGGTACGCAAGGTAGCGTTACTACCTTGAACGTTGACCGTGGCACCACCTACCTCCTCCGCCGCCTGGCCCGCGATGATCCAGACGCACTGGCTGCCTATGAACGCGGCGAACACAAGTCTGTTAGGCAAGCAGCCATCGCTGCCGGCATCGTCAAGGTCGGCGAGCCCCCCCGGTCGGCATATCGCGGCACAACAATAGGTTGTGACCCCCGCTTCCGAAAACCCGTCGCTGAACACGGACGCCCCTAACGGTATTACCCCCCTGGCCCCGGGTGAACCTGATACCCCCCACCCATGCGCAGGAAGGCCGCTGGTGGCACCAAAGCCTCCAGAAGCTCTAGGGGCGCCTGCGCAAGCCGTGGCGTGTATGCGGGCATCCTCAGGGCCTCGAGGTCAAAAGGCTCGGGGTCAGGGATCGGCGCAGGCGCTGCCACCGTCGGCGCAGGGCAGGCGTGCTCGCCAAGATCCACCACCAGATCAGGGCAGCCGGTCGCGGCCGCCAGGCGGGCCTGGGCTTCGGTGGCGGTCAGATCTGCCCTCACCATCGCCGTCGACAATCGGCCCTTTGCCCCCGGGCGCCGGTAATGGGCGACAATCCAATTTGGCCCATCCCCCTTTAGAAGAGCCTCTCTAAGGGCCAATGGGCCAAATTGGATGGAAGCATGGCGCGCGGCCCGCAGGGTTTCCCACAACCCTGTCTGGTGCAGGTCGGCGGGGCGCAACGGCAGCACCCCGCCAAGCCGTGACGCGGCGATCTCGTGCCGTAACGGAACCACATCCTTCCACCTCACCAGCCGGTCAGCGGTCATCCCCGGCAATGGCAAGGGTGACCAGATCCGAATGGTCAGCGGGTTGGCGGCAGTCCGCCGGACCTCACGCGCCCGGGCAATCGCCTGCACCATCCGACCCTCGGTATTGATCCAGCGCAGAGCCTCCACGGTGGGATCGGGATGGGTCGGGACCTCGACACCGTAGCCTTGCCCGCTCCGCTGCCGCAGGCCGCCCGTCCGCAAGGGCCAGGCTCCACTGCCGACGCCATCACTGACATCAGCGCCAAGCACTGCCGCTGCCCGCTCCATGGCCCCGGCAGGCGGCAGGCACCACCCCAGGGCGATAATCTCTCGCACCCCTGAATACGCGTTCTCGCCGGTCAGGTCGCCATAGTGCCTGACGGCTACCCGATCCAATCCTCGATCCGCAAGCAGACCTCGCAAGGCGACCTCGACTGTCTGGGTGGCGACCACCAGAACATCCCAGGCCCCTTCCCCCTGCCCCCGCCTGGTGCGGGCGATGACCTCGATCCGGTCAGCCGCCTCGCGCAACTTGGCCTTTGCCTCGCCACTCACCTTGTCAACCAGGGCGGATGTGGGCAGCGGGTCGATCAGCTGTTCAACCGTGACATGCGGCCGGGCGGCCTCAATATCTGCCACCACCTCAACCGTCGGGAAGAAGGTCCGCACGATGGCCTCGGGAAGCGTGCCATCCATGATCAGAACCGGCTTATCACCCCAGGCCGCCGCAATGTCGTCGCGCCAATGAAAGACCACCCCCGGCCCGCTGCCAGCTTCACCCACGGACAGATCCGCGACAGGCGTGATGGTCTGCGAAACTGGTATCTGCCCCTCGAGGAATTGCCCTACCGTCCGCCACAGGTTCGGCACCGCCGCAGTAAACGCGACCTTGATGCTGGCAATGGCCTTCAGAAGTTCCGTCGCCGTCGCATTGGCGGGCAACACCAGATCAGCCTTGCGCCCGCCTTCCTTGCGCTTCCTGCCAGATCCGGCGACCTCCACCCGGGGTTTGCGCTGCCATTCCAATCCGGCAGCCTGGCGGCATATCTCCGGTGTCAGGCCCTGGGCCTCGAGGATCTGACGGGTCAACGCCCCCCGCTCAATCGCCTGGGCCAGAGCCCGCCGCAGTTGGCCTCTCAGGGCCTCAAGGTCGGCTCGGTCAAAGGTCGACATCATGCTGGTGTCGCTGTCCAGGGCCGACAATAAGACGGCCCCTTCATGGTCCAGGGCGCCGCCGAAAAACGTTTCGTCGATCACCAGCACATCAGCGGCAGCGATCCGCGCCGGTGGTGTCGTGAAGCAGAAATTATGCGCGCCAAGTTCCACTTGCGCGGCGGGGGCGGCCCTCTGCGCCTGGTAAGCGCAACCCTCCTGCGCAGGGCACGCCCGGCACACCACAGATGATATTCCAGCCCGCCGCCCCGCCGCCTCCAACTCAGGCTCGGTGCACATCTTCTGCCCGGGCCGGTCCGGGTCATCAGCCCGCATGCCCCGCCAGACATGCGCCTGTATCCCCCTCTCCGCGAATGACGCCTGCACCTCGGTGCCCAGCTTGTGCCGATCGACCAGGTACGCCACCCGGTGCGGTCCTGCCGCAATCGCTGCAATCGCCGTAGATGTCTTCCCCACGCCCATGTCTATCTGGATGGCATGAACCGGGGGTGTCTTGCCCTCCGGCGCCGCCAGGTGATCGGCCGCCAACGTGAAGAAATCGGCAATGGCGCCATGCAGCTTGGTCTGGGCAACATCCAGCGGAAAGGACCTGTCTGCATAGGTCGGTGGCGTTGCGGCGCTTTCCGCCTCGCGCGCCCGCTGCCAGTTAATCGCCCATGCCCACATATCGGTCAGGCCGTCGATATAGCCCTGCACGACATCTTCAGATCGGTCGCCGGGGTCGGCATTGCGCAAGGCTTCAGCGATCTCTGCCAGCACATCGTCACGGCAGGGCTCGGCAGCGTCCGCACCCTTGGCCTTGATCACTTCCTTCACGGCTGCCATGGCAGGCTCGCGCAAGCCCCGCTCTCCACCCATCTGGGCCAGGTGATCCCTGAAGCTTAGGTCCCCGAACCAGACGCGGCCGCCGCTGCCGCCCCCTACCGCCTGCCGTGGCATCTTAGCCGGTATCGCCAGGGTGGCGGCATCACTGTCACCCGCCTGAAGGGCGAACCGTCGCCGACCGGGCAAGGGGTCCGGCATCCCTTTGAAAATGGGGCGTGCGCAATAGTTCGGCTGCACGGCCCCAAACAAGGCTGGGTCCACCAGCTTGATCCCAGCCCGGGCATTCACCGCCGCCGCCCATCGCCTCAACTCTTCCGCCTGGTACGGGCGGTCCAGCCACCACCAGATGTGCAGCTTCGGCGCCGTGACATCCTTCACGCCTGCGCTGGATGAATAGCACCACCAGCACGTCACGCCCTCCAGCTCGGGGGCGTGTTGCGCGAACAGGTCGAGGACGTGCATCACGCCGCCCGCCGGGTCGCTGATCACGTCAATGTGAGGCGCGGACACGCCGTCCACGTCGCTGTGAAGCCATTGTCGGGGGGTGTCGACGAAGGTCGCAGGCGCGTTCACGCGTGCTGTAGATCGACGCAAGACCGGCGCCGCCAGGTCCAGGCCAGGCGCAGGCGCCCCCCTTATGACCATCCGCGTGGGTTCCTCAACCAGGGCCTCGAGGGCCCCGCCCAGATCCGCGATGCCGCCGACCTCTACGGTGTCGACCCAATACCACTTCTCCAGGGAGAAGCCGGTTTT
>CANCOY010000186.1 GCA_947379865.1 Acetobacteraceae bacterium
GACCTATGGGGAGTTTTTCGCCGATCCGGCCCGGGTCGATGCCTATGGGCCCGCCTATCGGACGCCGGGCCTGGCCTGGGATTTCGAGAAGAGCACCACGCCAAACTGGGCGGCCCAGCACCCGCCACTTTATTATGCCGCCCTCGCACCCCTGAACCGGCTGCTGAAGGGCTTTGGCTTTGTCGATCGCCTGCTGCTGCTGCGCCTGGTCTCGCTGGTCTTGGCAGGGGCGGGGGTTTTTCTGGGCCTGCGGGCCGCCACGCGCCAGCCGGGCGGCGAGGACACCGCACAGGTCGCCCGGCTGGGCTTTGTTCTCTACCCCCTCATGCTGCCCATGGTTTTTCCTGAGTTCGCGCGGCTGGGAAATGACGCCCTGTGCCTGTTCTGGATGGGCGCGATTGTCAGCCTGCTGACGGCGGCGGGAACGGCAGAGCTTGGGCGGGGGCGTGCCTGTGCCCTGGGGCTGGTGCTGGGGCTGGGGCTGCTGACCAAGGCGCTCTTCGTGCCCATTCTGCTTGGCATCGCCGGCTTTTTGCTGTTTCGGGCGCTGGCCGCCCGGGCCGACAGCCGGCTGATGCGTGCCCGGCTGGTGGAGCTTGGCCTGCTGGGGGCGCTGGCCGCCCTGGTGGGGTCGGGCTGGTATCTTTATCAATATGCGGCATTCGGCGCCTTGTCTGGCAGCGACGAGAGCATCCGGCTGGCCCGCGAAGGTGGTCTGGTGGAGGGGCTGAAGGCGCGTTTCTCGGTCCTTGCCCTTGTCAGGGGCATGCTTGTGGCACTGGCCAGCTTTGTCTGGGCCGGTACCTGGTCCCTCACCCTGCTGCCGCTGGCCTATATGGCGCCGCTTCTTGTGCTGGCCGGGCTTGTGGGGCTGGCAAGCGGGGGCCGTGCCGCGCCTGGCCACGCGCCGTTGATGCTGGCCCTGACCATCTGGGCCCTTGGCCTGTTTGTGGCCGGTTTGCTGTGGCACATGTTTGTCAGTCTGGCGCGCACCGGGGCGGCGGGAACGCCTAGCTGGTATCTGCACATCTTCCTGCCGGTGCTGGCGCCCCTCATCGGTCACGGCGCCCGCCGTCTGCTGGATTCGCGCCTCAGGCTGGTTTTCGTGGGGCTGGTGCTGTGGGCCGTGGCCTATCAGGTTGCGGCGGTCTGGTCGGGTCTGGCCCTTTATGCGGGCTGCGCCGCCAAGGGGCCGGACAAGATCTTCACCTTCTCCGCCCCCGTCTTGTGCCTGTCCGATGCCGGGGAAGTCATGGCGCGCCTGTCGGTGCTGGTCTACCCGCAGGCGGGCCTCGTGCTGTTTGGCAGTGGTCTGGCGCTGCTGCTTGGGCTTGCGGCCCTGCTTGCCCTTCCCCGACCAGGCGGCCTCAGAACAGACTAGCCTCAGAACAGACTAAACGTGCCGCCCACCACCGAGACTGGCCAGCGGCCCTGTTCATAGAGGCGCAGCTTGTGGGCAAAGGGGTGGTCGGGCTCCGCACCGGCGGCCAGCACCAGGGCGGCCTGGTGGCAGGCCTGCGCGGCGGCGCCAAGGGCTGCCTCCAGCAATTCCGGATCGTCGCCGCCGGTAAGCGCCGCCGCCAGTTCGATCTGGGGCTTTATGGTGGCGGCCACGCGGCGGGCGATGTGGGTCAGCGCCAGGTCCAGCGCTTCTTCCCCCAGGGCGTCGATGGCATCCATGGTGAGGCCGGCGCGCAGCTGCTCTTCCGTCTCCCACCAGGTGGTGTCGATATCGGGGTTCAGGGCCGCGTCGGCCGCCTCCAGCCAGTCTTCCAGGGGCACGGTTTCCGTATCGGGAAAGCCCAGCGCGTCCAGATAGTCGCGCGCCACCTCAATGTCGCGGGCGCTCAGCGGCTGGCCCACCATGGCGAACCAGGGCAGGCGCTCGATCAGGCCGGCAAAGCGGCCAAGCGCCTCAAGCTCGGGACTGTCACCCTCCCACAGGGCCTCGTCCGCCTCGTCATCGTCGTCGTCGTCGTCAAAATCATCCTGGACGTTCATGCGGGGGCACCGGGGTTCAGGGTTTCCTCGCTGCCATCGGCAATGGCGACAGCGCAGTCAGCAAGGGGCAAAGCGCGGCAGGCAAGGATATAGCCCGCCGCCCGCTCGGCGTCGGTCAGGGCAAAATGGGCATAAGGCTTCATGTCGACCTCACCGGAGATGAGCAGGGTCTTGCAGGCACCACAGGTGCCGCCCATGCAGGTATGGGGATAATCGTGGCCAAGGTCGAGGGCGGCCTCAAGGATGGTGTCGCCCGCGGCGACCTCCAGCACGTCATCGAACTGCCGTACCCGGACCTGCCACATGCCAGCCGCCTCCTTGCGCCGTGCGATCCTAGGCAGGGTGGCCACCAGACGCAAACGCCCGGCCGTGGGGAACGACCGGGCGTCCTGCGTGTGTCACGCACTTGGCGTCAGGAGGGGGGATCCGACGCACCCGGCGATGGCCCCGCCGCCGGGGCTGGGGGGAAGCCTGCCGGCAGCACTCTGAGATCATCGCCTCTCCATAAGAAATGGGGATGGGGCAAAGTCGTTTCAACACCTGCTGTTCAGTATCATCCCTGCCGCCCCTCAGCTGGCGGCAAAGGCCATGCGTTCTTCCCGGCGGCGCTGGACGATGGCGCGCTTCTGGACGATGGAAATGATCAGCACCGCCGTGGCCACCACGCCGATCATGATGGTGGAAATGGCATTGATTTCCGGCGTCACGCCCAGGCGCACCTGGGAATAGATGCGCATGGGCAGGGTGGTGGCGCCCGGCCCCGTGGTGAAACTGGCGATCACCAGATCATCCAGCGACAGGATGAAGGCCAGCAGCCAGCCCGACACCAGGGCCGGCGCAATCATCGGCAGGGTAATCACCAGAAAGGTCTTGGCCGGCCGCGCCCCCAGATCAAGGGCCGCCTCCTCGATGGAACGGTCAAAGCCCACCAGACGCGACTGCACCACCACCGCCACATAGCACATGGTGAACGAGGTATGGGCAAGGCTGACGGTCCAGATATCGCGGTCCACATCCAGCGAGACGAACAGCAGCAACAGGGACAGGCCGGTAATCACCTCGGGCATCACCAGCGGCGCATAGACCATGCCGGTGAACAGGGCACGGCCCCGGAAGGTGGAAAAGCGCGCCAGCACCAGCCCCGCCAGCGTGCCCAGCACCATGGCCAGCGTCGACGAGACAATGGCCACCCGCAGGGTGACATAGGCCGCGTCCAGCAGCTGCTGGTTCCGCATCAGGCCAGAGTACCAGCGCGTGGAAAAGCCGCCCCACACCGTGACCAGCTTTGACTCATTGAACGAGAAGATCACCAGCAGAAGGATCGGCACATAGAGAAAGGCAAAGCCGAACGTCAGCGAGACGATGTTGAAGCGGGTCAGTCCACGGATCATTGCAGCCCCCTCAGCGCTCGGCTGCCTGGGCGCGGGCCTGATGCTGCTGGAACAGCACGATGGGCACCACCAGCGCCAGCAGCAGGGCCACGGCCACGGCACTGGAAAGCGGCCAGTCGCGGTTGTTGAAGAACTCGTTCCACAGGGTCTTGCCGATCATCAGCGTGTCGGAGCCGCCCAGCAG
>CANCOY010000187.1 GCA_947379865.1 Acetobacteraceae bacterium
GGGAACAGGCGAACCGAACGTCTGAAGCGGAATCCCATGACGACCCCTCACATGAATTGGGTGAGTCAGTCTATGCGAATTCCCGATTAAGGAAAGGGCGTGAAACCGCGACCCCACTATTCCGGTGCTATGGCGGGCCTAGGATCAGACGGTGGCAGGTCGATCAGATAGGCGCATTGGCGGCGCCACCAGGAAACGCGGGCCTCGTTTTCGCGCGGGAAGCCACGGGCCACCAATTCCTCATTATTGCAGATGAGATTGAGGACGGTGCGTTCTGTTGGTTCGTCTTTTTCAATTTCGAGGCGGTCGGCCATGAGGATGCGCAGCTCCGCCCTGGAGGGGGCCGGGTTGCGCACAAGGCGGACGCGCAGATCGGAAAAGCGCCGCAGCAGCCCATCATAAGTGCGGGCGCGTTCCGAGAAGCCGATCACCAGGTCAAGCGTGGTTACACAGGCCACAGCGGCTGAGAGCCAGAGGGCGAGCCGGCGATCACCGCCCGCAACGGTCAGGGTTGCCACAGCCGCACTTGCGGTCAGGGCCGATATGGCCACGCTGATCTGGTGGAGGCGGTCGAAGAAGCGGCGCATCTTCGCGTGATAGCGAATGGATTTGGCCACGGCAAAATCGAGCGCATAGGCGCCTATTTCCGGGGCGGCGGTTTCGTTGGTGTCGGCACCCGATCCGGAATGCTCTTGCCTTCCGTAACCGGTCTCGTAGGCGCCGGCTTTGAAGGCATAGGTTTCGGAGAAGGGTTCTTTGGGCTCACCTGTCATGGCTCCCAGCCTAGCATGGCTTCTGCAACACATCCCACACGAATGCAGGGTGGAGGCCACGATATTTCATCAATTCGTTGTAGACAACGAAAATGGCCATCGGCAGGAAAAGGATCAGATCAGGGGCACCACTCGCCCCGGGGGGTGGCCTGCACCATTGCTGGTGTCGGGATCAGGCCATTTCTTCTTCGAGGGGGACCCTCGAAAAGGTTGGTCGGAGTGAGAGGATTCGAACCTCCGGCCCCTAGCTCCCGAAGCTAGTGCTCTACCAGGCTGAGCTACACTCCGTCAGGGCCGGGGTGATAGCACCCCCGGAGGCGGGCCGCAAGCAGGGCACGGCCCAATCCTGCCCGATCCGCTCAATAAGCGCGTTCGATGCAGAAATCGACAACGCCGGCGAGCGCCCGCTTGGCCGGGCAATCGGGGAATATGGCCAGGGCATCGCGGGCGATGGCGCCGTAATGGCGTGCCCGTTCCACCGTGTCGCGCAGGGAGTCGTGGGCCATCATCAGGGAGACGGCGTGTTCAAGGTCGCCGTCTTCCTGCTTCATGTCTTCAAGGCAGCGGCGCCAGAAGGTGCGCTCCTCAGGGCTGCCCCGGCGAAAGGCCAACACCACGGGCAGGGTGATCTTGCCCTCGCGGAAGTCGTCGCCCACGGTCTTGCCCAGCGTCGCCTGACGCGCCGAATAATCGAGGGCGTCATCCACCAGCTGGAAGGCGATGCCAAGGTTGCGGCCGAAACTGTCCAGCGCCTCTTCCTCGGCCCGGGGCCGGTTGGCCACCACCGCACCCACGCGGCAGGCCGAGGCAAACAGCGCCGCCGTCTTGGAGGCGATCACCTTGAGATAGGCATCCTCCGTTGTCTCGGTGTCGTTCGAGGTCATCAGCTGCAGGACCTCGCCCTCCGCGATCACAGCAGACGCATTGGAGAGAATCGCCAGCACCGAGAGCGAGCCGTCTTCCACCATCAGCTGGAAGGCGCGGGAGAAGAGGAAATCCCCCACCAGCACGCTGGCCTGGTTGCCCCACACCACATTGGCCGTTTGCTGGCCACGGCGCAGGCCGCTGTCGTCCACCACATCGTCGTGCAGCAGGGTGGCGGTGTGGATGAACTCCACCGAGGCGGCGAGGCGCACATGGCGGTCGCCGCTATAGCCACACATCTGGGCGGCGGCCAGCAGCAACAGGGGGCGCAGGCGCTTGCCGCCAGAGGCAATGATATGCCCGGCCAGCTGGGGGATAAGGTCGATGTCGCTGGTCATCCGCTTGAGGATGACGTCGTTTACCTTGTCGAAATCATCGGCGACGAGCGCCAGCAGATGATCGAGTGCGTTGGGCTGCGGCTTGCCGCGTTCGCCCTCGAGTGTTACCACAACGCCCACACCATCACCCATTTCTAGCCGGATTTTCACGTGATCATCCGGTGCGCCGCAAGAAGATGTGCAGGATATGAGCCGCGTTGTGAATGGGTCAAGGCTGGCACCCGTCATACGGGGAAAGGCCGCCGGTGGCTGAGCCAGATTCCGCAAATGGCGAACTGGCCTCTCTTGGTCCCCTGACGGAGGATCGCCTGCTGGACGGGCGGGTTCATCTCGCCCAGCCCGTCAAGGGCTATCGCGCTGCCATCGATCCCGTGCTGCTGGCCGCCTTCGTACCGGCGCGCGCCGGGGAGCGGGTTCTGGAACTGGGCGCCGGGGCGGGGGCGGCAAGCCTTTGTCTGGCGGCACGGGTGCCCGGCGTCCGCGTGGAGGGGTTGGAGCAGGATGCCGCAACGGTGGCGCTGGCCCGCGCCAATGCCAGCCGCAATGCCTTCCAGCCAGTGCCCCTTTTTCATCTGGGTGACGTGGCGCGCCCGCCAGAGAATTTACTGGGCGACCATGGCCTCTTCGACCATGCCTTTGCCAATCCCCCCTTTCTTGAGGCGACGGCCGCAACGGCACCAGCCGATGCCCGCCGTGCGGCGGCCCATGTGGAGGGTGCGGCGGGTCTGGGCCTGTGGGTGGCCAGCCTGGTGCGGTCGGTGCGCCACCGGGGCACCATCAGCCTGATCCACCGGGCCGACCGGCTGGATGGCCTGCTGGCGGCGTTCGACATGCAGGTGGGGGGTATTGTCATCCTGCCGCTGTGGCCCAAAGCAGGGCGGCCGGCCAAGCGGGTGCTGGTCCAAGCTGTAAAGGGCTCGCGCGCGGCCCTGACACTGTCTGCCGGCCTTGTCCTGCATGAAGCAGATGGCGCGTACACGGCCGGGGCAGAGGCCATTCTGCGCGGTGCCGGCAGGCTTAGTGCTTGAGGCGGGCTTGCCTAAGCCGGGCCAAGGCCCCATGTGCCTGTCATGAGCCTCGACGATCTTCTCTCCCGCGTGCCGTTCCTCAAACTCGGCAAACCTGCCCCCCGTGTAGCCGTGGTGCGCCTTGAAGGTGTCATCGGTGGCGGCGGACCTTCCTTTTCCAGCCGCCTGACGCTCGCCTCGGTGGCGGGCCGGCTTGAGGCGGCGTTCAAGCGCCGGGGCCTCAGTGCGGTGGCGCTTGCCATCAACTCCCCCGGCGGCTCACCCGTGCAGTCGGCCCAGATCACGCGCCGGGTGCGCGCCCTGGCCGCAGAACACAAGCTGCCCGTCTTTGCCTTTGCCGAGGATGTGGCGGCCTCTGGCGGCTATATGCTGGCCCTGGCAGCGGACGAGATCTTTGCCGATGCGGCCTCCATCGTTGGCTCCATCGGCGTGGT
>CANCOY010000188.1 GCA_947379865.1 Acetobacteraceae bacterium
AGGGCAATGGCGTTGCGCAGGGTGGAGAGGATGGTGTTTTTGCTGCCGGACATGGATCGTATCCAGACAAGAGGGAGAGCGGCCGAAGCGCTGGCCCCCGCGCGTCTCCACACTTGAAGTTGGTGCCCCTGGCCGGGATCGAACCAGCACGCCGTTACCGGCAACAGATTTTGAGTCTGCCGCGTCTACCAATTCCGCCACAGGGGCAAGCCGGGCGAGGCGGGCCTGCGCCCGCAGCGGCACTATAATCCCGCCGTTTGGCGGGTCAATCGCGCCGAACGCCCCTTGCGCCCTATGGCCGGCAGAAATGGCGCGGCCTATATTCGATCCATGCGCCGCCTCGCCCTTCTCCTTCGCCTGACACGGGTCCTTCGTCTGCAAGGGGCCCTTCGCCCGGAACTGGCCCTTGTGGTGTTCAGCACCCTGATGCTGCTGGGGGCGCTTGGCTTTCAGTATATCGGAGGGCTGGCGCCCTGCGTGCTGTGCATGGACCAGCGCTATGCCCATGTGGCGGCCATGGCCGGCGGGCTGGCGGCCCTGGCGCTTGCTGGCAAGGGCGGGATGGCCGCACGCCTGGCACTGGGCCTGGGGCTGGTGGCACTGGTGGTGGGTGCGGGCATCGCCATTTTTCATGCCGGTGTCGAGCAGCACTGGTGGCGCGGGCTGGAAGCCTGTGGTGCCGTGGGCCAGGACGTTACCGACATTGCCGACCTCATCGCCCGCATCGAAGCTGCCCCCGTGGTGCGCTGTGACGAGATCGCCTGGCAGGCCCTGGGCATTTCCATGGCGGGCTGGAATGCCCTTGCCTCGCTGGCTGCCGCCGCCGTCATTGCGGCCTCAACCCCCTGGAAGACGCGACCATGACCACGGACCAGCACCTGCCCGGCAGCCCTGACGACGCCGAAATGGTGGCGCGCATGATTCGCGTCGACCAGGCCGGCGAATATGGCGCCATGCGCATCTATGAGGGCCAGCTGGCCGTGCTCAAGGGACAGGCCAGCGCCGAGACCATCGCCCACATGGCCGAGCAGGAACGCCGCCATCTGGTGGCCTTTGACCGGCTGGTGGCCGAGCGCGGGGTGCGCCCCACGGCCCTTGGCCCCCTGTGGCATGTGGCGGGCTTTGCGCTTGGGGCGGCCACGGCCCTGCTGGGCGAGAAGGCCGCCATGACCTGCACCTCGGCGGTGGAGGAAGTGATCGACGAACACTATGCCGAACAGGCCGCGCGCCTCGGCACTGTCGAACCCGAACTGAAGGCCCAGATCGAGGATTTCCGCGCCGACGAGGCCGGCCACCGCCAGACGGCGCTGGACCATGGCGCCGAGGATTCGCCTGCCCAGCGCCTGCTGGCCCATGGCATCAAGGCGGCAACGCGGCTTGCCATCCGCCTGTCGGAACGGATCTGAAGCTCAGTCCTTGAGGGCTCTCAGGGCTCCAGCTCGGTATCCCAATAGAGATAGTCGTTCCAGCTGTCGTGCAGATAGTTGGGTGGGAACGAGCGCCCGCGTTCCTGCAGCTGGTGCACGGTGGGCATGATCGGATAGCCCGACAGGTGCATGCCACTTTCGGCCAGACGGCGGCCGCCCTTGCGCAGATTGCAGGGCGAGCAGGCGGTGGTGACATTTTCCCACGTTGTCAGGCCCCCGCGCGAGCGCGGCAGCACATGATCGAAGGTCAGGTCGCTGGTATCGCCGCAATACTGGCAGGCAAAGCGGTCGCGCAGGAAAACGTTGAAACGGGTAAAGGCGGGGTATTTCGCCGGCTGCACATAGGTCTTCAGCGAGACCACGCTGGGCAGGCGCATCTCGAAGCCCGGCGAGCGCACCACCTGGTCATATTCCGAGACGATGTTGACGCGGTCGAGGAACACGGCCTTCACCGCGTCCTGCCACGACCAGAGCGACAGGGGGAAATAGCTGAGCGGCCGGAAATCGGCGTTCAGCACAAGCGCAGGACTGTTCTTGACGTTGATCGTCATCCCATCTGTTCCCGAGGCCTGATTACCCTAGTCTGACACGCTCCTCTGGCGGCGGACCTGGCCCAGGGGCCGCCGCAAACACACTAACCAATCAAAGGCTACCGCCAAACGCCGTCAAAAGTACACCATCTGGTGTGACGGATTGACGACGCCTGCGGCCTGTTCCGCTCAGGCCCCTGCGGGGGCCACCGTGCCGGCAAAGGCATCGCGCAGGAATTCGCCCCCCAGCTTCAGGCCCATGGCATCAATGGAATGCCCAAGACCGGGGCTGACATGCCATTGCACCGGCACCTTGAGGGCGCCCAAGGCGCCTGTCGCCCGGTGCAGGGCCGCCACCTTGATCATCTCGTCCTGATCGCCATGAACAAGCAGAACCTGGGGGCGTGCCGTGATTTCGTCGACCAATTGGTCCACACCCGCCAGCGCGCCGGAAAAACCCACAATGGCGGCGGGGGACACGGCGCGCCGCAGGCCCACATGCAGCGACATCAGCGTGCCCTGGCTGAAACCCACCAGTGCCAGTTCCCGGTCGGTCAGGCCAAGGTTCGCCAGTTCCCGGTCGATGAAGGCGTTGAGCACCGGTGCGGCGCGGCGGGCGCCGGCCAGGCGCTCGGCCTCGTTGAAATTGCCAATGCCGAACCATTGATAGCCCATGGGCGACATCTCGCAGCGCTCTGGCGCATTGGGCGAGATGAACGCGGCATCGGGCAGCAGGCCCTGCCAATGGGGGGCAAGGCCGATCAGGTCATTGCCGTCGGAGCCATAGCCATGGCACAGGATCACAAGCTGCTTTGCCTTCTGCCCGGAAGCCGGGTTCAGGCGGGGTCCATCGATCTGGCCAGACGCCATGGTTTTTCTCCCGTGTTGATGCCAATGGCATAGCCGGATTCGCGCGCCCGATCCAGCGCAGGGCTTTCCAGCGCAAGGCTTTCCAGCGCAAGACATTTCCCTCAAGGCACCCTAGCCTGAACCTGCCATGCCCAACCCCACCCTGCACATCACCCGCTTTGCCCCCAGCCCCACAGGCCAGCTGCATCTGGGCCATGCCTTTTCCGCCCTTCTGGCGGCAGAGGTGGCGGCAGCCGTGGGCGGCAGCTTTCGCCTGCGGATCGAGGACATCGATGCCACCCGCTGCCGCCCGGAACATGAGGCGGGGCTGAGAGATGATCTGGCCTGGCTGGGCCTTGTCTGGCCGGAACCGGTGCGCCGCCAGTCAGAGCATATGGCGGATTATGCCAAGGCGCTGGCCCGGCTGGACTCGCTTGGCCTCGTCTATCCCTGTTTCTGTACCCGCGCCGATATTGCGGCGGAGGTGGCGGCCAGCCCCAGCGCCCCCCATGGCCCCGATGGCCCGCTTTATCCCGGGACCTGTCGCCACCTTTCACCGGCCGA
>CANCOY010000189.1 GCA_947379865.1 Acetobacteraceae bacterium
GAACTGGTGCCGCGCCTGCTGGCCATCTCCAAGGAGCGGCCCGAGACGCGCATCTATGTACGCGGTGACAAGGCGGTCGATTACGGCCGGGTGATGGAGGTCATGGGCACGATCAATGCCGGTGGCTTCTCCAAGGTCGCCCTGGTCGCTGAACCCCCCAAGCCAAAGTGACGTGAGGGATCGTGCGTCGGAGTGCGTTGACATCAGGCATAGTCCATCTGGTCGCGGTCTTTTTCGCGATCTTCGGCCTCCCATATCTGTCGCCGACCCCGCGCGACCTGCCGCCCCCCATTGCGGTTGAGCTTGTAACCATCGCTGACATCACGACGCCGCCGCCGCCCAAGCGGCAGAAGGCGCCCCCGACACCCACGCCCGAGCCCAAGCCCGAGCCACCGCAGCCAAAGCCTGAGCCCGAGCCGCCCAAGCCGCCTGAGGCCAAGCCGGAGCCCCCGCCTGAACCAGAACCACCCAAGGCGCCTGAGCCACCCAAGCCCGAACCACCCCCGCCACCGCCGAAGGAGGCCGTGGACCCCCTGCCCATGCCCGAACCTCCGCCGGTGCCCAAGCCAAAGCCGACGCCGCCCAAAAAGGAGCCGCCGAAAAAGCAGCAGGTGAACCTGGACGATATTGCCAGCCTGCTCGACAAGCGGCGTGCCAAGTCGGCGCCGGAGGCATCCGAGGTGGATGATCCCAAACCGAACAAGAGCACCGAGCGCAATGTGAACGATCAGCCGCTGACCATGAGCGAGATCGACGCGGCGCGCGTCCAGATCGAGAAGTGCTGGAATCCGCCGGTTGGTGCGCCCAATCCGGAACAACTCGTTGTGCGGATCCGCGTCTCGTATAATCCTGATGGCACCCTTGCCGGACAGCCGCAGTTGCCTGACCGTGATGGCATCATGCGGTCGGGCAATGTTTTCCTTCAGCGTGCGGCCGAAAGCGTGGTGCGTGCCGTGCTGCGCTGTCAGCCCCTGAAACTACCCCAGGACAAGTACAATTCCTGGCGCGACATCGAGATGACCTTCAATCCCAAGGACATGCTAGGCGGATGACCATGACGATCACCCGACGCGCCCAGCGCGCACCCTTCGCCCTTATTCTTGCGGGCCTTGTTGCCCTGGCGGGAATCCTGCTGCCGGTGGCGCCAGCGCACGCGCTGCTGCAGATCGACATCACCCGGGGCACGGTGGAGCCGCTGCCCATCGCGATTCCCGATTTCTTCGGGCGCGATGCCCAGGGCAGCCGTGTTGGCCAGGACCTGTCGCGGGTCATCACGGCCAACCTGCAGCGGTCTGGCCTGTTCCGGCCGCTGGAACCCGCCGCCATGATCCAGAAGCCGGAAGCGATGCTGGTGCAGCCGCGTTTCCCGGACTGGAAGGTGGTCAATGTCCAGGCGCTGGTCACCGGCAATACCGAAGTCCAGCCCGACGGCCGGGTGAAGGTCGAGTTTCGCCTGTGGGACGTGCTGGCCGAACAGCAGCTGACGGGCCTTGTCTATTACACGACGCCCGACAACTGGCGCCGCATCGCCCATCTGATCTCGGACGCCATCTACAAGCGTCTGACGGGCGAGGACGGCTATTTCGACACGCGCATCGTCTATATCTCGGAAAGCGGCCCCAAGAACCGGCGGGTCAAGCGCCTGGCGATCATGGATCAGGATGGCGAGAATCACCGTTATCTGACCAATGGTCGTGATCTGGTGCTGACGCCGCGCTTCTCGCCGGTGCGCTCTGAAATCACCTATATGTCGTATCTGAACGGCAAGCCCCGCGTGTACCTGTTCAACATCGATTCAGGACAGCAGGAGGTGCTGGGCGACTTCCCGGGCATGACCTTTGCCCCCCGCTTCTCGCCCGATGGCAATCGCGTCATCATGTCGCTGGCGCAGAACGGCTCGTCGAATCTCTACACCATGGATCTGCGCAGCCGCGCCGTGCAGCGCCTGACCAGCAATGGTGCCATCGACACATCACCCAGCTATTCACCGGACAGCAGCCGCATCGTCTTCAACTCTGACCGGGGCGGCGCCCAGCAGCTCTACACCATGGGGGCCGATGGCTCGAACGTGCAGAGAATATCATTTGGATCAGGCCGTTACGGGACTCCGGTCTGGAGTCCACGCGGCGATCTGGTGGCCTTTACCAAGATGGACAAGGGCAAATTCTACATCGGCGTGATGCATCCCGACGGCTCGGGCGAACGTCTGTTGACCGAGAGTTTCCTGGACGAGGGGCCGACCTGGGCACCCAATGGGCGGGTGCTGATGTTCTTCCGTCAGGGGCCGTCAGATAGCCGCGGACAGGGCGGTGGGGCCAAATTGTGGAGCGTTGATGTCACAGGCCGCAATGAAAGACAGATGATTACCCCTGCAGATGGCTCTGACCCTGCATGGTCCCCCTTGATTCAGTAATCCCGGTTCTCTACATTCCGGTCCGCTCTAGGTAAGGGTCGACCGAGTCACGAACGTTTTCCGCATGGGCGGAAGACCTTGCCTCGGCTCGTTACGGCTGGCGAACCGATCCACCGATCCCCCGGTGTGCGCCAACACAAGGAGTTGAAACAAATGCGCCTCAACCATAACGGCCTGAAGGTCGTAAGCCTGTTCGCCGCCCTGTTCCTCGTGGCGGCCTGCTCGTCCAAGCCCGCAACCATGGATTCGGGTGCCGGCACCGGCGCCAGCTCTGTTCCGGCCAGCGGCCCGGTTCCGGGCTCCAACGAAGATTTCGTCGTGAACGTTGGCGATCGCGTTTTCTTTGACGTCGACAAGTCCGACGTCCGCGCCGATGCCCAGGCCACCCTGCAGAAGCAGGCTGCCTGGCTCGCCCAGTACGCCAGCAAGACCCTGACCGTTGAAGGTCATGCGGACGAGCGCGGCACGCGCGAGTACAACATCGCCCTGGGCGAGCGTCGCGCCAATGCGGTCAAGAAGTTCCTCGTCTCGCTGGGCGTCGATGCCTCGCGTCTGACGACGATCAGCTACGGCAAGGAAAAGCCGGTGGCACTCGGTTCTGACGAGGCCTCCTGGGCCCAGAACCGTCGTGGCGTCAGCGTCCTGAACTAATCCGGCGCGCTTCGGCGCGTCGTGCGTTCCAGCGCCCGATGTGGATCAGACGATTTGTCTGGTCCACTCGGGCGTTGTTCGTTTCGGGACCGGATCAGGGGATGTCGGCGTTGAATCGGCGTCTCATTTCTGCCCAACTTGTTGTGCAACGATGGTGTGGCGTTTTCACTGGTTCAGCACGCCCTGACGGGGGCTGTCCTCAAGGCACTTTGCGTTCACTGGAGAATTGGTCGTGACTGCACGTTCCTGCCCGAACATGGCC
>CANCOY010000190.1 GCA_947379865.1 Acetobacteraceae bacterium
AACCCTCCGGTGAGTACCGCGGTTCACGTTGCGTTCGGTTTCCTGCTGGGCGGTTTGCGGGACCATTTGCGGGCTAGGCGCTGGAGGCTCGCGGTGAGCGTCTCTATGTCGACGACATGGGGATCAAAATCCTCGCCGATCCACTCAAGCGTCTCGGCGTGCTGTTCATCCTCCGGGTCGGTGAGCGCCTGCAGGAACTCGGCGTAGCCGGGTGGCCCACCCACATCCTCGGGTGGGCAGCGGCCCTTGGCCTCGAGGAGGCGGGGGTAGAGGACGCCATCCTGGGGCGCGGCGAGACCCTCGATCCTGATTGCCAGTTCCCAGCCATCGCCAAAATCATAAAGATAGTCGAGCGTTCTTGCGCCCGTGTCCTCCACAACGCTGGCCAGCGTCGCCTTGCGCGCGTTGAGCGGTCCGTCGCCCCAGTCGGGGTCGGGCAGGCCCCAGCCGATACCCCGCGCCCTGATCTCGTAGAGATGGGTGCCGGTCCAGCCGAGCGCTGCCTGCAGCGTCTCGTGCAGGCGATCAAGCCTGAGGGTGAAGGGAACCTCAAGCCGACGCAGGACGAGCGGCTCAACGCTGTCGAGGGTGACCTTGAGGCGGGCGATTGCAGGGGTGGTGACGGGGGCGGTCATGCCACCAGTTTATGCTGCTCCCGTTCTGCTGCCCAGTTCCAGGGCAACAGCGCGTCCAGCTTCTGCACCGGGTGATCGGCGATGCGGGCCAGCACATCGCCAAGCCAGGCCTGTGGATCGACATGGTTCAGCTTGGCCGTAACAATCAGGGAGTACATGGCCGCCGCGCGCTCGCCGCCGCGGTCCGAGCCTGCGAACAGCCAGGACTTCCGGCCAAGGGCAATGCCACGCAGGGCCCGTTCGGCGGCATTGTTGCTGAGGCAGATGCGGCCATCGTCGAGGAAGCGCGTGAAGGCCTCCCAGCGCTTGAGGATATAGTCCATGGCACGGGCAAGGTCGCTGTGCCGCGACAGCCTGGCCCGCTCGGTCCGCATCCAGTCTCCCAATGCGGCCACCAGTGGGGCGCTTTGCTGTTGCCGCGCCTCTCGTCGCGCCTCGGCAGCAAGGCCGAGGATGGTCCGTTCGATGGCGAACAGCGCGTCGATCCTTTGCACGGCTTCAAGGGCCAGGGGCGAGATCGGCACCGTCGCCCCGCCAGAGGCCTTGCGGCGGGCGCTGCTGGCGAGATCGGCAAGCACGAAGAACTTGCGGCGGGCATGGCTCCAGCAGGCCGCTTCGAGGATTGGCCCCGGATGGCGCGTTGCCTCATAGAGCCTGCCATAGCCGCCATAGGCATCCGCCTGCAGAATACCGGCATAGCGCGCCAGATGACGTTCGGGATGCACGGCTGTGCGGTCGCGGGAATAATGGAAGACTGCCGCGGGTGCCGCCGCCCCGCCAAAGGGCTGGTCATCGCGCACATAGGTCCACAGGCGCGCCGTATCGGTCTTGCCCTTGGAAAGCACGGGCACGGTGGTGTCATCGCCATGCAGGCGCGTGGCGGCCAGGACATGGGCCTCGAGCCGCTCCAGCAAAGGCTGCAGGATGGCGGTGCAGGTGCCGACCTGATCGGCCAGGGTGGACAGGCTGAGCGCCACGCCCTCGCGGGCATAACGCTCGGCCTGGCGGTTGAGGGGCTGATGCTGGCCGAACTTCTCGAACAGGATCATGGCCAGCAGGCTGGGGCCGGCCCAGCCGCGCGGGATCACATGAAAGGGCGCTGGTGCCTGGGAGATCGCCTCGCAGGCCCGGCAGGTGAACTTCTCGCGGACGTGCTGGATCACCTTCCACTGCCGGGGGATGACCTCCAGCGTCTCTGTCACATCCTCGCCCAGGCGCGCCAGCCGCGACGAACCACAGCAGCCACACACTGTTGGCCCCGGCACGACAATACGCTCGCGCGGCAGATGTGCGGGAAACGGCTTGCGCGCTGGACGTCTGCGGCTGATCGGTGACACAGGCAGCGCCTCGTTCCCGGTGACGGCCTGTTCGGCGGCGAGATCGTCTTCGCTGGCCGAGGCTTCCAGCTCTTCCAGATGCAGTTCCATCTGGTTGAGGAGACGCTGGGTGCGCTCCGAGCGCGTGCCATAGAGGGCAAGGCGCATCTTCTCGATCTGCAGCTTCATCTGCGCGATCAGGGCCTCGGCGCCCGACGCCACAGCCTCGGCACGGATGCGGCGCTCGCGCTCTGCGGCAAGGGCTGCCTTCAGGGCGTCAAGGTCGTCGGGGAGGTCGCCGGGGATATCGCTGAGGTCACGCGCCATGCCCAAGAGTATGGCCGCGAATCAGCCCCGGGGGGCAGGGCAATATAGGCGCCTGAATCACTTTGTCGCGGCCTTCAGCCAGCGGACTGTGGCCGCCATGTGTGCTGGGGATGGCGCCAGTCGATACCCTCCAGCAGATAGGCCAGTTGGGCCGGGGTGATGACCACGGCGCCCTCGGTTGCCGTGGGCCAGATGAACCGGCCACGTTCCAGGCGCTTGGCATAGAGCGACAGGCCAAGGCCGTCGTGCCAGAGGATCTTGATCAGGCTGCCGCTGCGGCCCCGAAAGGCAAAGAGATCCCCGGCATGGGGATCGCGGGCCAGGCTCTGCTGCACCTGCAGGGCAAGGCCGTTCATGCCACGACGCATGTCTGTGGCGCCGGTGGCGATCCAGATGCGCACGCCTGCCGGAACCGGGATCATGGCGCCCCCAAGGCTCCCAAAGCCCGCAGCACCCGCTGCAGCGCCGCCCCCTCGACATCCGCGCCGACAATGATCCGCACACCGCCAGGGAGAAGGATCTGTATGCGGCCGCGGGTGGGTGCGGCAATGGGTGGCGCAACTGGTGGCGCAACTGTTGGCACAGGCCGAGCTTCCATCGGCTCCACTGCTGCGAGCGTCACCGGCAGGATGGCACCATGCCTCACACCCGCCCCTTCGCCATCAAGCCGTCGCCGCCAAGCGTACAACTGGTTGGCGTTCAAACCATGACGCCGCGCGACCCCTGCAATCGAGGCACCTTCTGCGCCACACTCGGCGACCACGAGCCGCTTCTGCTCCAGCGTCCAGGACCGGCGCACCCGCCGAACCCCCACCCCATCACCCTCTGTCCCAAACGACATGACCGATAATGTCCACTTCTAAATAAGTGGACACCAACATCGGACCACCCTTGCCCGATCTATCAGCTCAACCC
>CANCOY010000191.1 GCA_947379865.1 Acetobacteraceae bacterium
CGGCCGGAGTTGGCGTCGACCACGCGGACGTGGCGGGGTTGGAGTTGGCCGGGGTGGGTGCAGCCGCAGGAGTGGGCGATCATGGCGACGTCGTGTTGCATGGCGCGGGCATAGCCGGCGACGCGGACGGATTTCTCCTTGGGGTCGAGGCCGCGGGTGAAGCGCGGGTCGGGGGTGGTGATGCCTGTGGGGCAGCGGCCGGTGTCGCATTTGAGGGACTGGATGCAGCCCAGCGACAGCATGAAGCCACGGGCCGAGACCACGTAATCCGCCCCGGTGCACAGGGCCCAGGCCACCAGATCGGGCGTCACCAGCTTGCCGCTGGCAATCAGGCGGATGCGGTCGGCCAGGCCATGGGCGGCCCGGCGTTCAACAACAATGGGCAGGGACTGGCGGATGGACAGGCCCATGTGCTCGGCCAGCGGCGCCGGGGCGGCACCGGTGCCACCTTCGCCACCGTCCACGGTGATGAAATCCGGCGCCTCGTCCGGCCGGGCGGCGCAGACGGCGAAAAGATCGTCGAGAAAGCCCGCCTCGCCCAGACAGAACTTGATGCCCACGGGCTTGCCCGCCGCCCGGCGCACGCGGTTGATGAGGGCGAGCAGGCTTTCCACATCCACCACCTCGCGGTGGCGGTTGGGGGAGATAGAGGGCTGGCCCTGGGGGATGCCCCGGATGGCGGCGATTTCCGCCGTCACCTTGGCGCCGGGCAGGATGCCGCCCTTGCCGGGCTTGGCCCCCTGGCTCAGCTTGATTTCGATCATCCGCACCTGGGGATGGGCCGCGACTTCCGCCACCCGGGCGTCACTCAGATTGCCCTCGGCGTCGCGCACGCCATATTTCGCCGTGCCCATCTGGAAGACCACATCGCAGCCGCCCGAGAGATGATGGGGCGAAAGCCCGCCCTCGCCCGTGGCCATCCAGATCCCCGCCTCCGCCGCACCAGCCGAAAGGGCCTGCACGGCCTGGGACGAGAGCGCGCCATAGGACATGCCGGAGATGTTGAAAAAGCTCTTGGGCCGATAGGGATTGGGGCAGCCGGCGCCGATCACGGGGGCGTCGAACGGCTTGATCTCATCCTCGTTTACGGGAAAGGGACTGTGCAGGAACAGCACATGGCCCGGCACCCGCAGATCCGCCTCGCCACCAAAGGCGATGTAATTGCTGACGCCCTTGGCCGAGCGATAGACCCAGGCGCGGGTCATGCGGTCAAACGGGCGCTCCTCCCAGTCGGCGGTGAACCAGTACTGCCGGAAGTAAAAGCCCAGTTCCTCGAAGGCATAGCGGAAATGGCCCAACACGGGGTAGTTCCGCAGCACCGCATGGGTTTTCTGGATATAGCGGTCGCGCACATAAAGCGCACCCACTGCCGCCGCCACCAGACCAACAACTGCCCAGGCCATTTCCATCGCTGCTACCCTCTTCGTTTCACACCCCACATAAGGATCATCCCCAGCAAGGCGTAAAGCGAAAGTTAAGTTGCACCGCGGAAACTGTTTCGCCTGTCAGTGGCGGAAATGCCGCTGGCCGGTAAAGGCCATGGCGAGGCCCGCCGCATCGGCCGCCGCAATCACCTCGCCATCACGCATGGAGCCGCCGGGCTGCACCACCGCCGTGGCGCCCGCCTCCACAATCACCTCCAGCCCATCGGCAAAGGGGAAGAAGGCGTCGGAGGCCGCAACCGAGCCCTGGGTCAGGCTCTCTGTCAGGCCGGCTGCCGTGGCGGCGTCCTGGGCCTTGCGGGCGGCGATGCGGGCGGCATCCACCCGGCTCATCTGGCCGGCGCCAATGCCCACGGTGGCGCCGTCCTTCACAAAGACGATGGCGTTGGATTTCACATGCTTGGCGACCTTCACCGCCAGTTCCATGTCGGCCCGCTCACGCGCATCGGGATGGCGGCTGGTCTTCACGTCCAGCGCCACCGCCGCGTCATCGTCGCGGGTCTGGGCAAGGAAGCCGCCCGCAACCGATTTCACCACCACGCCCGCCGCGCGCGGATCGGGCAGGCCACCCGTTACCAGCAGGCGCAGATTCTTCTTGGCCGCCAGAATCTCGCGTGCCTCGGGGCTGGCGTCGGGGGCGACGATGACCTCGGTAAAGATCTTGGCGATTTCCGCCGCCGTGGCGGCATCGAGCGGGCAATTGGCCGCCACAATGCCGCCAAAGGCGCTGACGGGGTCACAGCGCAGGGCCTTGGTCCAGGCCTCCAGCAGGGTGGGGGCAACCGCCACGCCACAGGGATTGGCGTGCTTGATGATGGCAATGGCTGCCCCTGCCGACGGCGGGAATTCCGCCACCAGCTCGAACGCCGCATCGGTGTCGTTCAGATTGTTATAGGACAGTTCCTTGCCCTGCAGCTGGGTGGCGGTGGCAATGCCGGGCCGCGCCGGGCCGCCGGCATAAAAGGCCGCCGCCTGATGCGGGTTTTCGCCATAGCGCAGCAGCTGGCGCCGCTCGCCCGCCACCACCATACGCTGGGGAAAGGCATCGCCCGCCTCCCGCGCGAACCAGGCGGCGATGGCCGCATCATAGGCGCCGGTGCGGGCATAAGCCGTGGCGGCCAGGCGGCGGCGCAGGGCGAGCGTGGTGGCGCCACCATGGGCGTCCATCTCGTCCAGCACGGCGTTGTAATCGGCAGGGTCCACCACCACGGTGACATCGCCATGGTTCTTGGCGGCAGAGCGGATCATGGCCGGGCCGCCGATATCGATGTTCTCGATCACGGTCTCGGCATCGGCGCCGCGCGCCACGGTCGCCTCGAAGGGGTAGAGGTTCACGATCACCAGATCGATGGGGGCAATGTCGTGCGCCGCCATCTGTTCGCGGTGGCTGGCAAGGCCGCGCACGCCCAGAATGCCGCCATGGATGCGCGGGTGCAGGGTCTTGACCCGGCCATCCAGCATTTCGGGAAAGCCGGTGTGGCTGGCCACTTCCACCACGGGCACGCCTGCTGCGTCCAGTGCCGCCGCCGAACCGCCGGTGGACAGGATCTCCACCCCATGGGCCGCCAGACGCTGGCCCAGTTCAATCAGCCCCGCCTTGTCCGAGACCGAGATCAATGCCCGCTGGATCCGTGCCGTATCTGCCATGGTGGTGTTCCCTTTTGCCTTTTGGGCTGTGCCAACCCTATGGGCTGCGCCGCGTGGGGGCGGCTTTAACACGAAACCGGC
>CANCOY010000192.1 GCA_947379865.1 Acetobacteraceae bacterium
AGATTGCGGAACTCAACCTCTGCCTCGTTCACCACGTCGTGGCAGATGGCGGTGAATTCCTCGCGGCTCATGTCGACGGCGCGGATCTTGCGCGTCTGCTCCACCAGGCGTTCGGTGGGCAGGCCGTTGTCATCAAAGCCGATGGGGTAGAAGACGTTCTTGCCACGCATGCGCTGGAAGCGGGCGATCAGGTCCGTCTGGGTATAGGAATAGACATGGCCGATGTGCAGCGAGCCCGAGACCGTGGGCGGCGGCGTATCAATCACATAGGACTGGTCGCGCGGCAGGCCCGGATCCCAGGCATAGACCGACGTCTCGGCCCAATGGCGCTGCCAGCGGCCTTCGACCTCGCGGAAATCATATTGCTTTGGTGCGCCGTCCATGCTCGTCGTCCCCAGGGCCTTGTGCCAGCGGCTTTGCTTAGCTTCTGGGCCGCCCGGGCGCACTGGCGGCCTTGCGCCTGGGCAATATTTCAGCGCCCCAACTCATCTCAGCGCTTCCGGGCCCCACTGCCGCGCCGGCCGGAGAGTTGCACCACCTCCCCCATGCCATCGCCCATGGGCTCCCCATCACTGGACAATTCCGCTGCAATCGCCTGAACGGCGCGTACCAGCACCATGGGGGGCGCGCCGCCATCATCCAGCGCCCGGTCCAGGCGGCGGCGCAGCAGGCGCACCGCCTCCCGCGCCAGATCCGCCAACCCCTCATCCTCCGCCTCGTCCATGAAGATGCGGGCGTCGTCGAGGCCAAAGGGCGGCGGCGGTATCCGCTCGATAATCACCAAAGGCGGCGGTGGCGGAGGTGGCGGCATTACCATTGCCGTGACGGGCGCCGGCCCCGGTTCCTCACCCACCGCCACGGGGCGCGCCACCGGCACAACCGACACCACGGCCCGCCTGCGCCGGGCGGGTTTCACGGGCGCACAATGGCCAAACAGATCAGGAACAGGTTCATCGCTCATGGAGGCTGCCGATTCGAGGGCGACCATCTGAGAATAGAACATTACGTGAACATTGACGAGGGGGAAAATGGTGGGGGTGGCGTTCTGCCCTCCCTCATATACCAAGCTGCGCCACGGGGACGTGCTCGATGAAGACATCCATGGCGAGGGCGTCGAGCAACTCCTTGTCTTGGTCGCTGAACCTGTGGATCTCGACATGCCCCGTGTTTGGCCCGTCCGGGGCCGGTATCAGCCGGAGGCGTTTGCCACGCGTTGCACCCGCCTCACGGATGGCGCCAGCGTTCCCAATCGAAAAACAGGCACTCCGGTTAAGCTTGCGGGATGGCAGGCTATCGCGGTAGCAGGTGCCGGCCCGTCTTATGGTGTCTTCGGATTTCGGCCCGTAGTGCTCAATCCACGTCACCGACAGGCCACCCCTGTCCTCATCGCGGATATTGAATGCGGACCCAAGAACGCCTCGGAACGCGTCAGTCTCCGGGTCACGCAACTGGCGGCTTCTCGGGACATAGCGCATCAGATGATCGGGATCCGGAACCTCGGTCACAAGCCAAACCACCCAGCCGGATCATAGGGCTCAAGGTTGGCCAGAAGCCGGCCTGCATGTGTCTTGCCAGCCGCGCGCTCCACCACCCCGTCCCGCCGCCGGCTGACCACCCATTCGACATTTTCACGGTCAAGAAACTCAACCGTCAGGCGATCGTCGCCATGCAGCCATGCGGCGAGAAGGCCGCCCTTGGGCGTAAGGCCGAGTGCAGGCTTTGACTTGCCGGGCGCCGTAAGCATGAAGCGGATAAAGCCCTGATAGGACGCCAAACGCAGCGGCCTGTCTTCTCCGTGCCATTCCTCGATGTCGTGCATCAGGTCAAGCTGGCGGAAATAACGGTCCCGCTCCTCTAGCCCCATGTGCATGACGATCTGCGACGTCCAGACTTTCGCCTCCGCAAGGGCCATATATTACTCCTCTTTCAAGTATTCATTTCAAAAACATTGCAAAAGCTTAATTGTTGAAATGGAAATTTGTTATTTTTTGGTTTCTTTTTTTATCTGATCAATTATTGTACTAACATTTTTTCTCGCCCATAGGGCGATCAAGACGGAAATTATTATAGAAATTACAAGTAAAATCAATATAGGTGGCTGCCAATCATGCGTTTTTCTTTCAATCTCGCTATAGGAGAAAAATTCCTTCGCAAGTGTAATGAGAATACCAGCACACCCACCGGCAATCGTAAAAAATAAAGACGCTTGATTATTGTTTGAACCTATACCTATCAGTTCCGTTTCAAAGATGCTGTAAGGTTCTACAGTGCGGGTTGAGGAGAGTACGCGCACAGTATGGCTTGCGTCAGTACCGCCAGTGCCACCGCTGCGAGAGTCCCTTGTGTCGGTACCAGCGGTGCCTCCACTACTAAAACCTCCATGCTGCAACTGATGTCTAACCAAATCTTCAATGGAGGTCTTTCCCTCAGACATTGCGCTACTGCTTTTCTGAGTTAGCAGCAGAAATTTGGTCTTCTACAGGTTTCAGCATATCTCGCAGCAATTGATACAAGCTGATTGCATCTTGGTAACTTAGGATGACAGCGTTTCTGAAGTGAAGTTGTCCTTCCAGCGTTCCCCGTTCTGTAAACGCTAACCGTGCTCCAGATGGGGTAAGCGTTACGAAGAAGCGATTGGCAAGTAACGCAGGACCGCTACCAGCTATCTCCCTCTCCGCAATTAGTGCTTGAGCCTTGAGCGTTTCGTCTAATGCTTTGGCCTTGAGCATGTCGTCATCTTCTTGCGCCACGGCCCATCTCCTGTGTCATCGGGAGGCTCTAGGCCCTCCTTGCGATTACCTCGGTTAAGGGTGCACGACTGGGCAATCCGCCGCAACATCAATCAAGAGAAATTTTCTATTTCGTTTCAATCTTTCCAGCTCTTGTGCTGCGCCGGGGGGCGGCTTCACCCCCCGGCTTGATCCCATGCCCGTCCTCAGGCGCCCAGTTTCAGCGCGGCCACGGTGGCGGCTTCGTTGGCGGCGTAGGCGTTGAAGGCTTCGAAGACGTTGCGGGTGCGGTCGCTGTCGAGGCCCTGGGCCAGGCGGATGATCTGCAGGCAGAACCAGCCCTGCACGCCCCACATCTGGATTGCGTCGTGCAT
>CANCOY010000193.1 GCA_947379865.1 Acetobacteraceae bacterium
CTGGGCTTTGCCCACGACTGGGCCAATCGCGAGGCGACCCTGCGTTCGTGGGACCTGTTCGCCCGTTATGTGATCCCCGAGCTGAATGGTTTCACCATCGGCCTCAAGGATTCGGCGGAATATCTCGCCACCAACAAGGAAGGTCTGATGGCGGCCAATACCGCTGCCATCATGGCCAAGATCCAGGGCAACCCCGTGGCCGAGGCGGCCATGGCGGTGACCATGGAGCAGATGGCCAATGCGGCCCCCCAGGCGGGCAGCTTCCGCCCCGGTGCAACGCCGCTGGGCGCTGACGCCAACAAGGCCTGATCGCAGCCTCCCCGGCCTCGCCGCAAGGCGGGGCCGGACTGCGCCTCGCGCATCCCCCCTTGGCGCATCCCACCCTTGGCGCACCCCCTATGTACACCGGCGCTGCGGCGTTTGCTGTGCCGCACCCGCTCCCCGCTGCACGGAAAGACGACCCCATGACCGCTTATGATCAACGCCCTTGGCTTGGCCTCTATCCGTCATCCGTCGGCCCGGTGCTGCACCCTGAATTTTCCGATGCGCTGGCCATGTTCCGCGCCGCCGTCGCCCGCGCCGCCGACAAGCCGGCCATCCATTTCTTCGATGCCACCCTCAGCTATGGCGAGATCGATGCCGAGAGTGACGCGCTGGCTGCAGCCCTCGTCGCGCGCGGCTTCCAGCAAGGCGACCGGCTGGCGGTCTATCTCCAGAACGTGCCCTCGTTCCTCGTGGCCATGATCGCCACCTGGAAGGCGGGCGGCATCATGGTGCCGGTCAACCCCATGAACCGCGAACGCGAGCTGGGCCTGCTGCTGGCCGACGCCCGTCCCCGGGCGCTGGTCTGCCACGACACGCTTTATCGCGATGTAGTGGGTGCCCTGTCGCCGGAAGCCCGCGCCTTCCTGCCCGACCTTGTGCTGACCACCTCGCCGCTGGAGCGCCAGACCCGCAACGACCCGCGTCTCTATCGCGATGTGGTGGCGGTGGCCTGTCCGGGTGCTGAGGATCTGGCGGCAGTGATTGCCAGCCATCGCGGCCAGGTACCGCCCACCCGGCCGCTGGCGTCCAGCGACTTTGCCTTCATTGTCTATACGTCGGGCACCACGGGCCTGCCCAAGGGCGCCACCAATACCCATGCCAATATCTGCTACAATGCCCAGCTTTATCGCGACTGGATCAGCCTCGGCGATGGCGTGGGCGTGCTGGGCGTGGCGCCGCTCTTTCACATCACCGGCCTTGTGGGCCATCTGCTGGTGGCAATCATCACCGCCAGCCCGCTGACGCTGGCCTTCCGCTTTGATGCGGGCGTCATGCTGGATGCCGCGCACGAACGCCGTCCGGGCTTCACGGTGGCGGCCATCACCGCCCTGATGGCCATGATGAACCATGCCGAGGCAACCCCCGATCATCTGGCCAGCCTCACCAAGATCTATTCCGGCGGCGCCCCCATCCCGCCCGCCGTGGTGGAACAGTTCCAGGCGAAGTTCGGCCATTACATCCACAATATCTATGGGCTGACGGAAACCAGTTCCCCCACCCACGGCGTGCCGCTGGGCGTGGAAGCGCCGGTGGACCCGACCTCTGGCGCACTTGCCGTGGGCGTGCCGGTGCCCGGCGCACATGTCTGGCTGGCGGATGACGACGGAAACCCCGTGCCCGTGGGCGAGGCGGGGGAGATCATCAGCCAGGGACCCATGGTCGTCCCCGGTTACTGGAACAAACCGGCCGAGACCGCCGAGGCCATGCGGCCCGATGGCTTCCGCACCGGCGACGTGGCCTTCATGGACGCGGCCGGCTGGTTCTATCTGGTGGACCGCAAGAAGGACATGATCAACGCCGCCGGTTACAAGGTCTGGCCGCGCGAGGTGGAAGACGTCCTCTATACCCACCCCGCCGTGCGCGAAGCTGCCGTGGTCGGCGTCAAGGACGAGTACCGGGGCGAGACGGTCAAGGCCGTGGTCAGCCTGAAGGCCGGCGCCAGCGTTACCCCGGCCGAACTGGCGGAGTACTGCAAGGCCCGCATGGCCGCCTATAAATATCCCCGCCTGATCGAGATCATCGCCGAACTGCCCAAGACCGTAACCGGCAAGATCCTGCGCCGCGAGCTGCGCTAGAGGCTATGGGGCGCGCCCGGCGATTGCCAGCGCGCCCCACACCTGTCCCGGTTCAGGCCGCCAGATAGCTGCCGCCGGTCACGAACACCACCTGCCCCTGGATCATCGCGGCAGACGGGCTCGCCAGATATTCGATCAGGCTGCAGTAATCATCGTCCACCACATTGCGACCGCTGGGGTTGCTGGCGGCGGACTGGCGCATGATCTCGTCGGTGCGCTCGCCATAGACCTGGCGCAGGGCCTCGGTATCGACGGCGCTCGGCGCCACGCAATTGGCCCTGACACCCAGCGGCGCCAGTTCCAAAGCGAGGTAGCGGATCAGGCTTTCCGCCAGCGACTTGCCGGCGCCCACGGCGGCGTAGTTGGGCAGGGGGGTGCGACTGCCCCGGCTCGACAGAAAGAACACCGTGCTGCCGCGCTGGAACAGGGGCCGTGCCGCCTGGGCCAGATAGACCAGCGCCGTGCCATTGAGGTTGACCGCCTCGGTAAAGGCGACGGGGTCCACCGTCAGCAGCGGCTCGGCGATCACCTTGACGGCGCAGTGGACCAGCTGGTCCAGCCGGTCCGTCACGGCCGCCACGGCGGCAAGCGTGCGCTTTGCCCCATCGGGTGTGCTCACATCCGCGCAGATCAGATGGCAGTGTGCCCCCAGCGCCTCGATCTCCGCCTTGGCCTTGTCGGCAGAGGCGGCATCGTTGCGATAGTTCAGGAACACCTGGGTGCCGGGCTTGGCAAAACGGCGGGCGATGGCAAGGCCGATGCCCTTGGTGCCGCCAGTTACAAGAATGGACATGGGCGCCGCCTAGTCCGCCAGGCCCATGGCCGAGTTCAGGCTGACGCCAAACCGCTCGATCATGGCGCCGGCATCTTCGCGCAGGGTGCGCCATTCGGCGGTGTGCTCGTCGCGCTCAAAGGCGGCGCGGTCGGGCCAGATCATCACGGCCACGCGATAGAACGGCGG
>CANCOY010000194.1 GCA_947379865.1 Acetobacteraceae bacterium
GCCCGTGACCGACCTTAACGGCCTGGTCATCCTCGACCGCGACGAGCACATCCGCGCCGAGGCGACCATGCAGTCGCTGGCCAGCCTCAACCCCGCCTTCCAGATGCCGGGCGAAATGGCCTTCGACCAGGTGGTGCAGTTGCGCTATCCGGAAGTAGAGAAGGTCAACCATGTGCACCATGCCGGCAATTCATCGGGCATCGTCGATGGCGCCTCGGCCGTGCTGATCGGCAACAAGGAGGTGGGGGCTGCCACGGGCATGAAGGCGCGCGCCCGCATCCGCTCGTTCACCTCCATCGGCTCAGAGCCGTCCATCATGCTGACCGGCCCAAGCTTTGCGGCCGAACGCGCCCTGAAGCGGGCTGGCATGACGGCCGGCGACATCGATCTTTATGAGTTGAACGAGGCCTTTGCCTCGGTGGTTCTGCGCTTCATGCAGGCGCTCAACGTCTCCCACGACAAGATCAATGTGAACGGCGGCGCCATTGCCATGGGCCATCCCCTGGGCGCCACGGGTGCCATGATCCTTGGCACCGTGCTGGACGAGCTGGAGCGGCGGAACCTGTCCACGGCGCTCGTCACGCTGTGCGTGGGCGCCGGCATGGGCACCGCCACCATCATCGAGCGCGTCTGAGCCACACCGCAGAGGAACCCATTATGACACAGAACGTCACCCTCACGGTTGATGCCGACGGCATTGCCACCATCACCTGGGACATGCCCGGCCGCTCCATGAACGTCATGAACGACGGCTCGCTGGGCGATTTCGTCAGCTGCCTCGACAAGGCCTTTGCCGATGACGCCATCAAGGGCGTCATCCTCACCTCGGGCAAGAAGGACTTTGTGGCCGGCGCCGATCTGGAAATGATCCAGCGCATGTGCTTTGGCCCCAAGGACGCCCGCGCCCTGACCGACAACGCCGCCCATTTCCAGAAGATCCTGCGGCGGATGGAGACCGGCGGAAAGCCCTTTGTTGCGGCCATCAATGGCACGGCACTGGGCGGCGGGCTTGAGATTTGCCTCGCCTGCCATTACCGCGTGGCGGCCGATAACCCCCGCGCCCAATTGGGCCTGCCGGAGGTCAAGATCGGCCTGCTGCCAGGTGCCGGTGGCACCCAGCGCCTGCCGCGCATGATCGGCGCCCAGGCCGCCTTGCCCCTGCTGCTGGAGGGCAAGAGCCTTGACCCCAAGGCGGCTCTTGCGGCGAAGATTGTTGACGAGGTGGTCCCGGCCGACGACCTGCTGGCCGCCGCCAAGCGCTATCTGCTGGGCACACCCCGCAAGGCGCAGCCCTGGGATGACAAGGGTTTCAAGCAGCCGGGCGGCCCGGTGCATGGCCCCGGTGGCATGCAGATGTTCACCTTTGCCAATGCCATGCTGCACAAGACCACCAAGGGCAATTACCCTGCGCCGAAGGCGATCCTCGCCTGTGTGTACGAGGGCCTGCAGGTTCCCATCGAGGCGGGCCTGCGGATCGAGACACGGTATTTTGTCTCGCTGCTGCTGGGCTCGGTTGCCGGCAACATGGTGCGCAGCCTGTTCATCAATGTGCAGGAAGCCAACAAGCTGTCGTCGCGCCCCAAGGATGTGCCGCGTTCTGATGCGAAGAAGATCACCGTGCTGGGTGCCGGCATGATGGGCGCCGGCATTGCCTATGTCTCGGCCATGGCCGGGATCGAGGTGGTGCTGATCGACGCCGACCAGGCCAGCGCTGACAAGGGCAAGGCCTATTCCCAGGACCTGCTGGACAAGGCCGTGTCCAAGGGCCGTATGGCCGAGGCCAAGCGCGACCAGGTGCTGGGCCTGATTATGCCCACCACCGACTATGCCCATGTGAAGGGCTCTGACCTTGTCATCGAAGCCGTGTTCGAAACGCGCGAGATCAAGGCAGACGTAACGAAGAAGGCCGAGGCCATGCTGGCGGCCGACGCCATCTTTGGCTCCAACACCTCGACCCTGCCCATCAGCGGGCTGGCCGAGGCGAGCGTGCGCCCCGAGAACTTCATCGGCATCCACTTCTTCTCGCCGGTCGACAAGATGCCGCTGGTGGAGATCATCATGGGCGCCAAGACCAGCCCCACCGCCCGCGCCCGCGCCATGGACTATGTCCAGAAGATCAAGAAGACACCCATCGTGGTGAACGACTCGCGTGGCTTCTATACCTCGCGCTGCTTTGGCACCTATGTGTCGGAAGGCATCGAGATGCTGGCGGAGGGCATTGCGCCCGCCATCATCGACAATGTGGGTGCCGCCACGGGCATGCCGCGCGGGCCGTTGGAACTGTCGGACGACGTGGCCCTCGACCTTGCCTACAAGGTGCGCAGCCAGACGGCCAAGGACCTGGGCGACAAATACCTCGCCACCGCCGCCGACCCACTGATCGCCAAAATGGTGACCGAGCTTGGCCGCTTTGGCCGCAAGAACCGCAAGGGGTTCTACGACTATCCCGAGAACGGCCCCAAGCACCTGTGGCAAGGCCTGTCGGATATCGTGCCGCAGAAGATCACCGAAGGCTCGCCCGAACTGATCGAGGAAGTGCGCAAGCGCCTGCTCTATCGCCAGGCGGTGGAAGCGGCACGCTGCATGGAAGAAGGCGTGGTGATGGCCGCCGCCGATGCCGATGTGGGCGCCATCATGGGCTGGGGCTTTGCACCCTGGACCGGCGGGCCGATCAGCCTGATCGACACCGTGGGCGTGGCAAAGTTTGTGGAGGAATGCGACCGCCTGGCCCAGAAATACGGCGCCCGCTTCGCCCCCCCGCAACTGCTGCGCGACATGGCCGCCAAGGGCGAGACCTTCCACAAGGCCGTGGGTGCCGCAGCGGCGGAATAACAAGGCCCCATGGGCTGAGAGAGATGACCGGCGGGGGCGACCCCGCCGGTTTCTTTTTGGGGTGGTGCCCCAGCTGGCTCCTTCAAGCTCTGCGGCTTTTTGAAAATTATCGCGCACTTGAGGTGCGTGATAATTCTTGCGGCCAAGCGCCAGAAATGAAATTATCGCGCACTTGAGATGCGAGATAATCC